>CALFVD010000058.1 GCA_937928005.1 uncultured Neomegalonema sp. | reverse complement strand
AACCTGCGGATTGCCATCCGCATCGCGCACGAACAACCCGTCATCCGCCGCACCCGGATCGCGGATCACCAGCCATGGCGCGTTCGTGTAGCGTAACAGGTAATCAAGATCGACATGCCCGGTGCGGATCAACTCGTGGGCCAGCGACAGCACGAACAACGCATCGGTTCCCGGCGTGATCCCGACCCATTCATCGGCTATGGCATTATAACCAGTGCGCACGGGATTAACCGCAACCACTTTTGCCCCGCGTTCCTTCAGCCTGCCAAGGCCCATCTTGATCGGATTGGAATCATGGTCCTCGGCCACACCGAAAATCATAAATAGCTTTGTGCGTTCCCAATCCGGCGAGCCGAATTCCCAGAATGCGCCGCCCATCGTATAGATGCCGCCCGCCGCCATATTGACCGAACAAAAGCCGCCATGGGCTGCAAAATTCGGCGTCCCATATTGCTGCGCCCACAGCCCGGTGAAACTCTGCGACTGATCGCGCCCTGTGAAGAAAGCCAGCTTCTTAGGGTCTGTCTCGCGGATTGGCTTTAGCCATGAAACGGCGGTATTCAGCGCCTCGTCCCACGAAATCGGCTCAAATTCACCTGACCCGCGCGGCCCGACCCGTTTCAGCGGGGTCATTAGACGCGCGGGCGAATAATGCTGCATGATCCCGGCGCTGCCCTTGGCGCAGAGAACGCCTTTGTTCACCGGATGATTCTTGTTGCCTTCGATGTAGCGAACCATCCCATCCCGCACATGCACATTGATGCCACAGCGACATGCACACATGTAGCATGTTGTGCATTTCACCTCATCGGAAACCTTGGGCGAGCGGTCTACATTTGGCTCGTCGAGAGGGGGCATGGGCGATCCTCGGATATGGTCGTGCGGTGGTCAGCAACCCGTACGGGTGGCCGGTTCATCTTTCGGGCACAGTAAGTGTAGCATTGAAGCAGGGCGCAAGGCCCGTCAAGAACTGGACCCGCTTTCGCCACATACTGGCTCAAAAATAATGAAACACTGAGTATCAATTTTGCATATCTTTGGCCAGTATGAAATCTAGATAGTAGGCTGGCATCGATTATCCCGCCATTTTGGAGACGATACAGACAAATCGAGACGTCAAAACCGCCCTTGCGGATCACACCCGCTAACTGACTCGCGCCTTGTTATAAGCGACTTGCAATAAATCTGAGCCATATCTCACGCCAAGAGCCGCGCGAAATATGGCGTTTCGTGATTCAGGATGATCGCAATTCGCTTTAACCGCGCAATCAAAAGAAGGGCATCAACATGCCTACCCGTTTTCTGAAGACCCTCACCGACGCCACCCGCGCCACACAGGCGGGTAATCCAACTGAGGCCACACGCATCATTCAGCAAGCATTATCAAGCACCGCGAACCAACCCGCCACAATGCCGGATGCGGTTCAACCAAGCAACAAAACCAAACCCATGCTCACGCAAACCTATACCAATGATGCAGGTATACGCAGTTACCGTCTTTTCCTGCCCTCAACGACTGGTGATAGCGTGCGCGGTCTTGTCCTTATGTTGCACGGTTGCTCACAAGACGCCGATGATTTCGCGCTTGGCACAGCCATGAACCGCCACGCCGAAGCCCACGGTCTGATCGTCGCCTATCCCTGCCAAACGACCGCCGATAACGCCCACGGATGCTGGAATTGGTTCGAGCCAGCCAACCAACAACGCGGCACAGGTGAACCCGCCATCCTAGCCGGAATTGCCCAGGAGATCGCGGCGGACCATGGCGTACCCAAAGGCACGATCTTCGCGGCGGGCTTGTCCGCCGGGGGCGCAATGTCGGCGCTCCTCGGCGCGACCTATCCCGATGTCTTTGCCGCCATAGGCGTTCATTCGGGTCTGGCGGCAGGTGCGGCAAACACCGTCACCGCCGCTTTCGCAGCGATGCAAGGGCATGGCGGTGAAGCACGCTTGGCACAGGATGCCAGCGCCGCCGCCCCGCGCGTAATGATTATTCACGGCACCGCAGACACGACCGTCTCCCCGGTCAATGGCATCCATATCTTTGCCGCCGCCGAAGCCGCACATCCACTGGCTCGCAGGATGGTAGAAACGGCATCAAACGGCCACACCGCCATCGTCCGGTTGGAAATGCCAGATGGTGCCATCGTCGCAGAACACCGCGAAGTCACCGGCCTCGCCCATGCATGGAGTGGCGGAACAAGTGAAGGCAGTTTCACGGCCCCCGACGCGCCCGACGCCTCAGCAGCCTTCGTCGAGTTTTTCTTGAAATGACGTGAAGTGGCACTGCGTAGTGTCGTTTCTGGCCCTATCGCTCAGAGCTGGCTCGATTAGCTTCGCACCATGTCCAGAGCCGCAATCCTCGCCCTTTTCTTTCTGGCGGTATTCCTGCAATCGGGAACCTATGGGCTGACCTTCCTACTCCCCGATCTTTTCGCACAATTCGGGGGCGACGAGAAAGACGTCGGCGCAATGCTGTCGATCACAGCATTAGCCACACTCGCCACCGTCTACTGGTCCGGCCACATGTCGGATGCTTTGGGCCGCATGACCATGTTGGGCCTATCGGGCTTTACGATCACGCTGGCGCTGTTTCTCTACAGCATTACAACCGGCACCGGCGGCACGCTGACCATGGCAAGCATCCTTATCGGTTTCGGTTGGGGGCTGATGTACACCCTCGCCCCTGTCGTCCTTGCCCGACTGAGCGGGTCCGCTAATCGGGTACGGCTATTCTCGCTATATGCTGTTTTCATGATGGCGGGCTTCGGTCTATCGCCCGTCTATGCCTCATGGCTAGAGGCGGCTGGTTTCGACATCCGCGACGCCTTCCGCATGGTCGCGATCTTCTGTGCGGTCAGCGGATCGTTATTCCTGATGCTAAAAAGACCGATAGCCCGTTATGCGATTACCGAAGCGCCGAATGCCAGGTCACGCCTATCAATAGTCGCAATCTCCAAAATCATGCGCTCGCGCGGTTGGTTGCCGGTAGTGATGGTCTGTCTCGGCGCGTCGGTCTTCGCGGGTCTCAACAACTTCCAGACCTCCATAGCGCGGGCGCAAGGGCTGGATTATGCCGATTACTTTCTCGCCTATACACTCGCGACAGTTGCCTTTCGTCTCGCCTTTGCTGGATTCAGTGGCGGCAAATCGCCCTATCGGATCATTGCAGCATTGCAATACGTCATGGCCGCAAGCGCCCTGCTCTTCCTCGTCATAGGCGGCAACCAGATCATCTACATCGCCTGCGCAATTCTATTCGCGATAGGGTATGGCGCATCCTATCCTATTCTCGTGGCAATGGCCGCAAATGATGCCGATGATGATCTGGTTCCCCAAACCCTTCAGCTTTTTTCACTGGCCTATTTCATCGGGATTTTCGGATTTCCCTATATCGCCGGATGGCTAATCGTGGAGCGCGGGATACCCACGCTCCTGATCGTTGTCGCTATTCTGGCCGCCATAGAGGCGACGATGGCGCTACTGCGCCACCGCAACGGCGGTTAGATCTTCTGGTCATACTCGCCAACTTCAGGGACTGTATCGAGATAAGCATCCACATCGGCAAAGATCGCGCGCATATCGGCATCCGATTCCGGGCTTTCGCAGACAACCACGAGGTTCGGTGTATTCGATGATGCCCGTACCAGCGCCCAGCCGCCGCCTTCAAGCTGCATCCGTGCGCCGTTGATCGTGATAATGTCTGTGATCTTCTTGCCCGCGATGGTGCCGCCCTTGGCTGCAAAATCTTGAAAATGCGCGACGATGCGTTCCAGCACCTCATATTTTTCTAGATCGGGGCAATGCGGCGACATGGTCGGCGTCGTCCAGACCAGCGGCAGCGCCTTGCGCAGGTCGCTCATACTCTGACCTGCACGGTCGACCATCAAACAGATTTCGCGCGCCACGACCATCCCGCAATCGTAACCGCGCCCCAGATCACCCGCGAGGAAGTAGTGGCCCGATTTCTCAAACCCCGCTAGCGCGCCCAGTTCCTTGACCCGGCGCTTCATGTGGCTGTGGCCCGTGCGCCAGTAATCGGCCTTAATGCCCGCTTCCTGCAACACAGGGTCAGAGACAAATAAGCCCGTTGATTTCACATCCGCCACGACGGTAGCACCCGGATAATCTTTGGCCCATGAACGGGTGAGCATAACGCCCACCTTGTCGGCGAAAATCTCCTCGCCCTCGTCATCGACCACGCCACAGCGGTCGCCGTCACCGTCAAAACCCAGCGCAAAATCGGCCCCATGCTCCTTCACCGCATCCGCCATCGAATGTAGCATTTCCATCGCTTCGGGGTTCGGATTGTAGTTCGGGAAGGTGTAATCCGGCTCGATATGTAGCGGGATCACCTCAGCCCCCAGCCGCTCCAACAGCTTCGGCGCAGTCAATCCGGCAGTGCCGTTGCCCGTCGCGCAGACAACACGCATCTTGCGAGACAGCTTGGTATCGCCAACCAGATCATCGAGATATCGCTCGATCATCCCTTCTTCGCGGCGATAGGAGCCACCCGGCGCAGCCTTCGCCATACCACCCATCGCGATTTCCTTAAGCCGCCCCATCTCATCCGGCCCAAAGGTCAGCGGACGATCCGCCCCGATCTTCACCCCAGTCCAGCCGTTTGGATTATGGCTGGCCGTGACCATCGCACAGGCGGGTACATCCAGATCGAACTGCGCGAAATACGTCACCGGCGACAGCGCCACGCCAATATCAATCACCTCGCACCCCGCGCTCATCAAGCCGAGTGTCAGCGCCTGTTTCACATCCAGCGAATAGGAGCGATAATCGCACCCAACCACGCATTGCGCCTTATCCCATTCCTTCAGCATCGTGCCCAGCGCCGCCCCGACCGCCTGCATCCCCACAAGATTGATTTCCTGCGGAAAACGCCAGCGGGCATCGTATTCGCGAAAACCTGTCGGCGTTATCATCGGCTCCGACAGGAATGCGGGCGTATTCTCGGTGATCGTGGTGTGTGGCTTTGGGAAAAGGCTCATGGGATGCTTTCGATGATGATATCTTTTGCGTACATAGTATCTAACCTTTGACCTACGTTGGGTCGATAGCTTCGCTTACGACGTAAAAAGTCAATATTTCGACAAGCGAAGCGCTTTGACCTTGCTCTTGCGCCCAAAACGAACCTCGCCGACGCTCTTGATGATCGCCCAACAGAAATAGCCCCCGACCCAGAAAATTATCGATGCTATGGGCGCGCTGTCAATGATCGCCAGTTCAATCAGGGCAGGCATCTCAGTGATAGCCGCAAATATGATCGCAACCCAGACCAAAAAACGGTCGCGTCGGCTTGATATCCATCGCCTGAGGAGGATCGGGATGGCGAAGAAGACATTCGAGATGAGAAACGGTGGAAACCAGACCAGCCACGAAAGCCGCAACACCATCAACGCCTTACGATTCATCGGGTCTAGCGCCAATGCCGCCTTCGCGGATCGCCGGGCAGCTGCAAACCGGCATAGATCGAATTGTACGAAGGCCAGTTCGGCATAGGCTGAGGCGTCATTGTGATTATGACCCAGTGCATCTATCGCCGCCGACTCTTTCAGGTTCAGGTCATCCGTTAGCTTGGCGATCATTCGATCAAACGTCGTCGTCATCGTACTGTCGGGGTATTCCTCGGCGATTATGTTGCGTATCCGCCTCGCGCTCCATCGATTGTTGATCGCAATGGCCCAGATACCCTTCAAGGTCAGTAGGTCCATGCGGCGTGTGGGAAAGTCGCGCTCGAACTCTTTGCAGAGTCTATGGATTTCGATAAGGCGAAACGCAGTGAACCAACAACGCATTCGGGACAGGATATATCTCGAACGAATATCGGCATTGTCGGGCCAAAGGCTAAGGCTGCTTCTGCAAAGCCTTGCCATCGTCTTGTAATTGCCAAGCTTCAACTCGTAGTCGATCAGCAGCACATGTGCTTCATGATTGTCCGGTTCCTGCCGCATGATCCGGTCGATCATCGCCTTTGCAGCCGGCATATTCCCGGCGTTCATATAGGCGTAAACTGTCCTGACGAGAGCGGTCATTGCCATAGGTTATGCAGCAAACATCTACATCAAGTGATCGTTCGCGAAACAGATTACAGTATTGGTGCAAATCGCCCCGCTATACTCTATCATCTCGCCATGAAAACATCCCTCCTTACGCGCATCGCCGACCGTACCGCTCGGGTTGGAGTCATCGGTCTCGGCTATGTCGGCATTCCATTGGCGAAAGGCATCGTGGAGGCGGGTTTGCCTGTCACAGGCTTCGACGTCTTGCCAGAGCGCATCGCGCAGCTTGACCGCCATGAAAGCCCGCTGGCGCATATGGATGGCGCGGAGGTCGCGGCGCTCTATGCGGGCGGTTTCGACGCAACCCTCGATTATGCCCGCGTAGCCGACTGCGATGCGCTGCTCATCTGCGTCCCCACCCCGCTCGATGAGCACCGCGAGCCTGATTTATCATATGTCGAGGCGACCATGGCGGCGCTTGCACCGTACCTACGCCCCGGCCAGATGATCGCGCTCGAATCAACTACATGGCCCGGCACGACCGAGGAACGCCTGCGCCCCGTTATAGAAGCGCGCGGCCTGACCATCGGCGAAGATATCTTCCTCGTCTATTCTCCCGAACGCGAAGACCCCGGCAATGTACGTCACTCGACTGTAACGATCCCCAAGGTCGTCGGCGGCTCCACTCCCGCTTGCCTTGAGGTCGGCGCTGCGCTTTATGGCGTCTTCATCGAGCATGTGGTTGAGGTGTCGGGCACCCGCACCGCTGAGATGGTCAAATTACTCGAAAACATCCATCGCGCCGTCAATATCGGCCTCGTCAACGAGATGAAAATTGCTTGTGAACGCATGGGCATCGATATCTTCGAGGTGATAGAGGCAGCGGCAACCAAGCCCTTCGGCTTCACGCCCTATTGGCCCGGCCCCGGTATCGGTGGCCACTGCATCCCCGTCGATCCGTTCTACCTGACATGGAAGGCCCGTGAATACGGCGTGCATACGCGGTTCATCGAGCTTGCAGGCGAAATCAACGCTGGGATGCCTGATTATGTGGTCGATCGGCTGATCAAGGCGTTAAACGCTAAAGGCCGCGCCCTCAGCGGCGCAAAGGTACTATGCCTTGGCATTGCCTACAAACGTGACGTCGGCGACGTGCGCGAAAGCCCCGCTATCGAGGTGATGGAACGGTTGCGCGAGTGGGGCGCGAATCTCAGCTATAGTGATCCACATGTTCCCAGCTTCCCACCTATGCGCCGTCACACCTTTGACCTGCGCTCCGTGGAGGTGACGCCAGAGGTTTTAGCATCGAATGACGCGGTAGTTGTACTGACGGATCACTCAGCTTTCGATTACGCGATGATCGAAAGCCATGCACCATTGCTCCTCGATACGCGAGGTCGCTTCCGCGATACAAAAAGAAAAGTATGGCGCGGGTAGTTGTTTCGCACTGCTCAGACGACGCAGATCGCCGTCGTCTTGAGACTCACATCCAGTCCAACGTAATATCCCATCGCTGCTCTCCTTTCGGCCTAAACACCAGAGAGCTTCCAAACTCTCAAGGGGAGCAGCAACCCCATGATTCATGTATGGGATATTACTGGATAAAACTTCAAGAAAATCGAAATTTGACCTGGCGCGCAATTAGGCGCAGCGCCGGGGGTTCTTCTCAGTCGCTATGGAAAAAGCGATTAGTTCTTATCTTTGTCGACCAGCGCGTTGCCCTTGATCCAAGGCATCATGCCGCGCAGCTTTTCGCCAACCTGTTCGATCTGGTGCGCATCGTTATTGCGGCGAATGGCTTTAAAGCTGGCTTGACCGGATTTACATTCCTGCATCCAGTCGCGCACGAAGCGCCCATCCTGAATATCCTTGAGAACCGCCTTCATCCGCGCCTTCGTCTCGTCATAAGGCAGGATACGCGGGCCGCTGACATATTCGCCATATTCGGCGGTGTTCGAGATCGAGTAATTCATGTTCGCGATGCCGCCCTCGTAGATCAGGTCCACGATCAGCTTCACCTCATGCAGGCACTCAAAATACGCCATTTCAGGCTCATAGCCCGCTTCTACCAGCGTCTCAAAGCCCATACGGATCAACTCAACAAGACCGCCACACAAGACCGCCTGCTCACCAAACAGGTCAGTTTCGCACTCTTCCTTGAAATCCGTCTCAATAATGCCGGAGCGTCCGCCACCGATGGCCGAGCAATAGCTTTTGCCGATTTCCAGCGCCTTACCGGAAGCATCCTGATGAACGGCCACGAGGCACGGTACGCCGCCACCCTTCTGGAACTCACCACGCACGGTATGGCCTGGGCCTTTAGGGGCCATCATGATCACATCGACTGTAGGCTTGGTTTCGATCAGGCCGAAATGGATGTTCAGGCCATGGGCAAAAGCAATCGCCGCACCATCGCGCAGGTTGTCGTGGATATGGGCGTAATACGTGTCCGCCTGCAATTCGTCGGGCATACACATCATAATCACGTCTGCCCATTTGGCGGCTTCGGCGATTTCCATGACTTTGAGGCCCGATCCTTCGGCCTTCTTCGCGCTTGGTGAACCGGGGCGCAGCGCGACCACCAGGTTTTTTGCACCACTGTCATGCAAGTTCAGCGCATGGGCGTGACCCTGTGAGCCATAGCCCACGATGGCGACTTTCTTGTCTTTGATGAGATTGATATCGCAATCGGTATCGTAATAAACGCGCATCGAAGTCCCCTGAGAGTTTGATTTTTCCGCTTTGCAGCGTGGTTAGAGCAGAGGGCCGGGGGGCGCAAGAGTGGAAATGGGGCCACGAGTTGCCTCATGCTCGCGCAGGTCATCGACCGTGTCCACATCGTTCAGCACGCCAAGCCGCGCCACGCGCCAGTCATTTGGCAATGTGGCAAGCGTATCAGCGAGCGTGTCATCCGTCGACCAACGCACGCCTTGCATGAATCCATATGGCACGGGTTTGACGCCCTTCAGCCCCACCAACCAGTACCCCCCGTCATCCGCAGGCCCGAACACCGCATCGGCATCGCCCAGCGCACGAAAAGCCCCTTCGATATGCGCCGCCGTGATCCCCGGAATATCAGCCCCCACGACCACAACCGGGCCGGGAGGCATCGCCCGGAATGCCCGCGCCATCCGATCCCCCAGATCACCCCGCCCCTGTGCCCAACGCGGCAGATGTGCGGGCCAAACCCGGCTCGACAAACCCGCCATGTCCGGCGATACCGCCAACACCGTCTGCCACCGCGCATCCCCACCTAGCCGCCGGATCAAGCGCCCTGACTGGACCCGAAACCACCGCGCGGACGCAACCAGCCCAATGCCACGCCCAAGCCGGGTCTTCACCCGCCCCGGCATCGGCTCCTTGACGAAAATGAGAAGCGTGCGAGTCACGTAGCGTAGCCGTCGCCTTCTTTGTCGAGAATTTCGCGCAATTCGCGTAGGTGGTTATCCGATTGTTCGACCGGGTATTCGTCGATCCCGCGCGCTACGCTTTCGGCCACTTTGTCGGATAGCACACTTAAAGGTCGCCCGGTCATCAGCGCGGTCACGTAATTTTCCGCCGCTCGCTCGAAATAATAGAGCCGGTCGAAAGTTTCCGCGACCGTCTCGCCAATCACCATAATGCCATGATTGCCCATGACCATCACCTTACAGCGTGGGTCAGAGAATAGCGCGGCGCATCGTTCGCCTTCCTCCTCAAAGGCCAATCCACCGTAATTCGTGTCGATCACTACGCGGTTGAAAAACATCGCCGAATTCTGATCAATGGGTGGCAGTTTTGGATCTTCCAGACAAGCCAAAACCGTCGCATATTTGGAATGGACGTGCATGGCACAGCGCGCGTGCGGCACGCGGCGGTGTAGTGCCCCATGTAGCCCCCATGTCGTTGGATCAGGCGCGTTTGGCCCTTCCATTGTTAATGGATCATTCGCGTCGATCATCAGCAATTCGGATGCCTTCATCAGGCTGAAATGCCGGTTACATGGATTACACAGGAACTGACTGCCATCCTGCGATACCGCAAGGCTGAAATGGTTTGCCACCGCCTCGTGCCAGTTATACCGCGCGGCCCAGCGAAAGGCGGCGGCAAGATCACGGCGCTCCTCGGTAAAAGGCGCATTGTGGTCGAGTGCGGCGGGTGCGGCTGCGTCGAGTGCCATATCGGCCTCCTATTTCTTGCGGTATATCCCTGCAATTTTGTCCGGCGAAACGCCCATAAAGTAAAGCCCCAGACAGCCCCAATTGCGCCATCCTCGTTTCCAGTAGCCTTCCCGCTCGTATTTATCGGCGGCGGTCATAACGCTCGGCCCTAGACATCGTAGCCGCCTGCGCCCTAGCTTCCGCGCTAATGCGACATCCTCCATCAATGGCATCTCATCATATCCACCGATCTCGTCATAGAGCCGTCGCGAGATCAACAACCCCTGATCACCATAGGGCAACGCCACCCAGCGTGAGCGGATATTGGCCCAGCCTTCCGTCCATCGCGCGTATTGCCGCTCGCTGTCGAAACCCAGCCGGAACCACCCCGCCTTACCGCCGTGCCGCTCGATATGATGGGATACCACGTCGCCCCACCCAATCGGTAAGATCGTATCAGCATGAAGGAACAGCAACCAATCCCCTCGTGCAGCCTTTGCCCCCATACATAACTGATTACCCCGCCCTGATTCACAGGGAACGAGCGTAGCCCCACATTCCTCGGCCACCACGGCGATATCGTCGCCAGAGCCGCCATCCGCGAGGATAACTTCTCGTACCAGCCCATCCCCAACCCCCGGCACCAGCGCCCCTAGCGTCGGCCCAATGGACGCCACCGCATTTAATGTCGGTATCACGATAGAAATCGGCGCAGTCATTTCACTCGCCTCACCCGGTCGCGCGTTGCCCAGCTTAGAATCACCAATGATACTAATGAGCAGGCCAAAAATCCCAACGCAATCGGCAATGCCGTCCCATCATATTGCCGCGCAATTATTGTCGCCAACATTGCGGAGACCAGCGAACTTACCGTTCCGATAGCGCCCGCCGCAACCCCCGCGACTGCGCCAAGCGGTTCCATCGCCATCGCGTTAAGATTGCCAGAGACGATGCCGATACTGCCCATCGATACCGCCAACCAGAGCATCGTCGCCCATAATGGCGGCATTCCAAGTGTGATTGACCACAGCGCATACGTGAGTGAGATCACCGCTACCGACACGATACCGATAGTCGACAACCGCTGCATCCCGTACCGGATTACCAAAGCCGCATTCGCCGCCGATGCACATCCGATCACCAATGCAATTGAGCTGAATGCCAGCGGAAACCATTCGCCCAAACCATAAGCCTCGCCCAAAATCTGTTGCGAGGAACTGAGAAAGGCTAAAAACGCCGAAAACGTGAGGCTCATCACCAATGTACAGCCCACCGCCAGCCGATTACCCAACACCATGCGTAGCGCAGCCATGATCGGCCCCAGCCGAAACGGACGGCGCTTGTCCTCCGGCAACGTCTCCTCCAACCGTGTCGCCGCCCAGAGAAGTACCGCTAACGCAAAGAAGGCCAGACACCAGAAGATCCCGCGCCACGGTGCCACGGTCAATATCCCTTGCCCTAGCAATGGCGCGAAGACCGGCACGATAATAAATACGGTCATCGTCAACGATGTGACCCGTGCCATCGGCCTGCCCGAATAGCGGTCTCGGATGATCGCATTGGCGATAATGCGCGGACCCGCCGCCCCCACACCCTGAATGATCCGCCCGGCAATCAGCACCGACAAACTTTCAGCCATGAGGCAAAGCGCGGTCCCGGCAAGGTAGATGCCCAAGCCCAGAAACACCGCATTACGCCGCCCGAAACTATCTGATAGCGGCCCATACACAATCTGTGAAAAAGCCATGCCGAGGATAAACATCGTCACGGCCAATTGCCGATCATTTGCATCATCCGCCGCCAAATCACTGCTAATAGCCGCCAGCGCGGGCAAGATCACGTCGATGGACATTGCGACCATGGCAATCAATGCCGCCATCAGCGCGACGAATTCGGCGAACCCGATGGGGCTACGCGATGATATCGTCACGCCAGCGATGCCGCGAGAATACCGCGCACATGGGCCGCCGCCGTATTCACGAACTTGAACCCTTCCGCCTCGAATACCGGATCGTCGGCATGGTCGGCGAAGGCCAGCGGCAATTCGGTACAAGCCAGCAGCACAACCGTATCCGATGCCCCGCCCCCAAGCCGCGCGCAGGTATCGAGTAGGACACGACACCCCATCTCGGTTGCCCCCTCATGGAAATCGGTATCGATCAGTCGCTGCATTCCCTCGATTTCTGCTTCGCCGGGTCGGGGCAGCGCCTCCACTCCCTGTGCGGCAAGAGCCGCCGGATAATGCCCGCCTTGCATCGTCACGCTTGTCCCCAACACCAACGCACGGGCCGCGCCAGCGTTTGCGGCGGCTTTCGCCGTCTCGTCCAGAATGCTGATTATCGGGATGTCCACATCGTCCCGAATGGCGTGAAGACGCGCATGGGGCGTATTGCTCGCCATTGCCGCAATCTCGCAATCGGCCACTTTCAGCCGCATAAAGACACCACGCAACATGGCATCAAATGCCGCCCAACTCGCCTCATCACCCTCACACCCCCGTAGAGCGCGGGTTTCAGCGATATTGATCGAATCAATGGTGATACGCGGCACAGGCAAAGGTAATCCATGCCCTCGTTCACGAAAATGCGCATTCGCACCCGTGCATATCGCTCGGTAGTAATCGATGGTCGAAGGCCACGCCATGCCGCCCAGAAGGCCGATCTTTTTCATGGCATGACCCTTTCCGACACTTACAGTCGTTTGCGATAAATCTGAGCCATGTTTCGCGCTAATGCGTGGTCGCATCCGCATCATCGGAAATCACCGCTTCACATTCGATCTCCACGAGGAAATCAGGATGCACCAGACCGCCGATGGCCATCATCGTGCATGCGGGGCGAACCTCGCCGAAGATTGCGCCATGGGCTTCACCCGCCGCCGGAGCATCGTCGATATTGGTCAGGTAAACGCGGTTCATGACGATATCGCCCAAAGATGCGCCAGCACCCTCCAGCGCCGAAGCGATGATCTCGTAGCAGCGCGCAATCTGCGCCCCCACATCGCCCACGCCCGCAACACCGCCTTCACCATCGCTGGCGCAGGTGCCCGCTACCTTGATGACATTGCCTACGCGCACCGCGCGCGAGTAGCCGTATTTTTCCTCCAGCGCGCTGCCGGTCGAGATATTTGTGCGTGTCATGGGATGATCCTTTGTCCTGATGAATGCAATCACACCGTCTCAATAGGCGATCCGGCGCGCATCACAAGGACAATCACACCCCAGCGGAGTCGACGCAGCCTTCCTGAAACCGTACGGGCGCACCGCGTGGCACCCCGATAATCTCGTCTTCCCACATCACACGCATTCCCCGCACGATTGTCCCCTTGGGCCAGCCGGTAACAACCTTGCCGTCATAGGGTGTCCAGCCGGGTTTGGATGCAATCCAGCCGTTCATAATCGTGCGTTTCTCTTTCATATCCACGATGGTCAGGTCGGCATCATATCCGATGGCGATACGCCCCTTGCCCGCGACCCCGAAGATCCGGTTCGGCCCATGCGAGGTCAGGTCCACCAACCGTTGCAGCGTCAACCGCCCTGCATTCACATGGTCCAACATGATCGGAACCAACGTCTGCACCCCCGTCATCCCCGATGGTGATGCAGGATATTCAGCAGCTTTCTCCTCCAGCGTATGCGGCGCGTGATCCGAGCCCAACACGTCGATGATACCACCACGCAGCCCGTTCCAGATTGCATCGCGGTGCAATGCCTCGCGCACGGGCGGGTTCATTTGGATCAGCGTACCCAGCGTATGGTATTCCTCCGCCGAAAGTGTCAGGTGATGCGGTGTTGCCTCCGCCGTGATCAAATCCTTATTCATTGCGAGCAACGGCAATTCATCTGCGGTCGAAATATGCAGCACATGCACACGCCGCCCCGTCTCCCGCGCCAATCGAATCAACCGCTCGGTACACATCAAAGCGGCTCGTGTATCGCGCCACACCGGATGGGAAGAGGGATCACCTTTACGGCGTAGATGCGCGCGTTCCTTGAGGCGCGATTCCTCCTCGGAATGTACTGCCACCCGCCGCCGCCCATTCGCCAGCACTTGAAGAACATGGCGCGTTTCATCGACCAGCAGATCGCCGGTCGATGAACCCATGAACATCTTGATTCCTGCCGATCCGGGCAGGCGCTCGGCATCCGCCAAATCGCCTACATTCTCCGCCGTCGCCCCGAACCAAAACGCAAAGTCACAGGCCATTCGCCCCGTTGCCCGCGTAATTTTATCAGCCAGCGCATCGGCATTGGTGGTCAGCGGGTTGGTGTTTGGCATCTCAAACACGGTCGTCACCCCGCCCAGCACCGCCGCGCGTGCGCCAGAGGCCAAATCTTCCTTGTGTTCCATCCCCGGTTCACGAAAATGAACCTGGCTATCGATCACACCGGGTAGAATCGTCAGGCCCGTCGCGTCTATGGTCTTGGCTGCATCTCTGGTACTTAAATCACCAAGCGCAACAATTTTACCGTCTCGCACACCGATATCGGCGTGACCTATGCCATCTTGATTGACGACGGTGCCATTTCGGACGATCAAATCAAGCACGGTGGACATCGTTTTCGCCTCCTGACCAAATCGGTTAATACTATGTATACAGGACGAACGATAATGGCGAGTAACCACGTACTATTTTCGAGTGATTTGGCTGATCGTAGCGTTATTGCCTTTGGTGGGGACGCGGATGAGCAGGTCGATTTCCTCCAATCGCTCGTTACGAATGATATCAGCGGCGCGGCTCCTGACCACCTCGTCTACGCGGCCCTCCTCACACCTCAGGGCAAGTATCTCGGCGATTTTCTGATCTGGCGGACGCCTGACGGCGATTTCCGGCTCGATGTTGCGACTATACTCGCCGCCGATCTGGTAAAACGGTTCACGATGTACCGTCTACGCCGCCCTATCGAGATCAACCACGCTCCCCACAACGTCATTGCCGTCTGGGGCGATGATCCCGGTAAAGGGCTGCGCGACCCCCGGCATCCCGACCTTGGATGGCGCATATATGATGATGAGGGGATCGATGCGGCTTCAGGCGATTACGATCTCCACCGTCTGAAGCTTGGCGTCCCTGAAAGCGGCAGTGATCTGATCGTGAACGATACATATGTGCTTGAAGCGGGGTTTGAACGCCTTGCTGGAGTCGATTTTCGCAAGGGTTGTTATGTCGGGCAGGAAATTGTTGCGCGCATGAAGCATAAGACCGAGCTTAAGAAAGGCTTGGTATCCATCTCGATTACCGGCAGTGCTCCCGCCCAAACACCCCTCATTACAAAAGAGGGGAAACCCGCCGGTACACTACATTCCAACCGTGACGGTATCGGCCTCGCCCATCTGCGTTTCGACCGTGCCGTCGACACCTTAACAGATTCAGAAGAAACTGTATTAATAAGATCTGAGCAATTAAAACAGAATACAGAGTAATAGATAATTTTAAGATATTTCCTATCGATATTTGGCTATTCGTTGAACGAGTTATAACGTACATTAATTTTCACCAAACGCCATTTCCATATATTCACCTCATCGGCAAGGAAACCGCCACAAGGCGCAACCCATCCAATTGGGGGACACTAGAATGACATCGATACTACAAAAAATGAAGTCTTTTCGTACTTCAGAATCCGGCTCTACTGCGATCATGTTCGGTCTTCTCTTTACGACCATAATGGGCACTGTCGGTTTTGCAGTTGATTACGAGCGTGCGCAGAACGAACGTAAGATCGTTCAGAAACACCTCGACGCGACCCTTATCCACCTTGGTCGCGGCAATAAGAAAACCCAACCACAAGAGCCGGGCAGCAAATACCTGCTCGATTCTCTTGCTCAGGCGAAGATCGAGACAGAAAACATCAACCCGACCTTTACCTATGACGCGGTCGAAGGCTCAATTACCGGGACGGTCAACATTCGCCCCCGCACTATCATTAGTGGCGGTATCTTGCCAGAAATCGAAATGCAGGTCGTCTCGAAGGCCAAGCCGAGAGTGGTCGGCACGGTCGAGATTGCATTGGTTCTCGATAACAGTGGTTCGATGAACTTCTCGATCCACAACGATTCCGAGACTTACGTGTCTGCTCCAAATCGTCGCGCCGATTCGCTTCAAGAAGCGGTTGGGGGCATGTTCGACGTTATCTATTCTAACCCAACCGTTACGCCCGCCGTTTCAGTCATTCCTTATGCGAACTCAGTCGATATCACTGATGTCTTTGTCAAGAACCCCAAGAGCAGCTTTAAGGGCGCAAATGGTTGGACGATGGAAGGTCTTGGAATCGATGACCTCGATGCAAGCGATGTGACTTATCAAGATCGCTCCCAAGGTAAGGGTGTCTGGGCCACCGAACGTTTTGTTCGCAAGAATAGCAATGGTTCCTACCGCGAAGATCTTGGCAGCCCGGCCAGCCGTGCCATGCCTGTTCTGTCGCAGGGTACAATGCAGACCTGGTGCCATAGCAACTATGCGTACTACTATGGAACACGCTGTATTCAGGTCGCAAAAGGACCGAATGGACAGTGGTACAAGGGCGGCTATTACAAAGCGACCAACGGCATCTTGACCATGACCGACGATTCGCAGGTCGTGCGTGATTACGTTGCTTCCTTCGAGCCGAAGGGCGGTACTGCTGGTCATATCGGTGCGGCTTGGGGTCTTTATACACTGGTGCCATGGTGGAATGGTTTCTTCGATCATGAAGCCGGTAAACCGCAGGCATTTGCTGAAACGACCGAGAAATATCTCGTGATCATGACCGATGGTGAATTCAACTCGACGCAGGATTCCAGCATGTCCGGCGATGATGTATTCAATTACTTCGGATCAATCTGTGCCAAGGCACGCAGCAAGGATATTACCGTCTTCACCGTTGGTCTAAAGGTCGTGGAAAATACGAAAACCGACATTAGCCTACGTGAATGTGCAGGGGATAGCGGACGCTACTTCCCAGTAGCGGATCACGAAGAACTGAAGGACGCCTTCGTTAAGATTGGTCGTGAAACGGGCGGTCTGCGCATTTCCTCCTAACCACAACATCCATTGCAAATACTAGAAAAGGGCTGCCTTCGGGCGGCCCTTTTTTTTTGCGACGCTTTGGAACCACGCTTCACTTGATCGCAAGGCATTTGTGAGAATTTTGGGGGTGAACCTTTCTTCTCTTCGTGCATTACAGCGACTTGCGACAAACCTGAGCCATATTTTGCGCCAAGAACGGCGCGAAACATGGCGTTGGGTGATTCAGAACAATCGCAACTCGCTTTATGTATGAAAGGAGACTTCCCATGCTCAGGCACATCATACTTGCAACGCTTTTTGCATCGATGGCCAGCACCGTCACCGCCAAAACCTTCACGATCTCAGGTGACAAGGGCGGCTCCATACGTGCCGAGGCACTGGAATCCTTTGACAGTCCATGGGCGATGACATGGCTACCTGACGGCAAAGGCCTTGTAACCGAAAAGTCAGGTGCCCTCTGGTTGATCGACGCAAACGGCAAGAAGATCGAAACAATATCCGGCCTTCCCGCCATTACCGCGCGAGGACAGGGCGGCTTGGGCGATATTATTCTCCATCCCGATTTCGCGAATAATCAGACGATCTACATCTCCTATGCCGAGCGCGATGCGAATAATGATAGCCTCAGCGGCGCAGCCGTAGACAAAGCACGCCTTGCGATAGGCGGAGCAGGAAGTCGCCTCGAAGGGCGCACCCGCATCTGGGAACAAGTTCCAAAAGTGCAGGGTAACGGCCATTACGGCCACCGCCTCGCCTTTGCGCCCGATGGCCACCTGTTCATCACGTCAGGCGAGCGTCAGAAATTTACGCCCGCCTAAGACATGACGATGAATCTCGGTAAGGTCATTCGACTAACCGAGAATGGCGCTATCCCCGCCGATAATCCCTTCGTTGGTCAAGGCGGCGTGACTGGGCAAATATGGTCCCTCGGCCACCGCAACCCTTTAGGCATCGATTTCGATGCGAGCGGCCAGCTTTGGGCGCATGAGATGGGGCCGAAGCATGGTGACGAGCTGAACCGCATCATACGAGGCGAGGATTACGGCTATCCGGCGGTGTCAAACGGCAACCACTACAGTGGCGCACCAATCCCCGACCATAGCACCAATCCGGCTTATAAAAGCCCTGCGGCCTATTGGGTGCCTGCAATCTCACCCGCCGGTTTCATTATCTATGACGGGTCGATGTTTAGTGGCTGGACCGGGAATGGCCTTATCGGAGGATTGGGGGCACGCGCGCTGGTTCGCATCCGTTTCGTGCCGCAAGCGGACGGCAGCACCGCCGCAATGGAAGCCGAACGCTATAGCTGGGGCAAGCGTGTCCGTGAGGTTGAGGAAGGCCCGGACGGCGCCGTCTACATCCTTGAAGACAAATCCGGGGGCCGCCTTCTCAAGCTGACCCCCGGTTAAATCGGTATCGCCCCCGCAAAAGCGGGGGTTCATGCGGTATAGATCAGGCGCGGCCCTTGTAGATATCCACCAGCTTGTTCAGCATCTCGATAGCATCGCCACGCTCGCGCTGGAATGTATTGCGCCCGATGATAGAGCCATTGCCGCCGCCATCACGGATCGCGCGGGCATCGTCATAGACCGAGTCTGTCCCTTTCTTGGCGCCGCCAGAAAACACGACGATACGGCGACCATTAAACGACGATTGCATCACATGCGCCACGCGCTCGGCCTGAGTCTTGATCTTGATCTTTTCGGATTTGTAGACCTTTGCGGCCTCGTCTTGCATCAGATCAGCGGTGGACAGTTTCACCTTGATGATATGCGCGCCCAAGAGCGCAGCCATCTGTGCGGCATAGGCCGAGACATCCATGGCCAACTCGCCCGCCTTAGTGATCGCCTCACCGCGCGGATACGACCAGATAACAGTCGCGATTCCCTTGGCTTTGGCCTCCTCGGACATCTGGCTGATCTCCTCGAACAATTCGAGCGAGCGAGCCGAACCCGGATAGATCGTGAAACCAATGGCCGAACAACCAAGGCGCAGGGCATCATCGACGCAAGCGGTGATCGCCTGATCCTTGCCCGCTTCGTCCGGTAGCAACGAATTGGCCGAATTGACCTTCAGGATCGTCGGGATCTGACCGGCGAATGTCCCCGCGCCCGCCTCGATCATACCCAGAGGGGCGGCATAGGCATTTAGCCCCGCATCAATGGCGAGTTGGAAATGGTAATGGGGGTCATAGGCCGCCGGGTTCGGCGCAAAGGTACGCGCAGGGCCATGTTCAAACCCCTGATCGACGGGCAGGATAATCATCTTGCCGGTTCCGCCTAACTTGCCGTTCATCAGCATCCGGCACAAATTGCCTTTAACACCAGGATTGTCGGATTCGTAATGCGAGAGAATCTTTTGAACGACGCGGGTGGCTTTCATAGCGGGCATACCTTTTTTTATGTACGGTCAACGTCTGTTACGATGCGCGCCAACCTATTCACGCGCGGTTAAGGGTCAAGCGTGATTCCGCGCCTGCCCTACAAGAACTGGGCGCAAATTGCTTGACGACACCGGGTCTGCTGCCTAAAAGGCGCTTTCAGAATTCGCGGGCGTATAGCCTGCACCCATCCCTGTTATTTCGAGGTGACGCAATGGCCCGTCGTTGTGAATTGACCGGCAAAGGCGTGATGAGCGGCAACAATGTAAGCCACTCGAACATCAAAACCCGCCGCCGTTTTCTGCCTAACCTGAACATCGCGACACTGACCAGCGACACGCTGGGCCGGTCCTTCCGCTTTAAGATCGCCGCTAGCGCCCTGCGCACGGTTGATCACCGGGGTGGTCTTGACGCTTTCCTCGCTAAAGCGAAAGACGAAGATCTGTCGCCCAACGCGCTGAAAGTAAAGCGCGATATTGCGAAGGCGCAGGCAGCAGCCTGACCCAACGATGAAAGCGAACAGGCATTTCCTGTCGCTGTTTCTCTGCTTGGCGCTAGCGGTCAATCTGCTAGCGCCTTTTGCGTCTGCACACTCGTTATTTATGCAGATTTGTACCAGCCATGGTATTGTGCTGGTTCCATCGGAAGGCGCATCCGACCCCGGCATGTGCGAGATGTGCCCGGTATCCTATGCCGATGCTATGCTGCCCGCCGCATCACCATCACGAGCCGCTAAGATACAGCCCGTAGCTTACGACGCCAACGATACCGCGTCAGTGGCTTTTGCATCCATTCCTGACCGCCATGCGCGCTCGCCGCCCATCTCTTCCGTCTGAAATCCACTTTTTAGTTTTCAGGAGAGAGACGATGCTTACCCGTATTCTTGCAGCCAGCCTTGCGCTTGCCATTCTTCCTACCCTTCCTGCCCTCGCAATGGGCGGCGGCCATGAGGGTGTGATGGTGGTGGACCCCTTTGCCCGTGAAACACCGCCAAGCGCACAGGTGGGTGGTGCCTACATGACCTTGATGAACCACGGTAAAGCCAACCGCCTGACCGGTGCCAGCAGCGACGCGGCCAATCGCGTCGAAATCCATAACCACGACATTGATGCAAACGGCGTCATGCGGATGCGCGAAGTCGAGGGCGGTCTGCCCATCGGCGAGAATGACTCGGTGACGTTGCAGCCCGGCGGCCTTCACATCATGCTGATGGGATTGAAGGGACCACTGAAGAAAGGCGAGATGCTGGACCTGACCCTCGAATTCGAGGATGGTCCTGCCATAGACGTCTCGGTGCCGATCAAAGCCATTTCCGCAAGCGGGTCATCGACCGGAGCGGCCCATAAACATTGACTGGAGAACCGCATGGCCCTTGCAATCACGAGTTTTTACGCAGGGCTATGCGCCCTAATCCTTATATGGTTGTCCTTTCGTATTATCGGGCGACGGCGCGGTGCGAAGATCAGCCTGTCGGATGGTGGCGATGCCGAGTTGCAACGCCTGACCCGCGCCCATGCAAATGCAACCGAATGGATGCCGGTTTTCCTGATTATGCTAGCCGGGTCCGAATCAATGGGCGCGCCAGGATTCATCCTGCACCTCGCCGCCCTGCCTTTCGTCATCGGGCGCTTTTTGCACGGGTATCATTTCGTGACAGCGCGCGAAGACTTCAAATTCCGTGTTGTGGGGATGCATCTGACGATTTGGCCCATGGTCGCCCTTGCCATAGGCTCGGTCACGCACGGCCTCGTCTCGATGTTTTAAGGCATGTTGCGTTCAAGTAAAAAATGACGGTGATCGCTTTCGTCAGAGGGGAGCGACAACACGACCACCGCCAAGCGCACTACAGAGGGACTATGTGCGTGAAGTCATATCTAGCCTTCATTCACGGCAAGAACAGGACGGAATATGTCCTGTTGGACACAATTATTCTTTTTATCCGTTCAAACTGCGGCATTTAGTCTTGTTCAGCGAACACGAAACCGTCAAGTCATCTCAAACCATTGCTTCCCGCAATTCTTCTAGCTCCAGCCATTCTTCTTCCGCCGCCGCCAATGATGACTGCCTTTCTAACAAGGCTTTGGATGCTTTATCGAATTTAACCGGATCACGCGCGTAGAGATCAGGATCGGCAAGCATCTGTTCCAGCTTTACAATGTCGGCCTCGTACCCCTTCATTTCTTCAGGCAGCTTTTCGAGTCGATGCGTCTGTTTAAACGACATTTTCTTTGATGCGGTAGCCGGTTTTATCGGATTTGGAGCGGGTGCAGTTTCCCGCTTTGACGCGGCCATAGCGGCGGGTTTACCCCCCCGTTGAGACAGATAATCAGACCACCCGCCCGCATATTCGATCACACTGCCATCCCCCTCCATCGCGATGGTTGAGGTTGCAATCCGGTCGATGAAATCTCGGTCGTGGCTAACCAGTAGCAATGTGCCGTCATAGTCACCCAGCAAATCCTGCAACAAATCGAGCGTCTCGATATCCAGATCATTGGTTGGCTCATCGAGAATCAGCAAGTTCGATTCACGCGCCATAATCCGCGCCAGCATCAACCGCGCACGTTCACCGCCCGACAGCGACGATACTGGCCCGCGCGCCTGTCGCTCATCAAACAGGAATTCCTTTAGATATCCGACTACGTGCTTAGGCCGCCCACGCACAAGAATCTGGTCATTCGACCCTTTTACGCCGAGCAGTTTGTCCTCTGTCAGCGCCTCCCACAACGTCTGGCCCTCATCCAGCGCGCGGGTTTGGTCGAGCGTTGCGGTTTGGAGATTCGAGCCGATGCGAATCGTGCCGCTATCGGGGGCCAGATCGCCGGTCAAAATCTTGAGCAGCGTCGTCTTGCCCGCTCCATTCGGCCCCACCAAGGCCACCCGGTCGCCGCGCATGATCTTGGTCGAGAAACCATCAACCAGCACACGTCCATCATAGGCCTTCACGATTTCTTTCGCTTCGACCACCAGTTTACCGGATGTATTGCCGCTTTCTAGCGCCATTGCCGCCGTACCGGAACGGTGGGTGTGAGTGCGCTTTTGCTCGCGAAGGGCCGCAAGGTCAGCGACTCGCCGCACGTTGCGTTTGCGCCGCCCCGATACGCCATGGACGATCCAATGCTCCTCACGCTTGATCTTTCGATCCAGCTTATGCAGCGCCGCATCCTCTTCTTCATGGGTCTTATCGCGCCAGTCCTCGAACCCCGCAAACCCCTGTTCATTGCGCCGTACAACGCCCCGGTCGAGCCATAGCGTGCCTTTTGTGACATTGGCCATAAGCGCCCGGTCGTGGCTGATCAGGACAAAGCCTGTGCGTGTGGATTTCAGCGTCTCCTCCAGCCATTCGATGGCCGTGATGTCCAGATGGTTGGTCGGTTCGTCCAGCAGCATCAGATCAGGCTCCGACGCCAATAACCGCGCAAGCGCCGCCCGCCGCTTCTCTCCCCCCGATGCCGTGGCCGGGTCGAGTGATCCGTTCAGGCGCAATCCCTCGATGGCCATATCAGCCTTATATTGCTCCTCCGGCTCGATATCAGCGGCGGCATATTCGGCCAGCGTGGCATAGCCCGAAAGGTCAGGATCTTGCGGCAGATAAGCGATTTTCTTACCCGGCTGCACGAACAGCTCACCCGCATCATGGCCGATCAGACCGGCGGCAACCTTCAGGAGCGTAGACTTGCCCGACCCGTTGCGCCCCACTAGGCAGAGCCGGTCGCCCTCGCCCACCGAAAAGCCCACGCCCTCGAAAAGCGGGTCGCCCCCGAAGGTCAGCGAAATGTCGCGCAGCGCCAGAAGGGGCGGTCGTGCCATGAAATTACCTCGTTTTAGTCCTGTTGGGCGGCGCAGTTCTTGCGAATAACTACCTAGACCCGATATAGGCTTTAACGAAGTCCCCCGTCGACACTCAGGAGGAAAAATTGAATCGTCTTCTCGTAACCGCTCTCGCCGCTACCGCTATGCTCGCCACTCCACTGGCCGCAGAGGAAGCCTCCTTCAACGAAGATGCCGTTGCAGCCATGAAGGGCGGCATTGTTATTGAGTCCCCTTGGGGCGTCTCCATGAAGAAAGATGAGATCATCGTCTTCATGACGATTCATAACGGCGGCGATGATACCGACACCATCAAGGCCGTATCATCCAAGCTCGCCGATACGGCGGGTATCGCTAATTTCGAGGGGAAGGCAATGCGTGATTCGAAATCGCTCAAAACCCTCGATACGCCGAAAGGTGAGGCCACCAATCTTGATCAGGATGGGTATCACCTCGTGCTGACCGATCTGACGGAAGAGATCGAGAGCGGGGATATCGTGCCTGTTACGCTCGAATTCGAGGATACGGGCGAGTTGGAAGTTCAGGTTTCTATCACCGTCATCAACTGAGTAGTGGTCATTATATGCCCGTTCAAACCGCATAGCGGTTGAGCGGGTATGCCATGATTTTCCGCGATAAAAGCCCCTGCACCGTGCTGGGGCTTTTTCTTATGTCGTTCGCAAGGCCGCCTGAAACTCCGGTGACAGGCTGGGCAGCCCTTCTGGTGCAACCCCGGCAAGGTCGGCCACTCGGTCACGCACCTCCCCCATATAATTCGGCCCATCAATCCCTTCAATCAGCATCAATGGTCCGTAATCGGCACCAACACGCGCTGAGGGAAGGTCGTCGAGGACTGTCTCCATCGCCGCAACGGCGGAGGACGCGCGGTGAAAGATCAGTAGCGTCCCTGCCCCGGTATCCTCGACCACTGCACCGCCATGGGCCAAGGCGATTTTGCGGCAGACTTTTGCCTCGTCTCCCCCTCGCGCACTGACGATGACAAGCGCAGCCTCGCCCGCATTTTGGGGCGTGGAGAGATTAATGGTCGCACCGCCCATTGCTTCACGCGCACTCTGATAGGTCAGCCATTCCGCCAGCGATGTCGCCTCAGATGGCCATTTTGCGCGGGCGAGGATGAAGGTTACGGGCCGCTCGCCGTGATTCTCCAGCAACAGACCATCTGCCTCCGCTGGACCATCAAGCCAACCATCACCACCACGTAACAACGCCCCGCCCGGATTCGTGATTGTGAAAGGAAGAACGACCGTATCATCGACTGTTCGCAAAACGTAATCACCCCGAAGCAATCGCATGGGTAGTTCGCGGCGCTCATGCGGTTCCAGTGTTTGCTGCATGACGGTGCGCGGGAAGACGGCGGGGCCGCTGGCGCAATGCACATTCTGAGTGGGTTTGCGGATCGCCTCATGCGCCGTGTACAAAACCTCGACCGAGTGGGCGAAATCCAAATCGACGGATGCACCGCAATGTGGGCAGCCGACATTTTCAGGCAGGTCACGCGGAGCCTTAACATCGCGCACGGTTCCGTGGCAAATTTGACAAATTAAGCGGAAATGACGCTCCAGCGCCCCTATTTCCGTGGCCACGACCGCCGCACTTTCCGCTTCGGCGGGGCTGAGACCCAGCGCGCGCGCCATGCGTTTTGGGCGGATTTCGCGCAGGTCACTATCGAAGGCAACCGCCAACCAATCGAGCATCTGACGCGCCAACACCCGATCCGCCCCCGTGATCTCAGGCGGCACAGCATAGGGCGCGGGCTTACGACGTGATACCCGGTTTGCCGCCAGATTAGAGTAAAAATCCCCCATCGGCTTGCGCGCATGGGTATCGGCCAGCCGCAAAATACGCTCGAAAGCCTTTGCCGCCTCCTTGTGATGCCCGGTTCGTACGAAAACACGGCCCAATGTGCTACGCGGTTCCGATTCCAGCGTATAGGTCGCCGCCGTGCCCCCCTTTGGCCCCGGCTCCAACACGAGTGTCGCCCGTGCGTGTTCGAGTGGCCCGCTTTCATAATACCGCTGCCACCGCCACCAATAGCCGCGCGCCCATTCATAGGGTGGTTCTTCCCAGCGGATTCGCTCGCCATTCATATCGTATTCGCCATGGCGACGGCGCAGGCCATCCCCGTCGATGGTCTCGCGCAGACGATAGGCTGGCATCCGCAGCGCCTCGTTGATGCGTGTCGTGTCTGATAGCAGCGGCCACAGCGCCTCACGCGGGGCTTTCAGATGCCACGTCCAGCTTTTCTCTATTCGCCTATTCGCCATGCCATTTCCCCGCCGCCCGGTCATTGCGCCCATGACGTAATCAACTGACCGACAAACGGCAAGACGCTGCCTTGCGTGCATCGACATGCCTGACTATTGTATGCCCTTCTTCTGCGCACACTATATTCGTGGCTTTTTTCGGGACTTTACCCCCATGTTGGAATCTCTACGCAATTCGGTCAATTCGTGGACCGCGAAAATCCTGCTCGCCCTTCTGGTGCTGAGTTTCGCGGTTTGGGGGATTGCAGATGTCTTCACCAATCGTGCGGCAACCGTGGTCGCGACCGTTGGCGAGAAGGAAGTGTCGACGCTGGAATTCGAGCGGGCGCTGTCAAATGATATCCAAAGCCTGCAACGACAAGCGGGCCGTGTTGTCTCGATCAGCGAAGCACGTCAGTTAGGGCGCGTTCAGGTCGTGCTTGCCAGTCTTTCAACACGCAAGGCATTGAATGCGGAAGCAGAAGCACTTGGCCTTTCGGCCCCTGCGGATGCGGTTCGTAAGGTCATCGCTGATTCCCCCGCATTTCGCGGCCCCGGCGGCACTTTTGACAGGTTCAGTTATGAGTCGCTCCTAGGCCGTCAAGGTCTGACCCCAGCCCAATATGAGGAAGATGTGCGGCAAGACCTTGCCCGCGAGGCAATGTTGCAGGCCGTCGGTGCGGGCACTTCCGCCCCGCGCAAACTGGCCGAAACGCTCTACCGCCACCGCAATGAACAGCGCATCACCGATTATATCGTACTGAATAACGACGATGCCGAAGACCCCGGTGAACCGAGTGATGAGCAGGTAAAAACCTTCCACGAGGAAAACGCGGATCGCTTTAGCGCCCCTGATTATCGTGCGATTTCCTATGCTTGGCTGACCCCCGACTCGATGGCCAGCGGGATGGAGATCGACGAGGATCGCGTGGCGCAGGCCTATGCTCAGCGCGTTGGTGAGTTCACCACCCCCGCCACCCGCAGCCTTGACCAGCTTCTTTTCGATACCGAGGAAGAGGCGAATGACGCGAAAGCGCGGATTGGTGATGACACGTCCTTCTCAGCCATAGCGGAGGAACGCGGCGCCACGACCCGCGATGTATCGCTCGGTAATGTCCTCAAAGGCGAATTACCCGACGACCTCGACAAAGCCGCTTTTGCGGCGGCTGAGCCGGGAATAGTTGGTCCAATCAAAACGTCCTTCGGCTGGACTCTCCTCAATATTCGCGGCGTCTCGGAGGAGACAATCGCGCCTTTGGCGGATGTGAGGGACCAGATTCGCAACGACCTCGCCATTGATGAGGCACAGAGCATTATTGTCGGAGAATCGATCGCGATGGATGATGAGATCGCAGGGGGGGCAAGCCTTCAGGAAATCGCCGACCGCACCGCCGCCAGCTTTGGCACGATAGATGCCATTGATGCGACAGGGCGCGGTGCCGACGGTATGCCGATCACGACCCTACCCATGATCCCCGGCTTTCTCGCCGCCGCTTTTGCGGGCGAAGAAGGCGCAGAGCCTGTGTTGGTCGAGGCAGATGGCGGCGGGTATTACGCCCTATCCGTCGATAGCATCACGCCCGCAACCCTGCGTCCACTGGATGACGTGAAAGGCGATGTGGTTGCCGCATGGAAAACTCAACAACGCAGCGATGCGCTGGCCGTAATGGCAAAAGGCATCCGTGATCGTCTGGAAGAAGGCGCAACATTGAGCGCCATCGCGGAAGAACAAGAAAAAGAGGTTCAGACCTCCGCCCCCATTCGCCGGTCAGAACAGCCCGCGCCGCTGTCACAAGATATCGTCGCGGCCCTGTTCCGCGCCGATGAGGGTGCGGCTGTCGATGGGCGAACGGATGCGGGTAGCATCGTCATCGGCACGCTTAAAGAAGTCGTCGCACCAACCGCCGAAGCCGAGGAAAGCGCCATAGATTCGACCGCAGAACGCTACTCGACCCAACTCGCCAATGATCTGGTTCAGACCTTTTCGCGTAATGCTGGTGAACGGCACCCGGTGCTGCTCTATCCACCAGCAATCGACTATTCCCTCGCCAATCTCGGCCAGCGATACTGATGATCGAGCCGTCCTACGAAGCGTTTGCAGAGGGATATGCAGCGGGCAAACCCGGTGTTTTGTGGACGACACGCATCGCCGATGTCGACACGCCCGTCTCACTGATGCTCAAGCTGGCGCAGGCGCGAAAAGATACTTTCCTGCTCGAATCCGTGACGGGTGGCGAAAAGCGCGGGCGCTATTCGGTGATCGGGTGCAAGCCTGATCTTGTCTGGCGCTGTCAAGGTGATGCGGTCGGGATCAACCGTGCCGCCCGGTATGACCCCGACGCCTTTGAGGCCGATGCACGCGCGCCGCTCGATAGCTTGCGCGCCCTACTCGCGGAATGCGCCATTGATCTACCTCGGCACCTGCCCCCCATGGCGGCGGGCCTGTTCGGGTATCTCGGCTATGACATGATCCGCCATGTTGAGACGCTGCCCGAACCAAACCCGGATGTGATCGGTGTGCCCGATGCGATTCTGATCCGTCCAACCCTGATCGCGATTGTCGATAACGTCGCCGACCTCGTAACCATGGTGACGCCGGTACGCCCACAAGAGGGTGTGAATGCCCGCGCCGCCTATGCCCGCGCCGCCGAGCGACTGACCGATGCACTGGATGATCTGGATCGTGGCCTGCCCGCTGAACCGCCCATAACCGGCGATATAAGCGTCGGTGAAGCCGTTTCAAACACGACAGAGGCCGAATATCACGCCGTTGTTGAGCGGGCGCGCGAGTATATCAAGGCGGGCGATATCTTTCAGATCGTCCCCTCCCAGCGGTGGACGACGCCCTTCGCCCTGCCCCCCTTCGCGCTCTATCGCGCGCTACGGCGGACGAACCCATCGCCCTACATGTATTTCTTCAATTTCGGTGATTTTCAGATTGTCGGAGCCAGCCCTGAAATCCTCGTTCGGCTGCGTGATGAGACGGTCACGATCCGGCCCATTGCGGGCACTCGCCCGCGCGGTAAGACGCCGGAGGAAGACGATGCGCTGGTCGCTGACCTGCTCGCCGACCCGAAGGAGCGCGCCGAACATCTGATGCTACTCGATCTGGGCCGCAACGATGTGGGGCGGGTTGCGAAGATCGGAACCGTTGATCCGAACGAGCAATTCACGGTCGAGCTATATAGCCACGTCATGCATATCGTCTCGAATGTCGATGGCCAGATACGCGATGATGTGGATGCGGTCGATGCGCTGCTTGCGGGTTTGCCCGCTGGGACTGTCTCCGGCGCACCGAAGATCCGCGCGATGGAGATCATCGACGAATTGGAGCGCGAAAAACGCGGCATCTATGCGGGCGGTGTGGGCTATTTTGGTGCGGGCGGCGAGATGGATACCGCTATCGCCCTGCGTACCGCCGTGCTGAAGGATGGCAAGATGTATGTGCAGGCAGGCGGCGGCGTCGTGTGGGATTCGGACCCCGAAGCAGAGCGGATGGAGACGGTGAACAAATCGAAGGCATTGTTTACCGCCGCCGAGGAAGCGTTGCGCTTTGCGTTGGGGGATCGGCGGGCGAATCGCTGAGGTTTCAGGAACTCAATGTCCGCCGCACCGCATCCCGCCAGCCTGTATACCGTTCATCCGCATCATCGCGATCCATCGTAGGGGAGAACCGCTTATCCGCCTGCCATGATGCCGCGAATTCGTCCATGCCCGGATAGACACCCGCACGCATTCCGGCAAGCCATGCCGCCCCGCGTGCTGTCGTCTCGGCAATCGTGGGCCGGTCTACCGGCGCGCCGATAATGTCAGCGAGGAATTGCATCGTCCATTCGCTAGCCGTCATGCCGCCATCGACGCGCAAGACCGTCTCACCCCCCGCCCCGGCCCAATCGCCGCGCATCGCCTCCAGCAAATCGCGCGTCTGATAGCCCACGGATTCCAAGGCGGCCCGTGCGAATTCCGCTGGACCCGTGCCCCGCGTCAGCCCGTAGATCGCCCCTCGCGCTTGCGCATCCCAATAGGGTGCGCCAAGGCCGGTGAAGGCGGGAACGAGATAGAGCCGCTGCGCTTGGTCGGCCTTTTCCGCCAGTGCATGAGTCTCCGCCGCATCCCCGATCACCCCCAAGCCGTCGCGCAGCCATTGCACCACTGCACCCGCAATGAAGATCGACCCTTCAAGCGCATAGGTCGGTTTGCCATCGAGCTGATAGGCAATGGTCGTCAGCAACCGATTTGTCGAGGCGACAGGATTCTCGCCCGTGTTGAGCAACGCGAAGCACCCGGTTCCATAAGTCGATTTCATCATCCCCGGCGCGAAACATGCCTGTCCCACCGTCGCCGCCTGTTGATCGCCCGCGACGCCGAGGATGGGGATGGGCGCACCAAAAACCTCGGTCGTGCCAAAATCAGCGGCGCTGTCCTTTACCTCCGGCAGCATCGCCATGGGCACACCGATCATCGCACAGAGCGCCTCGTCCCATGCGCCCCGATGGATATCGTAGAGCATCGTGCGCGAGGCATTCGTGGCATCGGTTGCATGAACGCGCCCCCCTGCCAGATGCCAGATTAGCCATGAATCGACCGTTCCGAACAGCAATTCACCGCGCTCGGCGCGGCCCCGCGCGCCCTCCACATTATCGAGAATCCACGCCGCTTTGGTGCCGGAGAAATACGGGTCGGCCAGCAGCCCGGTCTTGGCCGTAATCGCCGCTTCATGCCCCTCGGCCTTGAGCCGAGCGCAGGTATCGGCGGTGCGTCGGTCTTGCCAGACAATGGCATTATGAATCGCCTTGCCCGTTTCGCGATCCCAAACAACGGTGGTTTCGCGCTGGTTCGTGATGCCTATTCCGGCAATATCCGCCGCGCCAATGCCCGCTTTCTCCATCGCCATGCGACAGGTTTCGACGGTCGTATCAATCAGGTCGGAGGCTGTGTGCTCGACCCAGCCAGAGCGTGGGAAATGTTGTGGAAACTCCGCCTGCCCGACCGCGACGACGGCCATATCGGCATCGAAGAGAATCGCGCGGGTGGAGGTGGTTCCCTGATCAATGGCGAGGATGTATGTCATGGCGCGCTCCGTGGGATTATCCGGCGGCGCAGGCTCGCAAATATTGGCCCGCTGGGAAAGGGATGAATTGCTAGAGATGGCCCCCTTTGACTATCGCCCACCGGATGGGCCGCTGAAAATCGTGCATGACGACGACGATATCGTCGTGCTGGATAAGCCATCCGGCCTGCTCACCGTACCCGGTAAAACCCCCGACCTTTTTGATTGCCTTGAATCACGAGCGGCGGAGCTTTGGCCGAATTCGCGCATCGTTCACCGGCTCGACATGGATACTTCCGGCGCAATCGTCATGGCGCATGACCATTCGGCCCACGCCTACCTCGGCCTACAATTCGAGCGGCGCGTGATCGAGAAAAGCTATATTGCGCGGGTTGAGGGCGAATTGAAAGACGATGAAGGCGCGGTCGATCTGCCGCTCCGCTGCGATTGGCCGAATCGCCCCCTCCAGATGGTCTGTCACGAGCATGGCAAACCGGCGCAGACGACATGGCGGGTTTTAGAGCGCGAAGAGGGAGCGACGCGCGTTGAACTATTCCCCAAAACGGGTCGTTCACACCAACTTCGCGTCCATATGCTTGCCCTTGGCCACCCGATACTTGGTGATGTTTTTTATGGTGATCCGGCATCGGCACCACGCCTACAACTCCACGCACATACGCTAGGATTACGCCATCCAGCCGATACAGAATGGATGAGCTTCAAGGCTCCATGCCCTTTCTAAGCCCAATTCCAAACATAACCCGTTGACATCAATGGCATCACACTTCTTTCTGGGATCAACGACGCGCGAGGTATGCGCGTAACGGGACAAAAGGGATAACTGCCATGAAAACGATGCTGCGCGTACTCGCCGCGACCACAATGCTATCAACGCCCGCTTTCGCGGAAGAGATCAAACTCGGTGTGATCCTTGGCTATACTGGCCCGATTGAATCGCTAACCCCGGCTATGGCGGAAAGCGCGGAACTGGCCATGAGCGAAGTGAGCGAAAGCGGCGCGCTGCTCGGTGGCGCAAAGGTTACGCCGGTACGCGGCGATAGCACCTGCGTCGATTCCGCCGCCGCAACCGCCGCCGCCGAACGCCTCATCACCTCCGATAAAGTCAACGCGCTGGTCGGGGCAGATTGCTCCGGCGTGACAACCGCGATTCTCCAGAATGTCGCGATGGCGAATGGTGTTGTGATGATTTCGCCTTCGGCTACATCACCCGCCCTGTCGGATATGGAGGATGACGATCTCTTCTTCCGCACTGCCCCCTCCGATGCGCGCCAAGGGCAGGTATTGGCGGAGATCCTCAAGGACAAGGGCGTGAAGGAAATCGCGATTACCTTCACCAATAACGACTACGGCAAGGGTCTGGCCGAAAGCATCGAACAGAACTTCACCAAACAGGGCGGCAAAGTCACGATTTCCGCCGCCCATGAAGACGGTAAGGGCGACTATTCGGCGGAAGTCGGCGCGCTGGCACAGGCGGGCGGTGATGTGCTGGTGGTTGCGGGCTATCTGGACCAAGGCGGCAAAGGGATTATCCAAGGGTCACTCGATTCGGGCGCATTCGATACCTTTGTCCTGCCCGACGGTATGATCGGCGATGCCCTGCCAAAAGCGATTGGTTCTGACCTCGACGGCTCCTACGGCACTGTACCGGGCACCGATAGCGAAGGTGCGGAACTCTTTGATGCAATGGCGAAGGCGTCCGGTATCTCGCCCGATGCATTCTCGGCGGAAAGCTATGATGCGGCGGCGCTGATCCTGCTGGCGATGCAGGCGGCAGGGTCGAGCGATAGCGCGAAGCTGAAGAACAAGGTTTTCGACGTGGCGAATGCGCCGGGCGAAGAAATCCTGCCGGGTGAACTGGCTAAGGGATTGAAGATACTCGCTGATGGCGGCGATATCGACTATGTCGGCGCAACGGCGGTAGAGTTGGTACGAGGCGGCGAGAGCGCGGGGAATTACCGCGAGATTCTCGTGAAGGATGGTGAGAACACGACGGCGAAATTCCGTTGATCTAAACGATCGTGACAACCAGAAAACTGTCATCCCCGCAAACACGGGGATCTCACGCGATCAACGAGATTACCGCCTTCGCGGGGATGACACATTATTTGCGGCAACGCCCATGATTACCGTCGAAAACCTCCACAAGCATTTCGGCGGCATCCATGCCGTTGATGGCGCATCGCTGACCATTGCGGGCGGCTCGATTACTGGGCTGATTGGGCCGAATGGTGCGGGCAAGACGACGCTGTTCAACGTCATTGCGGGGGTCTACAAGCCGACCTCTGGGCGCGTGCTGCTCGATGGTGAGGATATCACCGGCCTACCCCCCCATGATCTATTCGCGAAGGGAATGTTGCGCACGTTTCAGATCGCGCATGAATTTTCGAGCCTCACGGTGCGCGAAAACCTGATGATGGTGCCGCCTGACCAACCCGGAGAGGCGCTTTGGAGCGCATGGTTTCATCCCTCTGCCGTGCGTGCGCGTGAGGAGGAAGTGCGCGCCCGCGCCGATGAAGTGATTGAATTCTTGGAAATTGCCCATGTCGCGGATGAACGCGCAGGCAACCTGTCGGGGGGTCAGAAAAAGCTGCTCGAACTGGGCCGAACGATGATGGTGGATGCGAAGATTGTGTTCCTTGATGAGGTGGGGGCGGGGGTCAATCGCACGCTGCTCAACACCATCGGTGATGCGATTCTGCGCCTTAACCGCGAGCGGGGCTATACCTTCTGCATGATCGAGCATGACATGGAATTCATTGCCCGGCTCTGCGATCCGGTGATCGTTATGGCTGAAGGAACCGTATTGGCCGAGGGGACGGCGGCGCAGGTACAGTCTGACGAGCGGGTGATCGAGGCGTATCTGGGCACGGGCCTCAAGAACAAGGCGACGGCATGACCTTCCTTCTCGGCCAATCCATGACCGGCGGCTATGGTGGGGCTGATATCCTGCATGATTGTACTATTGGGGTGGAGCGCGGTGAAATTGCCGTGGTTGTCGGGCCGAATGGGGCGGGCAAATCCACGGCGATGAAGGCGATTTTTGGAATGCTGTCCCTACGCGAAGGCACCGTTACGATGGATGGCGAAGACATCACCGCGCTGGCCCCGCAGGAGCGCGTGCGCAAGGGCATGGGTTTCGTGCCGCAGACCGGCAATGTCTTTCCGTCGATGAGCGTGGAGGAAAACCTCGAAATGGGGGCGTTCATCCGTGACGACGATATCCGCGAGACGATGGAGCAGGTCTATACCCTCTTCCCCATCCTGCGCGAGAAACGGCGGCAAGCGGCGGGTGAGCTGTCTGGGGGGCAACGCCAGCAAGTCGCCGTGGGCCGCGCCCTGATGACCCGGCCCGGCGTGCTGATGCTCGACGAGCCGACCGCCGGGGTCTCGCCCATTGTTATGGATGAATTGTTTGACCGCATTATCGAAATCGCCCGCACTGGCATCGCCATTCTGATGGTCGAGCAAAACGCCAAGCAGGCGTTGAATATCGCCGATAAGGGCTATGTGCTGGTACAGGGCCGCAACCGCTATACCGATACCGGCGCGACGCTGTTGGCCGACCCAGAAGTCCGCCGCGCGTTCTTGGGGGGATGATGGATATTCTCAACACCCTCGCCCTGCTCGGCAATTACCTGATCGTTCCGGGGATCACCTATGGCTGTCAGCTTGCCTTGGGCGCGCTGGGGATCACGCTGATCTATGGGATTTTGCGCTTTTCCAACTTCGCCCATGGCGAAACGATGGCGTTCGGGACGATGACCGTCATCCTACTGACCTGGGCAATGCAGAGCGTAGGTATATCGCTCGGCCCGCTGCCCACGGCCCTGCTCGCCCTGCCCTTCGGGATCGCGGCGACGGTGCTGCTGCTGCTCATAACCGACCGATATGTCTACAAGTTTTATCGGCAACAAAGATCGACGCCCGTAATCTATCTCATCGCGTCTATCGGGGTGATGTTCCTCTATAATGGGTTGATCCGCTTTGTGATCGGCCCGGACGACCGGCAATTTAATGATGGCACGCGCTTCATTATGAAGGCTCGCGAATTCAAGGAGATGACCGGGCTACGCGAAGGGCTGGCCATCAAATCGAGCCAAGGCATTACCCTGATCGTCACCATTCTGCTGGTTATTGCATTGTTTTGGTTCCTGAACCGCACCCGCGCGGGCAAGTCGATGCGGGCATATTCAGACAACGAAGACCTCGCGCTGCTATCCGGCATCGACCCCGACCGCGTGGTGATGATCGCATGGATATTGACGGCGGCGCTGGCCACCATTGCGGGTACACTCTACGGCCTCGACAAGAGTTTCAAGCCGTTCACCTACCTACAAATCCTACTGCCCATATTCGCCGCCGCCATTGTCGGGGGCTTAGGCTCGCCGGTAGGAGCGATTGCAGGCGGATTCGTCATCGCATTTTCAGAGGTCGCCGTGACCTTCGCCTACCGCAAGGTGTTTGGCTATATGGGGTACGAGGTGGATGGATTGATGCAACTGCTCTCGACCGATTATAAATTCGCGGTGTCCTTTGCCATCCTCGTCATCGTGTTGTTGGTCAAACCGACCGGCCTATTCAGCGGGAAGTCGTACTGATGCTGCGCGGATTCCTCATGTTCGCGATTATGTTCGCGCTGCTCGCTCTCGTTGGATTCATGCAGAGTTGGCCGCTGGCCTTTGCAATCCTGAACCTGTGCCTGATCTCGGCGATTATGTCGCTGGGGGTCAACATCCAATGGGGATATGCGGGCTTGTTGAATGTAGGCGTGATGGGCTTTGTCGCGCTGGGCGGACTGGCCGGGATCGTCATCACCATGCCGCCGGTCACGGAGGCGATATCGGCAGGCGGCGGCGGGGTGTTGCTGGCATTACTGGTCGCGGCGGTGACGATAGGCATCGTCGTGCTGCTGTATCATCGCCTCAGCGGCAAGCTGCGTGGCATCGCAATAACGCTGATACTTCTCGCCGGAGCCTTCGCCGCCCGCGCCGTGTTTGATCCGGCGGTTGAAGCGATCGAAGCGGTGGATTCGGCGCGCACAGGTTTTCTGGGCGGGCTTGGTTTGCCCGCTGTGGTCGCGTGGCCCGTCGGCGGATTGTTTGCCGCCGCCGCCGCATGGATCATCGGCAAGGTATCCCTTGGCTTACGCTCGGATTACCTTGCCATTGCAACGCTCGGAATCTCCGAAATCGTCATTGCAATGCTCAAGAACGAGGATTGGCTGACGCGGGGGGTCAAAAACGTCAACGGGCTGCCCCGCCCTGTCCCCTATGAAGTGGATCTACAATCCGCGCCATGGTTGATTGATCTGTCGGAACGCTGGGGAATACCCGTGGTCGAGATGTCATCGGTCGCGGTCAAGCTTTGTTATGCGGGCCTATTCACGGTGGTCTTGTTGATCGTCTTGTCGCTATCCGAACGGGCGCTGAAATCGCCCTGGGGCCGCATGATGCGCGCAATACGCGACAACGAAACCGCCGCCGAAGCAATGGGCAAGGATGTCAAAGCCCGCCACCTTCAGGTCTTCGTTCTTGGCTCGGCAGTCCTTGGCATCGCGGGGGCCATGCTCACCACGCTGGATGGCCAGTTCACGCCCGCTTCTTATCAACCGCTGCGCTTCACCTTCCTGATTTGGGTGATGGTAATCGTAGGTGGATCGGGTAATAATTGGGGGGCAGTGCTGGGCGGGTTCGTCATCTGGTTCTTCTGGGTTGAGGCTGAACCTATCGGCCTGTGGCTGATGGATGTGCTAACCTCTGGCCTTGCCGAAGACAGCGCCTTACGCGAGCATCTGCTCAAGAGCGCCGCGCATATGCGGCTGATGACCATGGGCTTGATTTTGCTGCTTGTATTGCGCTTTGCGCCGCGCGGATTGATCCCGGAACGGTCCTGACCCTATGCCTACGGGTCGAGGCGCGCTATGCTCGTGCCAATCTGAGAAAAAGGTCGAGCATCCATGTTTCCGTTCCGTGACCATAACCCATCGAACCGGGTGCCCTATGTCGCCTATGCACTGATTGCGATTAATGTGCTGGTCTATCTCGGCTATGGATTTCTGCCGGAGCCTCAGGTCTATGGCATCTTCGATACATGGGCGATGGTGCCCGCCGAAATCTGGGCGGGGACGGAGCTGCACACCCTCATCACCTGTATGTTCATGCATGGGGGGTGGATGCATCTGGGCGGTAACATGCTGTTCCTGTGGGTCTTTGGCGACAATCTTGAAGACTATCTCGGCCATGTCGGGATGTTGGTCTTCTACCTGCTTTGCGGTTTGGGAGCATCGGCGGCGCAGATCCTCGTGGAACCGTTTTCGATGATCCCCAATGTCGGCGCATCGGGCGCGATTGCGGGGTTGATGGGCGGCTATCTGCTATTGTTTCCAAAAGCGCGGGTCGATGTGTTGTTCATCATCGTCTTCTTCATCAAGGTCATCCCGCTCGCCGCATGGATCGTGCTTGGCGCATGGATCGGATTGCAGGTGGTGATGGGTATCGCCGATTGGGGCGTGGATGGCGGCGGCGTCGCCTATTTCGCCCATATCGGCGGCTTCATCGCGGGCATCTTTGGCATCGGGCTGATCTGGACCAGCAGAGGCCGCCCACCGCAATGGCCAGAAATGCCCCATGCCCCGCTGCCCGTACCCGGACCATGGGGACCGATGAAACGTTAAAGCAATTTGCGATTATCCTGAATCACCAAGCGCCATGTTTCGTGCAACTCTTGGCGCGAAACATGGCTCAGGTTTATCGCAAATGGCTATAGGGGTTGGATCAGGAAGCACCACACTCCATGTTGCACTGCGAAAAGTTTGTACCGTTGAGGAGATTTCACGATGAAACGCATTACAATCGCTGCACTGACCGCCTTTACTCTCGCCTTTCCGGCACTGGCTGACGAAATTGGCGAAGTATCTACCGTGTTTAAGCTACTGGGTGCGAACCACAAGATCATCATCGAAGCGTTCGACGACCCAAAAGTGAAGGGCGTCTCTTGCTTCCTTTCACGCGCCAAAACTGGCGGTATTCGGGGATCGCTGGGGCTGGCCGAGGATACTTCTGACGCCTCCATCGCCTGTCGTCAGGTCGGGCCGATCAGTTATACGGGCGAGTTAGAAGCAGGCGAAAACGTATTTCAACAGCGTACGTCGATCCTGTTCAAGAAACTTCAGGTCGTGCGGTTTTATGATCCGGAACGTAACGTATTGGTTTATCTAACTTATTCTGACAAGGTCATCGAAGGATCGCCGAAGAATTCGATCTCGGCAGTCGCTGTTGCGCCATGGGGCGCCGAAGGCCTGCTCCCTGAGCCGCCCGAATACGACGAGTAAAACGCTTTTCATCAGCCGTCTTTAGGGGCAGGGTTGCGAAAATTGACACCCGGAGCCTACCCTATGACCTTGCTCGAAAATCCTTTGCGCGGCCAAGGCCTTCCCTCCGAAGAGGGTATGGCAGAAGGTGATATATCGCATGATATCGCCGCTGCACGGTCGCTGATCTCGCAATGCCCTATCGCGAAGGAAACTCCGCTTGTTTCACTTGATGCGCTGGCTACAGAGCTAGGGATAGCATCGCTCTACGCCAAGGACGAACGCCAGCGTATGGGTCTGGGTAGCTTCAAGGCGCTGGGCGCAGCCTATGCTATTGCCAAAGCCGCCGTAGCGGTGGGCGGTGATCCGGCAACGGCGCTCTCTGGCGTTACCTATGTCTCATCCAGTGCAGGCAATCATGGAATGTCACTGGTTGCGGGCGCGAGGCTGTTCGGGGCGCGTGGGGTCGTCTATCTGTCTGACTCAGTGCCAGAAGTATTCGCTGAACGGCTACGCGCGTTGGGCGGCGAAGTCATTCGCGCTGGCGTGAACTACGAGGAAAGCATGGTCGCGGCAATGGCGGCGGCAGAACATAACGACTGGCAACTGCTATCGGATACCTCGTGGGAAGGTTACACCACAACCGCGCGCGATATCATGGAAGGCTACTTGCTCATGGGTGATGAGGCTGTCGTGCAGATGCCCGAAAAGCCGACACATGTGTTCCTGCAAGCTGGTGTCGGCGGGCTGGCTACAGCGGGCGCGGCCATGGCGCGGGCAAAATGGGGCGCGGACGTGAAACTCGTAATCGTTGAACCGATTGCCGCCCCAGCCCTGGCCGACAGCGTACGCGCGGGAAAACCCATCGTTGTCAGCGGTCCCGTCTCGAATATGGGTAGGCTAGATTGCAAGGAACCATCGCATCTGGCCTTAAAATACCTCGCCCGTGAGGCAGATACCTTCATCACGATTTCCGATGAGGACGCGACAGCCGCAAATGACCGGCTAACCTCGTATGGAATGCCAAGCACGGCGTCGGGCGCAGCAGGGGTCGCGGCGCTGATCCAGATGGCGGAACCGGGGATGCGCGCCCTTGTCTATATCTCCGAGGAGCCAGAGGATGCCTGACTTCCCGGTCGCCGAATACGAGGCGCGCCTTGCGCGGGCGCAGGCGATGATGCGCGCCGAACAGATCGATGCACTATTCCTGACGACCGACCCTGAAATCCGCTGGTTTTCAGGCTTTCGCACCGCTTTCTGGCAAAGCCCGACCCGTCCGTGGTTCCTGATCATACCACAAAATGAGGAGCCGGTTGCCGTAATCCCGGAAATCGGGGCGGCGCTCATGGCCGAGACGTGGGTCAGCGATATCCGCACATGGGCTTCGCCACACCCCGATGATGACGGTATTGCTCTGCTGGCCAATGCTTTGCGTGGGTATGGCAGTGTTGGGATGCCAATGGGCCGCTCCAGTATGCTGCGAATGCCGATGAATGATTTCGTGCGTTTGCGCGTGGGGTTGGAGTCGGTGGAATTCGTTGATGCTTCGCCTTTGATCCGCGCGCTGCGCATGGTCAAATCGCCCGCCGAAATCGAGGCACTAGCCGCAATCTGCGCCACCGGATCACGCGCCTTTGGACGGGCTGGCGATCTGTTTTCCGAAGGTATGGGATTGGATGCCGCGTTTCGCGCCTTTCGTATCGCGCTGCTAGAAGAAGGAGCCGAGGAGGTGCCCTATCTCGTCGGCGCTGCGGGGCCGGGCGGCTATGCGGATGTGATCTCGCCACCCACCAATACACCCCTACGCACAGGCGACGTGTTGATGCTCGATACCGGGGCATCGGCGCGCGGGTATTTCTGCGATTTCGACCGCAATTTTGCGATTGGTTATGCAGACGAAGCAACCAAAGCCGCCTATCAAACGCTATGGCAAGCGACCGAAGCCGGATTGGCGGCGGCAAGACCGGGGCGCACCTGCGCACAGGTTTTCTCAGCAATGGCGAAAGTGATCGGCGGCACGAGTGGCGGAATCGGGCGGCTTGGGCATGGTCTCGGCACCGAATTAACCGAGGAGCCGTCACTGGTCGGCTTTGACCATACTGTGCTGGAACCCGGCATGGTCCTGACTTTAGAACCTAGCATGGCGGTCAGCGAAGGCCGTATGATGGTGCATGAGGAGAATTTCGTCGTGACCGATGGTCCTCCTCGCCTACTAACCGAGCGCGCCGCTCCCGAACTGCCGGTGATCGTATGAAACTCGATTTTGAACGCGATAGTGGCGCAAGAGGCGATACCGCTTTCGGGTTGGTCGTCTTGCAGACCGATGAGACAGTCGAGCCAGAATTGCGCGGTGTCTTCGGCGGCTATGGCCTCTACCATACCCGCATCCCAAACGAGCCAGAAGTTACCCCCGAAACGCTGGCGCGGATGGAGGCGGACTTGCCCCGTGTAACTGGTCTGCTACCTTCAGTCGATGTGATCGGCTATGGCTGTACCTCGGCATCGACCGTCATCGGCTCTGAAAGGGTCACCGCCGCGATCAGGCAGGCTCAGCCGAGCGTGGCCGTCACTAACCCCATCGACGCGACGATAGCGGCCTGCGCCCATCTGGGCGTAAAGCGCCTCGCCTTCGTCACGCCTTATGTTGCGGAGGTCTCAGCCGCAATGCAGGCAAAGTTGGAGGCGGCGGGCCTAACCATCACCGCTTTCGGCTCATTCGAGCAAATCGAAGATGCCGTTGTAGCGCGCATCTCAGAACGCTCCACTCTTGCCGCCATCGGGCAAGTGGCCGCACAAGCCGAAGCTGACGCAGTGTTCGCCTCCTGCACCAATCTGCGTGGTTTTGGCATCATCGAGCAGGCCGAGGCCGCAACTGGCATCCCCGTGATGACCAGCAACCTCGCACTCGGCTGGCATATGCTCCGCCTTGCAGGCATAACCACGGCAGGTCGAGGGCCGGGTCGCCTATTTAGCAGCCAATGATAGCGACATCATCGCGCTTGCTTTACACACAAGGCACGGTAAATCGTCATCATGACATTGCGTACCCGAAAACTTGTCGGCTCCATCGTCCTGACACTCTGGATGATCGTCTTCGCCCTTATCGCAATGGCAGCAATTGCAATGCTGCCAGAACGTATGCCCGTGTGGCTGGAACCAGTCGTATATTGTGTACTCGGCTTTGCGTGGATACTGCCCCTCAAACCGCTGTTCATATGGATGGGCAAAGGGCGTGATACCAGTGCGCCGCAATAACCTTGTTCCGGCGCATAGGCTCGCTTATCTAGCGAGTTGATCCTTCCCCGATACCGGACCCAAGCCCATGAACGCCCTAGTTGCCCTTATCTCCATTGTAACCAGCCTGATCTTCTACATCGTATTGGCATACGTCATTATGAGTTGGTTGGTAGGCTTCAACGTCATCAATTTACAAAATCAGTTCGTTCGGCAGCTTTATTACGGCATTAATGGCCTAGTCGAACCAATGCTGGCCCCTATTCGCCGCATCTTACCAACCGCTGGCGGGATTGATTTCTCTCCGCTTGTGCTACTAATCGGTGTCGAAGTTCTACGCATCTTCATTTTACGCGATATTGTAGGTGCACTCGGGTAAATAAGACATACGCGGTTATTAAATCATTGCTAAAATTATTCAGGCAACCTGCGACTATGAAATAGTTCAAGGGAGAGGGTATTGCCATGTCTGATTTTATCTATTGCCTGTCAAACCCTGCGGAACCCGGCCTTATTCGTCTGAGTGCTCGGCGCTCCTCCCATGATCATCACAGCGGCAACTCACTCCGCCCCGTTTGCCGTACCGGCGAACAGGTCGAGTGGTCGCTAAAGGTTTGCGATGCTGGGATGACGCTTAGCGCGCTTCATCGTTCAATGCGGCGCTATCGCAAAAACCGGGGCCGTGGGGTATATCGTTGCTCGGCGATGGATGCGCGCGAAGTGGCCGTACGTTATACGACGTTGCGCCCTAGCCATTGGGGGCTATCATCCAACGAAGTGCGCGATGATGTGCTGGCAACGATGCTGATCATTGCGTTTGGCTTGAGCGTTTTCTTCTCTCAGGCGGCGCAACTCGGCACTGGCAAGACACTAGGGATCACCGCAACCGTGCTTACCGCCCTAACCATCGGCATCGCATATTTTCGCTTAGAGCGCGGTCAGACACGCTAAGGTATCCATAAAGAGCACCTCTGAGAATTCACGAACCGAAAACAGTAGCCGTTGATTTAGCGATGAAAATTTCGACGTTTGTGGTGAAATCAGAGGTTATCAGAAGCCCTACAGTGAAACGAAATCAGGTTAAGCCATAGAATATCAGGAAATGCGTACTCTAAGCACAATTCCTGTTGGGCTGGACGGCGACGGCATCGCGATGTGCCAGAATGAGGTCTTTGAATATCCGAGGCAAAGGAGCCGTATCATGGATGCGGCAGGGTTTTTCCAAGCAGCCGACCATCCTGAGCACCATGTACCCGTACTGTTACCAGCGCACCCTCCTCCACCGGCGAAGAGACGCGCAATTCGGCGAAATGTTCCGTGTGGCCTTTGCTATCCCGTTCGATCAACACATTCTCTATGCGCCCAATACGTGAGGCGAAGAAGGCGTCGCGACGGCTCTCGCCCAACGCACGCAAGCGGGCGGCACGGTCCTTACGGTCGGCTTGCAGCACTTGGGGCATCTTCGCCGCTGGGGTGCCTTTGCGCGCAGAATATGGAAAGACATGAAGAAAAGTCAGGCCACATTCCTCGACCAACCTCATTGAATTCTCAAACATCGCTTCCGTCTCGGTCGGGAAGCCCGTGATAATATCCGCACCGAACACGATATCAGGGCGGCGCGCACGGATCGTCTCGCAAAATGCAATGGCGTCATCGCGTAGGTGCCGCCTCTTCATGCGCTTGAGGATCATATCGTCGCCCGATTGTAGCGACAAATGCAAGTGAGGCATGATGCGCCTGTCATCCCCTATAGCGTCTATCAGAGCCGGATCCGCCTCGATGGAATCGATGGAAGAGAGACGCAGGCGCGGCAGGTCGGGAACATGGGTCAGAATCGCTTGCACCAGATCACCAAGTCGCGGCTGTCCGGGCAAATCTGGCCCCCATGACGTAAGGTCCACCCCGGTCAACACGACCTCCAGATGCCCTGAATCGACCAAGCGTTGCACTTGTCGCACCGCTTCACCGATGGGAACGGAGCGCGCATTACCCCGCCCAAATGGGATGATGCAGAATGTACAACGATGATCGCAGCCGTTCTGAACCTGCACGAAAGCGCGTGTTCGCTCCGACAGACCATCAATCATGTGCGGCGCAAGGTCGCGAACTTCCATAATATCGTTCACGCGCAGCTTTTCCGCCGATGCCACACCAAAATCAGGGGTATTCGATCCAGCAATACGCCGCCATTGGTTTGCATCGACCTTTTCCGCATTACCCAGAACCAGATCAACCTCAACCATATCGGCGAAGGTTTCCGGCTCGGTCTGCGCAGCACATCCCGTGACGATCATCTGTGCGCCGGGGTTCTCGCGGGCCAAGCGCCGAATAGTTTGACGCGCTTGTCTTACGGCTTCGCCGGTCACAGCGCAGGTGTTGACGATAATGGCGTTCTCAACACCCGCCTCACCCGCCTGCGCCTCGATCACTGCACCCTCATAGGTATTGAGCCGACACCCTAGGGTGACAATGCGAGGTGCTTTAGCTTTCAAGATCGGAACTTCAGTCATGGGGGAAGGGTCTGCATTGGCACGGCATTATGATCAAGGTTCAAAAATATTTCTTGTTTCCCGAAAATAGTGTGACGGGGCGCACGTACACGGCGTGCAATTTTGCCACATACATTTTGTTAACGCTATGCGGTCACAGTGATGGTTAAGAGATGCCAGAAGGAAGGTTCGGAACCATGAAGATTTGGAGCCTGCATCGCAGCGATACCTTTGATGGAGAATGCGCTATGCGAGATGTAATCGAACTCGACGGACTTACTCTCGACATGCGTCAGGCGCTTGCATATGAAGAGTGGCAGCGGCTCTCCACAGGCGGTCAGACACCTTTGCAGCAGGAATTTCGTCCTGACCGGATTGCGCGTGCGCTTCCTTCCGCGATCTTGATGCATGTGGAACGTGGCTCATTTGGAACTCGGTTTCGTCAACGGCTTGAAGGGCGCTTTGCGGCGCTGGCTTTCGGTGAAGGCTCTGGCGAAAATATTGAAGATATTTATGATGATTCGCATCTGTTTGACATCATGCCACGATACCTAGAAGCGGCAACAACCGGCGATCCGGCAATGACGACATCTACCGTTATGACGCGCGAGGGCGATTCGTTCACTTTTACGAGATTGATTCTGCCTTTTGCGGGCGTTGATGGCCGAATAACCCGCCTCTTCGTCGTATTCTCCTTCGACGCAGCGGCGCTTGCGCGCCTGTCCGGGCCAGTCGATGTGCGACGCAGCAGAGCGACCATGCCGCGCGTGTCCACAGACAATCAAGCTTCTACCTGTGTTCGCGATGCCCTCCCATTAAAGACAGGCTAGCACGGAGCGTCGTCACGGCTTGGTAAATTCTTTGATCAATTCTTTGATCTCCATGCGTGTTGACGCTATCTAGCGCCCATATCCGGTGCGCGCTTGAACCTAGGCGCGCATGTTTCATGCGACAGTCGACCCGCAGCATTTTTTCAGGTGCGAGATGTTGGGCGTCGCAGCATCAAGAGGATGGGCATTCCATGACGGTTTCTACAGGCCACGATTCGCTCGGCACGCGCCGTAAACTCACGGTTGCGAAGGAAGAATATCACTTCTATTCCATCGAGGCCGCCGAAGCGGAAGGCATCGGATCACTCAAGCGCCTGCCCGCTTCTTTGCGTGTGATTCTCGAAAACCTGCTACGCAATGAAGATGGTGAGACCGTCACGAAGGACGATATCGCCGCTTTTGCCGATTGGGTGGCCAAAGGTGGCAAAACCGACCGTGAAATTGCCTATCGTCCGGCTCGTGTCCTGATGCAGGATTTTACTGGCGTACCGGCGGTGGTCGATCTGGCCGCAATGCGCGATGCGATGAAGACACTCGGCGGCGACCCGCAGAAGATCAACCCGCTCTCCCCCGTCGATCTGGTCATCGACCATTCCGTGATGGTCGATCAATTCGGTACGCCCCATGCTTTCAAAGCCAATGTCGAGCGCGAATACGAGCGCAACGGAGAACGCTACGAATTCCTGAAATGGGGCCAAGGTGCATTTGACAATTTCCGCGTTGTTCCCCCCGGAACAGGCATCTGCCACCAAGTGAACCTCGAATACCTATCGCAGACCATCTGGACCGATGAGGATAAAGATGGCAATCGCGTCGCTTATCCCGATACGCTGGTCGGCACCGACAGCCACACGACAATGGTCAACGCCTTGGCCGTTCTCGGTTGGGGGGTCGGCGGTATTGAGGCAGAAGCGGCTATGCTTGGTCAGCCGATTTCGATGCTGATCCCTGAAGTTGTTGGCTTCAAATTAACCGGCGCGATGAGCGAAGGCGTAACCGCAACCGACCTCGTGCTGCGTGTGGTAGAGATGCTGCGCGAACATGGGGTTGTTGGCAAGTTCGTCGAATTCTATGGCGACGGGCTGGAGGAACTGTCCCTCGCCGACCGCGCTACGATCTCGAACATGGCGCCCGAATACGGCGCGACCTGCGGCTTCTTCCCGGTAGACCGTGAGACTCTTCGCTACCTGCGCACCACGGGCCGCGACGAAGCACGTATCTCGCTCGTTGAAGCCTATGCCAAGGTGCAGGGGCTATGGCGGGATAACAAATCGACCGACCCGGTCTTTTCCTCAACGCTCGATCTTGATATTTCGACAGTTCGCCCTGCGATCTCTGGCCCGAAACGTCCTCAGGACCGGATCCTGCTCGACGATGCCTCATCAGCGTTCAATACGATGATCTCTGACATGCGCGAGGGTGACATTAAATCGGCTGCCGTGAGCGATGCCGATTACGAGATGAGCGACGGCCATATCGTCATTGCGGCGATCACCTCCTGCACCAACACATCGAACCCCTATGTGATGATCGGCGCTGGTCTAGTCGCGCAAAAAGCGGTGGAAAAAGGTCTCAAACCTAAGCCTTGGGTCAAAACATCCCTTGCCCCCGGTTCAAAGGTCGTGACGGAATACCTTGTTAAATCAGGCGTGCAAAAGCATCTCGACGCCATTGGTTATGATCTGGTCGGTTACGGTTGTACAACATGCATCGGCAATTCCGGTCCTCTGCCAGAGCCGGTTTCCGAGGCAATCAACAAGGGCGATCTGGTTGCTTGCTCGGTTCTCTCCGGCAACCGCAACTTCGAGGGCCGTGTGAACCCCGATGTGCGCGCCAACTACCTCGCATCCCCACCGTTGGTCGTCGCCTATTCGTTGCTCGGCACGATGACCAAGGACATCACAACCGAACCTCTTGGCCAAGACAAAGACGGCAATGACGTCTTCCTCAAGGATATCTGGCCAACCCAGGCCGAGATTAACAAACTGGTCGAAGAGACGGTGACACGCGAAGCCTTCCAATCGCAATACGCCGATGTCTTTGCCGGTGACGACAAATGGCAGGGTATCGATACCGAAGGCGGAGATACCTATGGCTGGCCGTCAGGATCGACCTACGTGCAGAACCCGCCGTATTTCGAGGGGATCACGCCCGAAGTTGGCGAAATCCACAATGTCGAGAAGGCCCGAATCCTCGCGCTCTTGGGCGATTCGATCACGACCGACCATATCTCACCCGCCGGTTCTATCGCAAAGATTTCCCCCGCCGCAGAATACCTTGGCGAACGTCAGGTTGGTGTGCGCGACTTCAACTCCTATGGTGCCCGTCGCGGCAACCATGAAGTGATGATGCGCGGCACCTTTGGGAATATCCGCATCCGCAATCTAATGGCCCCCGGCACCGAGGGCGGCGTAACCAAGCACATTCCATCGGGCGAGGTGATGCCGATCTTCGATGCAGCGATGAAATACAAGCAAGAAGGCACGCCCCTTGTCATCATCGCAGGTAAGGAATACGGCACCGGCTCCTCGCGCGACTGGGCGGCGAAAGGGACGGCATTGCTCGGCGTTACTGCCGTTATCACCGAAAGCTACGAGCGTATCCACCGCTCCAATCTCGTGGGCATGGGTGTCGTCCCACTGCAATTCACCGGCGATGACAGCCGCGAGTCGCTTGGCCTGTCAGGCGATGAATTGGTAACTGTTGCAGGCTTGTCAGACGTTACCCCCCGCGCAACGGTCAAAGCGATCATCGAATACGCGGATGGGAAAACCAAAGAAATCGATCTACTCTGCCGCATCGATACCGCGACCGAGATCGACTACGTCAAAAACGGCGGCGTGCTGCATTACGTTCTGCGCGACCTAGCAAAAGACGAGGCCATCGCGGCGCAGTAATCGTACCGCACGATAATCCTGACACTACGAAGACCCCGCAAGCAATTGCGGGGTCTTTTCAATTCACGGCAATTTACCACGTATCACGCCCGAATAATGCACCGCACCCTTGACCCCCTGCCCCCCCTTCGCGAAAAGGGGCGCGCATCCAATCAAGGAACCAAAGCCATGACCGATATCACCCTCACCCTGCCCGACGGAGCCACCCGCACCTATCCGTCCGGCACGACGGGGGCTGATGTAGCGGCGGATATCTCAAAATCGCTGGCCAAAGCAGCGATTGCTTGCCGTATCGACGGCGAGCTATCCGACCTGTCGATCCCGATGGAAGCAAACCACGGCTTCGGCATCGTCACCGCCAAGGACACCGCCGAGGCGCTAGAACTCGTACGTCACGACTGCGCGCATATCATGGCCCGCGCGGTGCAGGAAATCTGGCCCGACACCAAAGTCACAATCGGCCCAGTCATCGAAAACGGCTTCTATTACGATTTTGACCGTTCAGAGCCATTCTCGACCGAAGACCTCGAACGCATTGAAAAGACAATGCGCGCCATTATCGACAAGCGCGATCCTGTGCGTACCGAAGTCTGGGACCGCCCGCGCGCCATCGCCCATTACAAGGCGAATAACGAACCATACAAAGTCGAGCTGATTGAGGGCATTCCCGGCGGTGAACCGTTGCGCATGTACTGGCATGGCGAGTGGCAAGACCTCTGCCGTGGCCCCCATCTGGCCCATACCGGACAAGTGCCCAAAGATGCTTTCAAACTGACCACTGTTGCGGGCGCGTATTGGCGCGGGGATTCTGATCGTGCAATGTTGCAACGCATCTACGGCGTGGCGTTCCTGAACAAGAAAGACCTCGACGCCTATCTGCACCAGCGCGCCGAAGCCGAGAAGCGCGACCACCGCAAGTTAGGCAAGGCGCTCGAACTCTTCCACTTTCAGGAGGAAGCGCCCGGCATGGTATTCTGGCACCCGAATGGTTGGGCCATCTACCGCGCGCTTGAGGATTACATGCGCAAGCGGTTGACTGCGAGTGGTTACAAGGAAATCCGTACACCGCAGGTGGTCGACCGCAAGCTGTGGGAGAAATCCGGCCATTGGGACAAATACCGCGAAAACATGTTCATCACCGAGATCGACGAGGAACATGCTAACGAAAAGCGTGTAAACGCGCTCAAGCCGATGAACTGCCCCTGCCACGTCCAGATCTACAATCAAGGTCTAAAATCCTACCGCGACCTGCCGCTACGTCTGGCGGAATTCGGATCGTGCCACCGTTACGAGCCATCCGGCTCGCTGTCGGGCCTGATGCGTGTACGCGGCTTTGTGCAGGACGATGCGCATATCTTCTGTACTGAAGATCAGATCGAGGCAGAAACCGCCGCATTTATCGAATTGCTGTCGAGTATTTATAAAGACCTTGGCTTCGAGAAGTTCGACATCAAATTCTCGACCCGCCCCGAAACGCGCGTCGGTTCCGACGAGGTCTGGGACAAGGCCGAAAGCGCACTGGAACGGGCGGTGCAGCGGGTAACAAACGACTACGAGATTGACCCCGGCGAAGGCGCATTCTACGGCCCAAAGCTAGACTTCAAGCTGACCGACGCCATCGGGCGCGAATGGCAATGCGGCACGTTGCAGGCTGATTTCAACTTACCGGAACGGCTGGACGCGGAGTACGTGGCTGAAGACGGGTCGAAGAAGCGCCCCGTGATGATGCACCGTGCGATCCTCGGCTCGTTTGAGCGGTTTATCGGCATCCTAATCGAGAACACCGCCGCACGCTTCCCCCTATGGATGTCGCCCCGTCAGGTGGTGGTGACAACCATCGTGTCGGATGCGGATGAATACGCGAAAGCCGTCGTCGACACATTACGCGCCATGGGCCTACGGGCGGAGGCCGACCTGCGGAACGAGAAGATCAACTACAAGGTTCGTGAGCACTCGAATCAAGCGGTACCTTACATCCTCGCCGTAGGCCGCAAAGAGGTAGAAGAACACACCGTCGCCGTCCGCAAATTGGGTGAAAAGGGGCAGCAAGTGATGAACTTGGACGAAGCAGTCGCCATGCTATGCAATGAAGCGGAAATGCCGGGGTAATGGCCACACTACATGACTCTGGCGGATTTTTGGATTTTCAGCTGAGTAGCATTCCACGGTTGGAGTGCTGCATCGGGAGTGTGTCGAAGCTGATTCTGAACCACGATTTTGTAAAGTACCCATGTTTTTTGCGCGGGAGTGATCCGGTTCCGGTCAGGATACCTGCAGTTTTCGAACTCCACGCGAGGGCGATGGCAACAATGGCGAGCAGCATACTCAACTTGTGGGCGATAGTGATGCGTGTGTCTTCGAGGTTCAGGCCACGTGTCTTGGCATCCGCGAAGAGGCACTCAATGCAGGGCTCACGCATGAGATTTTTGTGTTGAGTTGACTGGGTTGGATCTGCTGTGATTCAGAGCGTCTCCGATATTGGGGAGGCGAATGATGATGGCGGATGATTTAGTGGCCCATTTTTCGGGGATCGACGATCCGCGGTGCGCTGGCAAAGTTGAGCATGGGCTGATGGACGTGTTGGTGATCGCGGTATGCGCGACGATAGCGGGTTCTGAGAGCTGGGAGGATATGGCGCTTTACGGGCGTAGCAAGGAAGCGTGGCTGCGCGGTTTTCCGCCTCTGGCGGGCGGCATTCCCTTGCATGATACATTCCGCCGGGTATTCATGCTGATCGACCCTGATGCGTTTGCGCGGTGTTTCATCGGCTGGGCGGCCTCTTTGAAGCCTGCACCGGATCAAGAGGTTGTCGCGATTGACGGTAAGAGCCTGCGCCGCTCCTTCGCGCCGGTCGAGGGTCTGGGTCCGCTGCACATCGTCAGCGCATGGGCGAGCGAGCGCGGTGTTGCCCTTGGCCAGACGCAGGTCTCAGGCAAGTCCAACGAGATCACCGCGATCCCGGAATTGCTGGACATGCTGTCCCTCGAAGGCAGCATCGTGACGCTGGACGCCATGGGTTGCCAGCGCGCCATCGCCACCAGGATCGGAGAGTGCGGTGCGGACTACCTCATC
>CALFVD010000057.1 GCA_937928005.1 uncultured Neomegalonema sp. | reverse complement strand
CACCGCGGATCGTCGATCCCCGAAAAATGGGCCACTAAATCATCCGCCATCATCATTCGCCTCCCCAATATCGGAGACGCTCTGAATCACAGCAGATACAACCCAGTCAACTCAACACAAAAATCTCATGCGTGAGCCCTGACTGGTCTCCACTTCAAAGAAATCAGTACCGAAAAAATTACTGTTTACATCTTGATCTGGGGTATATTCGAAAGTGCCGTCTGGATTAACACTGACGCTACCAAAGGATGGCTCGGAGAACACGGAGAAGCTTAGCACATCTCCATCTATATCGGATGCATTCAAAGTACCCGAAATGACGGTATCTTCATCTCCGGATATTTCGATAAATGGCTCAGCCGTTGGATTTGTCACTTAGATAACTCCTATGTTACGCTGACACTCTATCGTTGTGAATATTTTTTTGACAAATTATCGTTACGTGTCAAGAGGGTTTTAAACAGGAACAATGCACGCTATTGTATGAAGGCAAACATTTCGAATGCCCGTCTCCCATAGCTCTCATCTTCCTCGTAAAACTGACCCAGACTGTGTCAAAGCTCGTTGGGTTTGATGTCTTGAAGCGTGTTTCTGCATTCTGGCGCTGATTTTCGGCTGATGACGCCTTTTGTCTTTATAGCGCGCTGTGGGTCAGGGCTAACGCATGAAATTTTCTGAGTTGAGTTGATTGCGTTGAATCTGCTGTGATTCAGAACGTCTCCGGTATTGAGGAGGCGAATGATGGTGGATGATTTGATGGCGCATTTTCCCGAGATTACCGATCCACGGTGCGCGGGCAAAGTTGAGCATCGGCTGATGGATGTGCTTGTGATCGCGGTTTGCGCGACTATCGCAACAAATTTCCTACCGGACAATCGTGGCATTAACTCCATCATGACGGAGCGAATATAAACGATAGGCGGGTCAAATCTCAATGATATCACCAGATCAGATTTAAGTAACAGTCAAAAAATGTGCTTCCTTTGCACGAATTATCGCCGTGAAGGTTTCATTGTAAGGCGTTGCAATATTAAGGTGTGTGCCCAATACCGCCGCCATACCGTTCAGCGCATCAATCTCTGAAACGCGGCCCGCATGGTGATCCAATAACATGGAAGGACGCGCATCGGGCATCCTCTTGCCAAAGGCCGTTACGTATTCAACCGGATCATCATACGAAAACGCAACGCCCAACGCCTTCCCCAACGCATAGATTTCCGCCGTACAGCCCAGCGCCACGGCCCAACGATCGGGCGCAGCCATCAACTCGCCAAGCGTGCAGTCAAAGGCGGCACAAGGGGCGCTAAAAGTACAGTTAACGACGTATTTCTCCCAGATCAGCTTTTCGATATCGTCAAAGGCCGCAACATCAAACCCGGCATCGCGCCAGACCTGCGCGATAGTCTGCGCACGGTCCATGCGCCCACCCGTCATCTCACCGATGCGGATCAGTTTCATGCCATTGTGATGGGCATGGCCGGGGCCGCGCATCGACGCGCCAAAGCCTTCGGCCACACCGAGTAGGACGTTATCCGTCGGCATATGTTCGGCTATCCGCTCGCCTGCACCCAACCCGTTTTGAATGGTCAGAACTAATGAATCTGGGCGCATATGCGACGTAATCGCCCGTGCTGCCGGGCCGACGCCATCCGCCTTCGTGGCTAGGATATAAAGGTCGCAAGCGCCCGCATCGGCGACATCTGTGGTCGCATTCACCCGCACCGTCCGCCCACCGCTCGCCCCTTCGACCCGCAACCCCGCCGTGTTCATCGCCTCAACATGCGCGGCCCATGTATCAACCGCCCAGACCTCGTTCCCCGCATCCGCCAATAAGGCAGCGTAAATCGACCCCATTGCGCCAGTGCCAACCACAGCGATTTTCATGTGGCGCTCCTCCCATAGATCGCCCGCTCCAACCATTCCGGTGCAACTTCCACCCCCCAGCCGGGTACATCAGTAACCGCCGCATGGCCGTCTTCGATGGTATAGGGCGACGTGACGAACAGATCTTCCTGCCACGGATAATAATCCGCCCCTTCGATAGAAAATTCGAGGTACTTCCCTGCATTCGGGATCGCACGCAGCAGATGCATGGTGAACAGCGTAACCATCGACAGGTTCGCGCAATGGGGTGTGACTGGCAGATCCGCCTCCTGCGCCATACGACAGACACGCAACGTGCGCGCCATACCGCCGAGATAACAAATATCGGGCTGTACGATATCAACCGCGCGCATATCAATCATCCGCCGCCATATGGGCAATTCGCAATCCTGTTCGCCCCCTGTCACATCAATAGACAGGGTGTCTGTTACCTGTTTCGTCTGCTCCAACTCCCAATAAGGGCACGGCTCCTCGTAATGACAGAACCCCTCCCCCTCCAGCATCCGTCCCACTTCGATGGCGCGCACGGGCGTATAGCAAGAATTGGCGTCGATCAGCAGGTCGGCATCGGGCAGCGCCGCGCGCATGGCGGGGATAATCGCCTCCGTTCGACCCGGCCATTCATCCCGTCCTCGTCCCACTTCTGCCCCTGCGCGCATCTTAAAGGCGGTGAAACCATGCTCATCCGCCAACCGCCGCAATCGAGACGCCTCGTCTTCAGGCGTAATGTCGCGCTTCATGGACGACGCATAGGCCCGCACCGGCCCCGGCGACCCGCCCAGCAAGCTTGTCACCGACAACCCAGCCCGCTTGCCGCGTAAGTCCCAGATGGCCGTATCCACCCCCGTCATGGCCCGGCGCAGATACGAGCCGGGATACTTATGCTCCCGCTCAGTCACCAGATCGAGCACGTCATCAAGGTCGGTTACATCGACGCCTATCATCCACGGCGTAACTTGCCGGTGCAGCACCGCACAGGTGATATCGGCGTTATAAGTCGATACCTGCCCCCACCCTTCGGCCCCGTCAGTATCGGTCACGCGAACGAAGCCGACATCCTCGGTATGCCACGTCTCGATACTGCGCAAGATCATGCCGCCACTCCCTCGCGCGCATCTTCGAGGATCAAGTCAGAGGCGCGCTCACCGACCATGATCGCGGGGGCGTTTGTGTTGCCGGTTGGGATAGCGGGGAAGACCGAAGCATCCACCACACGCAAGCCGCCCACGCCGCGTACCCGCAACCGCTCATCAAGCACTGACGCCACATCTGTGCCCATGCGGCAAGTGCCACAAGCATGAAACACCGTCCATGCGTTGTCGCGGACATGGGCAAGAATATCGTCGTCGCTCTCACAGGTATCTGGCGGCTCGATCCGTTCCTCGATCACCGCCGCTAACGCTGGCATCCCCGCGATCCTGCGCATCAGGCGAACGCCGTCAATCATTATTCGGCGGTCGTATTCGGTATCGAGGTAGCTAGGCTGAATTTCCGGCGGCACAAACGGATCGGGCGAAGCAATCTCGATATACCCCCGGCTCGTCGGGCGGCATGGATTGAAGCCAAACAGAAATCCGGGAAACGGATCTGGCGACATCAGCGGGCGCGTCCCGACCGGCGCACGGGTATAACTCAACGGAGAGAAATAAAGCTGGATATCCGGCCCATCGCCCGTGTCATTCAACGTCACGAACCCGCCCGCCTGATTAAGGCTAAGCGTTAACGGTCCCTGCCGCCGCACCAGAAAATCAAGGCCCACACGCAGCTTACCATGCCATGGCCGTAACACCTGATTCAGCGTCGGCACACGCGACCGGTACAGATGATCATAACCAAGATGATCCGCTAAATTGCGCCCAACCTCCGGCGCGTCATGCCGCACATCAATCCCCTGCCCCGCGAGCACCGCCCCCGGCCCAATGCCCGATAGCTGGAGCAATTGTGGCGAGTTCACCGCCCCGCCGCACAGGATCACCTCCCGCCGCGCCTTAGCCACCAGCGCCCGCCCACCTCGGCGATAGCGCACGCCTGTCGCGCGCCCATGGGCCATCTCCACCCGCTCTACATGGGCATGGGTCACGACGTTAAGGTTCGCCCGCTTCATGGCGGGGCGTAGATAGGCGCGGGCGGCAGAGGCGCGCAGACCATCCTTAGTCGTTATCTGGTAAAGGGCGGCACCCTCCATATCGACACCATTATAATCGCCCGCTCGCTTAATTCCCGCTTCGCCTGTCGCGTTAAGATAGGCATCGCAAAGCGGGTGAACGTGGCCAGTGGTATCAGTCACATGCAGTGGCCCATCCTTGCCCCGCACCTGATCACCGCCGCCTTCCCAATCCTCCATACGTCGAAAAATCGGCGCAACAGACCGCCAATCCCAACCGGGCACACCCCAATTATCGAAATCACGCGGATGTCCGCGCACATAGACCATCGCATTGATCGAGCTGGACCCGCCCAACACCTTGCCGCGCGGCCAATAGCTCGGTTTATCATTCAGGCCGGGAACAGGTGCGGTCTGATACTTCCAGTTCACACGCGCATCGTGAAAGACCTTGCCATAACCAACCGGCATCTGGATGAAAAACCGGCGATCATCACCCCCGGCCTCCAGCACCAGCACGGTATACCGCCCATCCTGCGTCAAGCGTGCAGCCAATGCCGATCCGGCTGACCCCGCCCCGACGATCACGAAATCGTATTCTTCTTTCAAACCAACCGTCCCGATCCGCAACCATCCATAGAATGCGAGCCTAAACTGGGCGATGCGAAGTGCAAAAGTCGAAATGCGGCATTCCAACCCATTATTCGACACATGGCTCGGCACTTGAAGGATTTGAAAGCTTCGGGTAACGGCTCTATCACCAAAATACACTAGCTACCTGTACTCATCGAATCGTTGCGCCTTTTGCCTAAAGCGAAGTGCGATTATCCTGAAACACGGCTCAGGTTCATCGCAGGCCGCCAATAAGTCGCTTTCGTTCACAACGCTCGCGAAGGCGATACGCGCATGTCAGCAACTTCCGAGATCAGCTATGCTTGGTCCGCCGATACCCGGCTTGCACGAGGCATCATTCGCACCATCGAAAACCTGACCGGACGACCCCGCCTGATCCGCATGGCCCACAACTACGAGCAGGACGTGGCGGCGGGGCGCGATTTCTGGGCCGTCATGCAAGATCGTTACTGCATCCGGCTCGATTTCGTCGAAGGCTCGCCCGAATGCCTACCCGCCAGCGGGCCAACCGTGGTGGTCGCAAACCACCCGTTCGGCATACTTGACGGCCTTGCCTTGGGGCGGTTGATGTCGATGCGGCGGGCTGATTTCAAAATCGTTGCACATACCGTCTTCAACCGCGCGCCTGAAGTCGCCCGCCATATCCTGCCAATCAGCTTCGACAATACCCGCGAGGCCCATGCCCTGAATGTGCAAACCCGGCGCGATGCATTGCAATTTCTCGATGATGGCGGCGCAATTGCCGTATTCCCTGGTGGGTGCGTATCGACCGCATCAAAACCGTTCGGGCAACCCATCGACCCACGCTGGAAAAATTTTACCGCGAAACTGGCCTCTCATGCGGATGCCCAAGTCGTGCCGCTATTCTTCGAGGGCAGTAATAGCCGTACATTTCAGGCGATCAGCCATCTAAGTCAGACTCTACGCTATGCCCTACTCATCAATGAGTTTCGCACTGGAATCACCCAGCCCGTACGAATGCGCCTCGGTGAACCCATGGAACGCGCACAAATCGACGCGCTAAAGGGCGATGCGGTCGCTTTGATGGATCACTTACGAAATACCGTATACGGGCTATCACGCCAGCCATTCGAGCATCTCGGCTACGGCTGGAACGGAGAATAGATCAACCTATTACTGTGTATTCTGCCTGAAACTCAACCTAAGAGCAAACCGCCTCAATCACCCTGACCGGCGGCTAGATCGGGATCTTCTTCCCCGAACAGGGCGTCAAGATACCAATCGATTGCCGTCACAACCACATCATCAATAGAACATCCCATTTGCTTCGAGACGTGGCTCAAAAGCGTAGCGCGACTCTTATCGAATGTAATCGTAAGGGGTTGTTCAGCCTCCACCGTTTTCTCGGCGGGCGGAATGGTGGCGACGGGTTCTTCCTCGGTGATCTCACTCTCTTTGAGCGCGATCTCTGCTTCAAATGCCTCAATATCGACGGGTATATCATCGATATCATCAGCTTTAACTGTTTCAGCTTCGATCACCGGCTCGACCACAGGAGCCTCAATTACAGGAGCCTCGACCACAGGAGGTTCAATCTCCTCATCCCCCATCGATCCGATAATCGAATCGAGGGATGGTATATCTTCCTCTACGTCCTTCGCTGCATCGCCTCCTGCGGCGAAGGAAGACAGGAAAGTATCGTCGTTCCGGACTGGATCGGCCCAGAGATCCCGTTCATCAACCTCTCGTCCGGGCGTTTTAACGGGGGCAGGCTCGGCGTATTCATCCGAAGGTGACTTATATTCATCAGGCGCTTTACCAGTGGCCCCAGCGACCTTGGCGTCGTCGGGCACGATACCCAGTGCTTCAAAATAAGAACTGAGGCTTTCCCCGTCCTTTTCCATAGAAGCATTGGTTTTTGGCGACTCAGGTTTCGACAAGACGGGTTTTTCGGGTGCTGGCGTTGGTTCGACTGTTGCGGCAGCCTGCTCAGAAACCAGCCCCTCTTCCGCAAGCATCGCATCCAGCGTCAAAGGTGCCGATTCTACTTGCTTAGCGTTATCGGAAGCCTTCAAACCGCTTTTCAAGCTTTTGAGGCGCGCAAGCTTGTCGAGTTTGTTCATTGCACTGGCACCATCGGCCATGAGGAGTCTCCGTCATCCCGTGCGACACATCTGGCCGCTCAAGGTGAATACTTAAGCCTCTGTGTTTAACGTCCGGTGAAAAAGTGACACATGATCACACAGGCGAAATGCTTCGCGACTTACGGATCACCTCGAATGCCGCGTTAATTTCCGCCAACCGCACCTCGGTCATGCGCAGCGCCTCAATGGGCAATCCCGCTCCCTGTAACCGGTCAGGATGCAGCCGCGCGGCCAGCCCACGCCAAACCTGCCGAATCGTTGGCAGGTCCATATCAGGTGTGACACCCAACAAATCATAAGGCGTGCGCTCTTGGGCGGGTAGGTTGCGAAGGCGCACCCGCTCAAACACGCTATCCGGTAATGCGAATATCTCCGCCACCGTCCGCAGAAACAAAAGCTCGTTCTCGTGAATCAATCCATCCGCCTGTGCGATATGAAACAATCCATCGAGCATTGTTTCCAACATTTCGGCGCGGCCCTCAAACATGCGCGCAACCTGACGTGCATAGAGGTCAAATCCGGCAACATCTTCGCGCGCCAGATCGTAGAGCCGCCCAACATCGGGCAGATCAGCATCCTCGATGCGAAAAATCTCGCGGAAAGCCAGCACTTCATCGGCGGTCACTTGCCCGTCCGACTTGGCCATCTTCGCCCCTAGCGCAACGACCGCCATCGCAAAGGCTTCGCTTGCCTCAGGGGGGCGCGGTGATCGAAAAAAGCCGATCAGCCCGCCTAATGCAGCGATGCGGTCGCGAAGACGTTGCCATAGCGACATAGCCGTCAGAGCGCCCGACGATCATCGATTACCTTGCCATCATTGGGCAATGCATCTGCGCCGGTAAAGCTTACCTCGCCTTTGAGGCGGCATTCGCGGTGCAATGTTTCGGCCACGGCATCGGCATCGCCTTGCCCCTCGCAAAGCAAGACCATCGAATCGCGTCCTTCACTCTCGCTGACCTCCAGCCGCACACGATGCAGACCATGCGCTTTAGCGACACGCGCAACCTGCTCAGGATGCACGAACATGCCTTTGACCTTGGCCGTCTGATCCGCACGCCCCTTCCAGCCCGCAAGGCGCATATTCGTACGCCCGGTCGGGCATGGCCCCGGCAAAACCGCCGACAGATCACCCGTTGCAAAGCGGATCATCGGATAGACAGGATCGAAAGTCGTCACAACGACTTCCCCAATTTCGCCTTCCTGCACCGGATCACCCGTACCGGGCCGCACGATCTCGACCAGCGCGTCTTCCTCAACCACCATGCCGTCGAGCGCCTCGGTCTCGTATCCAATCAACCCCACATCCGCCGTGCCATAGCCTTGCTGCACCCGGATGCCGCGCGCCGTGTACCAGTCGCGCATAGCCGGAAACAATGGCCCGCCGGAAACAAGCGCCCGCGTAACGCTTGTAATCGGCGCTCCCTCTTCATCCGCCGCTTCGAGGATGGTGCGCAGATAATCGGGCGTGCCGACATAGACCGTCGCCCCAAACCTTCGCATCGCCTGCGCCTGTGCTGCCGTATTGCCCACCCCACCGGGAAAGACCGCACAGCCCAGCGATGCCGCCGCCGCATCGACCATAAAGCCCGCTGGGGTCAGGTGATACGAAAAGCAGTTATGCACGATATCGCCTTTACTGACCCCCAACGCCGCAAGCGCGCGGCCAAATCGCCACGGGTCGCCCTGCGCTCCTGTTTGCGGCTCCGCAATAGGTCCGGGCGATAGAAACAGCCTCGCCATCGCCGCCGCATCATTGGCCGCCAAACCGCCGAAAGGGGGCGCGGCCTCCTGTTGCGCAATCAGGTCAGATTTGCGCAAGATGGGCAACTTGGCCAAATCAGCGCGGCTTTTTAGATCCGCAACATCCACATTTGCCAATGTACGACCATAATGCACCGTGGTTTTATGCGCGGCACTCACGATACCGCGCAAAGCCTCCATCAATGCGGCTTCTCGTTCATCTGAGGGCCGAGTTTCATGGCTATCGGTGGCAGGGGTCATGGACGCAATCTCCTAATCGTCAATACGACCAAGCCTATACGCTCTTTTGGCCCACGAATACCCGGCACCATCAAACGCCTTGTAGAATTTGGCACCCACAAGCCGCCAAACAAACACACTGATCTATGGAAATGTGCTTTCAGCTTGCGTAGCGCGCCTTGCCACCTGTGTAGTCAAGCGCATCACGAGCCTGAAGGGATGAATATGACCGAGTTTCAACCACGCCATAACGGCTATGAAGCATCCGTCCGCGACAGCTTTTCACGCGGCGCGATCTTGCATGTTCTGGAAACCGAGATGATCCGCTGCGAACCGGGTTACATCGAACTCCACCAACCGATCACCCCCGTCACCTTGCAACATCATGGTTACGTCCATGGCGGCGTGATCTCGACCTTGATGGATATCGTCGGCGGCCATGCGGCCCAGACATTGATGGACGCAGTGGATTCGGTCCTGACCATCGAATTCAAGATCAACATGCTCGCTCCGGGGATGGGCGATCACCTCCGCGCCGAAGGCCACGTCATTCGCCCCGGCAAACGCATCACCGCCTGCCGCATGGACCTCTATGCGTCGAAAGACGGTCAGGAGACGCTGATTTGCATCGGGCAAGGAACGTATATGCGAATGGAAGGAGTATCAGACGCGAAGATGCACGCAGAGCGTATCAACCAATGAGGTTATTCTTTAATAACTTCATAATCCGCCGCCGCACCCTTCGTTCGATAAACCCGCACCACCTGCTCCCCATTCGCATCCTTTAGTACAAGCACCAACCGATCCTCGACCCCATGATCGACACTGACCACCGAATACCCCGCCCCGACGCGGATTTCGGTCATGGTCGGGCGGCCACCCTCCCCCGCGATGCGCATCACGAGCGCCCCTGCAACAACCATGATCCCCACGATCATTGTTACCATCAGCAACGTCACCATTCGGCGCAGAAAACGCAAGTTGGCAGGTTCGGGCACATCCGGCAGTTCATCGTCGCGCGCGGGCGGGGTTTGGTGTATCCGGCTTTGCATGACCGATGCGCATCCTCCAATTGATGGGGAAACTCCCCTAATCGTCACTATCCCCGAGGATAGCGGCCCCATTCGGCTCGACAAGGCGCTTGCCGTGCTTTGCGAAGCCCATAGCATCAGCCGCTCCCGATTGCGCGCCCTTATCGAAGAGGGCAATGTCAGCGCGTATCCCGATGGCAAAGTCCAAACCGATCCCTCACTCAAGGTGCGCGCCGGTGCCAGCTTCGCAATCGACATACCGCCCCCCTTACCTGCCACGCCAGAGCCAGAGGCCATACCCTTATCTGTCATTTTCGAGGACGCGCACCTGATTGTCGTGGACAAGCCCGTTGGCATGGTCGTCCATCCCGCCCCCGGCGCATGGACTGGCACCCTCGTCAACGCCCTGTTACATCATTGTGGCGATAGCCTTTCGGGCATCGGCGGCGAGCGTCGCCCCGGCATTGTCCACCGCATCGACAAAGATACCAGCGGCCTGCTGGTCGTTGCAAAATCAGATGCGGCTCACCATGGCCTATCTGAGCAATTCGCCGCCCATACCATCGAGCGGCTCTATCGTGCGCTCGTCTGGGGCACGCCCAGCCGCGCCGATGCGCGCCTTGCGGGCCTTCCCGCCGTCAGCTTTGAACCGGGACGCATCCGCATTGAGACGACCATCGGGCGTTCACGCACTGATCGTAAGAAAATGGCCGTCAACGTCCCCGACGGTCGCCATGCTATCACCCGCGTAGCGGTCAGCGAAAATATCGGCGCGGCAACCCTCGTCGAATGCCAGCTAGAGACAGGCCGCACACACCAAATCCGCGTCCACCTCGCCCATGTCGGGCATCCGCTCGTCGGCGATCAGACCTATGGCCGCGCCCGCGTACCGCCTCATTCACTATCCCCGGCGGCCCGCGCCGCCATATCCGCTTTTCCACGACAAGCGTTACATGCTGCGACATTAGGCTTCATTCACCCTATAACCAAAAGCACGATGCGCTGGACATCATCCACACCGCAAGACATCTTAGAACTGTGCGAACTATTTCAGATGAAATAGAGAACATTTGGGCTAATTAAAGCTTTGGTCATACTCTCGACCTAAATCAGTTTTAATACTCCTGAAAGTTTTCTTAACGGGATATATACATGGCCGCGACCGGCAATCTACCGACCCTCAGTTCAGATAATGGCCTGAGCCGCTATCTCTCCGAAATCCGCAAGTTTCCCATGATGGAAAAGCAGCAGGAATTCATGCTGGCTAAAGCATGGGTGGATCACGGGGACACCGAAGCGGCGCATAAACTAGTCACGTCACATCTGCGTCTCGCGGCTAAAATCGCGATGGGCTATCGTGGATATGGTCTACCTATCTCCGAAGTTATTTCGGAGGCGAATGTTGGCCTGATGCAATCCGTCAAACGGTTCGACCCTGATAAGGGTTTTCGCCTGTCGACCTATGCGATGTGGTGGATTCGCGCTGCGATTCAGGAATACATCCTGCGCTCTTGGTCATTGGTCAAGATTGGCACGACCGCCAGCCAGAAAAAGCTGTTCTTCAATCTGCGCCGCGCAAAATCCAAAATCAACGCACTAGAGGATGGCCAGCTTCGCCCCGAACAGGTCGCCAAAATCGCCAAATCTCTCTCCGTGTCTGAGGATGACGTGGTGATGATGAATGGGCGCATGGGCGGCGGCGGCGATGCCTCGCTCAACGCACCGATGCGCGGTGGTGGCGAAGACGGCGGGGCCGCCGAATGGATGGATTGGCTACCCGACGAGGAATCGGATCATGCGGCGGCGGTTGCCGAAACCGAAGAATACGATAAGCGCATGTCCCTACTCGATCAGGCGATGAGCACGCTTAATGAGCGTGAACAACATATCCTGCGCGAACGCCGCCTACGCGATGATCCAATGACGCTCGAAGACCTATCAAACGTCTACAGCGTCTCCCGCGAACGCATTCGCCAAATTGAGGTGCGCGCCTTTGAAAAACTGCAAGAAAGAATGCGCACACTCGCCTCCGACGAAGGGTTGATCGAAGCCGAACCTACATAACCGCGCCGACTTGCCACGGCACGAATTCATAATCGCCAAGACCTTGCGCCTCCGACAGTGATGGCTCGCCAGAGGCAACGCGCAGCAACAGGTCGAAAATCTCGGCCCCCACTTCCTCAATGCTGGCACCATCACTGATAATACGACCCGCATTCACGTCCATATCCTCAATCATACGGGTTGCCATTTCGGTATTCGTCGCAATCTTGATGCAGGGCGTAGGCTTGGACCCAAATACCGATCCTCGCCCTGTCGTAAATGCCGCAAGCGTACAGCCTGACGCGATTTCCCCTGTGATGGAGGCAGGATCATAACCGGGGCTATCCATAAAGACGAAGCCCTTGGCCGTGATTGGCTCGCCATAACGATAAACCCCCTCCATCGTGCAGGTGCCACTTTTCGCCACGGCCCCCAGTGATTTTTCAAGGATCGTTGTTAGCCCGCCCTCTTTGTTGCCGGGGGAGGGATTATTATCCATCGAACCGCCATGCTTGCCGGTATACGCCTCCCACCAAGCGATTCGATCCATCAACTTGCGCGCCGTGGCCTCATCGCGCGCGCGGGCGGTGAGCAAGTGTTCGGCCCCATAAATCTCCGGCGTTTCGGCCAATACTGCCGTTCCACCATTTTTAACCAGCAAGTCAGCCGCATAGCCCAACGCCGGATTCGCCGTCACCCCTGACCAAGCATCCGAACCACCACATTGTAGCGCCAGCATTAGGTGTGACGCATCGGCGGGCGCGCGCGTGGCTTCGTTCGCATGGGGCAACATCTGCTCAATGATTTTTACCCCCGCCTCAACCGTGCGCCGCAACCCACCCATATTCTGAATATTCATCGTTCGGAACAGCGGCCCGCGTTCGATACCATAACATTCGAGCAGAAAGTCGATCTGCATCGTCTCACAACCAAGGCCAACCATCAGCACGCCAGCGCAGTTTGGATTGCGTGCATAGCCCCACATCACCCGTTGCAGGTTCTCAAACCCGTCCGAATCCGGGGCCATTGCGCAACCAGTGCCATGCACAAACGCGGCAACCCCATCGACATTGGGGAAAGCGGCCATCTGTACCGAACCAAAATGCTCGGCGATCAAACGCCCGGCAGTTGCGGAACAGTTCACGCTGGTAATGACGGCAATATAGTTGCGCGTACCAACCCGCCCGTCCTGGCGATGATACCCCATGAACGTCGCGCGTTCGCCTTCGGGCACATAATCGGTCGCCGTCGCCGCTTCACAGAAGCGATGATCCTGACGCGAAGCGTGAAAAGCGAGGTTATGCGTATGGATATGCTGGCCGGGTGCGATATCGGTAGAGGCCGCACCTATCCCCTGTGCGTATTTCACAACCTCGGCCCCCGCCGCGATAGGCGCGAGCGCGATTTTGTGGCCGCGCGGAATCTGCTCTGCCACCTTAACACCAAGCGCAACATCACCCACCGAAAGCGCCCGTATCGCGGTCGCAACGTTGTCACGTGGGTCGAGCCGCACAGCAGCGGGAATCGCGACCGGCGCATCCATCACAGGAAGACCGTCGTCACCTGCGGGACACAGAGCACAAGCGTCAGGATCAGGATCTGGATACCGATGAAGGGCAGGAAGCCCCGGAAGATATCAGGCAGTGTGATATGTGGTGGGGCCACCGATTTCAGATAGAATGCCGCCGGACCAAAGGGGGGCGACAGGAAACTAACCTGCATATTCACGCAGAATAATATCCCGAACCACACCCGCACCATCGATTCAGAAGGCAATCCGCCCGTCAGCCCCAATTCATCCATGGGCAGTTTCAGCACGATGGGCAGGAAGACCGGCATGACCAGCAACACAATCCCCGTCCAATCCATAAACGCGCCAAGAAACAGGAAGATGACCATCATCACCAGCAGCACGCCCATGGTCGGCAAGTCGTAACCAACGATCAGATTTGCAACATAAGTCGGGCCGCCCGCAATCGTGTAAGCTCCGGCAAGGGCCGTCGCACCGAGTGTGACCCAGATAATCGTGCCGGTGGATTTAAACGTCCGCATCGAGGCTTCGGTCAGCAAATTGAACGAGAATTCGCCGCGCATGATGATGAGCAACAGAACAGCGACCGACCCCATGGCGGCGGCTTCAGTGATGCCAGTAATGCCGCCGTAGATCGAGCCGAGAACGACGAAAACGACGAGAAGCGGGGCCACCATGCCCTTACCCGATTGCCAAGCCCGCCCGCATACTTTCGGGCCGACAACGAACAAGCAGATGAAGAGCAGGATGCCGGTAGTGATCGCCACCTTGGTCAGATAAGCCGCGTCAACATATCCGGTATCGTCCTCTATCCCTCCAAAATTGTTGAGATAGTAGCCACGCAACAGCATCAGGCCCATCACGGTAGCCCAGATCATCGAAAGCAGCGCGAGGCCGTAGACGAGTTTATCGGTTCCGGTCAGGTCATCGGGCGAGGGTTCGGGTAAAGGTGCCTGTTCCGGATGACGCCGGGTGCGCCAGAGAATGTAGACGATATAGGTGCCAGCAAGGATAAAGCCGGGCAAGAACGCCGCTTTGAAGAGCGCATGAATCGAAGTCTCGGTGATAAGACCGTAGAAGATCAGAACGATGGAAGGCGGGATCATGGTGCCAAGCGAACCAGAGGCGCAGATCGTGCCGATGGCCAAATTCTGATCATAGCCGAGGCGCAACATCTGCGGCAGGGCGATCAGGCCGAGCAATACAACTTCGCCGCCAATGATACCCGACATCGCCGCCATGACGATGGCCATGATGGCGGTGACGACCGCAATGCCGCCGCGCGTGCGTGACATCCATTGTTGTAGACAGGAATACATGTCCCGCGCGATACCGGAGCGTTCGAGCAGGGTTGCCATAAAGATAAAGAGCGGCACAGAAACAAGGACGTAATTGGTCGTGATGCCATAGAGGCGTTGCGCCAATATATTCATCGGTCCCGACCCGAATTTTCGCGTCAGCGTCCCCTCCCCCATCGTCCATTGCGATGTGTCGAAGCCGTAGACAAACGGATCGGTCAGAAGCGTCGGCTCGAATTTCAGCACCATCACGACGACGGCAAGGAAGCCCGACGCAAAGCCAAGCGGCATCCCGATAGCCAGCAGGACCAACATGCCGACCAGTAGGATGAGGGAAATCGTGCCAATATCCATCGGGAAACCTTGTTCTTCTTCTTCTCGTTGTAGGCGTCAGGGTGGAATAGGCGTTAGGTACGCCCGGTAGCAGGTGGATTTCCGCTGAGAACCTCATCGGGCAGATCGATTTCCGCCGCCGGATCATGGTTATCCACGAAAGGAGTAGGCGTGCGGTTGAAGTCGCGCCACAAGCCATAGATTACGATCAAGCATGACACACCCAATACCGCAAGAATCCCCACCTTCCACCAATATGGCACTGAGTTAGCCGGGTCGAGGACACGTGGGGTGGCCCGGATCGCCAGAGCGACGATGGTAATAGTCGCGAGGATATCAAAGCCTTTTCGCAGCCATGCTCCCGCAGGCCAATCCCGAACAAGATTCGATATCGCTTGGAGTGTAACGAACAGTAGCGTGATGAGGACGAGTGACTTGTTAGTGGCCGGAATAGGCGGATCGAAGGCCGTGCCGAACGTCTCCCACCGGGCAAACTTTGCGGCGGCTTCGCCAAACCCTCCCCAGACAACTGAAAAGGCGAAGATCATCAAGCAGATGACGGACAGGAGGTTGAATAGCTTCTGCATGAAGGACGGCATCATGTCATAGAGGACGAAGATGCGGATATGGCTGCGTTGCTGCATCGAATAGAGACCGGAGGTCAGGTAGATTGCACCGCCGACCCAGAGCGACATCTCGTTCACCCACAACGTCGGGGCGGAGAAGACGTAGCGCATGACGACTTCGTAGAAGATAATCCCGACGATTAAGGCCGGTCCCCACATGCAGATGCGGCTGAACGCCCAAGACAGCCAGTCTACGGGGCCATTGCACTCGTGTTCGACCATAGCGGGGTCTCCGGTTTGGATAGACGGAAGAACCGCCCCGGCATTCCGGGGCGGCGAATCGCATCACGCGCGTTGCGGGATTATTCGATCAGACCAAGCTGCTTCAGGTACTTGCGGTGAGCAGCCATAAGCGCCTTGGCTTCTGGTGTGGTACCAAAATCATCCCATGCATCCTGTGCAGCGGCGCGGAACTTGGCCTTCTCCTCCGCCGACCAAGCGGAAAGTGTGACGCCATCTGCCGTCAGCTTTGCGGCTGCTTCGGCATTCTTCTTCTCGAAGGTCAGGGCGGTCTTAAGGGCCAATGCCTGCATGGCGACCTTCATGATGCGCTGATGATGCTCAGGCATCTCGTCATAGACGGCCTTGTTGCATGCGAGGTGATCCGAAGGCATCGAGTGGAAGCCAGGATAATTCGCGTACTTGACCAGATCGTAGAGGCCAAGACCGACATTATTCGCCAGACCAGAAGCGTCCGCCCCGTCAATGATGCCGGTTTCCAGTGCCGTGAAGATCTCCGTAAAGTCCATCACAATCGGTTTCGCGCCAAGATTCTCGAAGATTTTCGTCTCCAGCCCGGGAGGCGAGCGGAACTTCCAATCCTTAAAGTCAGCGACCTTTGTGATAGGCTTGGAGGACGCGAAGGATTCCTGACCGTAGACCCACCAGCCGATCAGCTCCATGTCGAACTTGTTGTATAGGTCTTGCGCTGCGGCAAGACCACCACCGTAATACAGCCATGAAAGCTGCTGATAAGGCGTGTCATACCCGCCCATAATATCGCCGACAAACTGGAAGGCCGGATTCTTGCCCGTCTGGTAGGAACCGCCCGTCATGTCGCAATCGAGAATACCCGTCGCTGCGGCATCAAAGGTTTCCACGGATTTCACGACCGAGGAAGAGTAGAACATTTCCACTTCGATTTCGCCATTCGACATCGTCTGGATGTCATCAATATATTCAGCGGCCAACTTACCCGAAGGTGTTTCGGGCGCGTAATGCGTCTGAATGCGCAGCTTTGTCTTATCAGCCGCGAATGCGGGGACGGCGGCGGCGGTCGTAAGCGCGAGCGCGCAGAGCGTACCGAGCAGTTTCTTCATCATTTCTCTCCCTAAGGATCGTTTTTATCTGGCCATCATTTAAGCAAACCCCGTGGCCGGTAGGGCGTCAGGTCGAATCCGGTTATCTCATCGTTTCGGAACCTGCCGTAGTGAACGCCATGATGGGCACATTGGAAACCCCTTTTCCACGAGAAAAATAATTCAATCGAACCCGCTGATTGCGCCACCTGATCTTTGCACCTTAAAAATCGAAGTTGCATCCGCAGGTGGCGGTAGGGGCATCGACACAGGCACCGCCTCGACACGCGGAGCGGTCGGCTGCTGGCCATGCACGATATTTTCCTGCATCTTTTCCCACATGCTAGGCGCATCCAACCCCTGATAAACGCCTGCAACCCCCATCAATGGCCATGCATCGGCGGCCATCAACTCAAAGAATAGGATTTTTCGCGCCCGGTCGGAACGATTGGGGGCCGAGCCATGCAGCACTCGGACATGGTGGATACTCATATCCCCTGCTTTGCCCGTGATCGTGATCGCCTTATCTTTCTCAAACAAAGGATCAGCGGGGTCGATGGCACCACAAAAGACGCCGTTACGATGGTGGCTCAGGATTGGGTTTTTATGCGTGCTAGGGACGACCATCAAAGGCCCGTTCGCCTCGTCAACATCCTCCAGCATGATCCCCACGGCCAAAATATCGTCGTTGGTATGGGGGTAGAACGCCCAATCTTGATGCCATTCGACCGCCGCCCCACCACCCGGCGCTTTCGTATTGAGCTTGCTGGTATGCAGCCGGATATTCGGTCCAAGCAATGGAATTAGAAAGCCCGCAAGACGCTCGCTATAAAGCGTGTCAGAAAATGCAGCATCGCGGATATGGGGTAGCTTGATCCGGGTCAGCCGCGGAGTATCTGCGCTATGTCCCTCATCAAGATCGTAGACATCATTGCTTTCCGATACGCCTTTTGATTTTTCGATCAGGTCATCCGTTACCCGCTGCATCGCCGATAATTGCTGCGCCGTTAGCGCATTCGGCACATGGACATAGCCATTGTCTCGGTAGAAGGCGATTTGTTCGTCGGAAAGCATGGTTTTTCCCCTCTTTTTGGGGAAGGCTGTCATTCGCTATCTGAAGCGTCAAGAACATGATGCGCTTTTACAGCAACCGTCCGGCGCAGGTTTCCGCGTATGGTTGCAATGCCGCTGACGATGCCAAGAACACGCAATTCGCCATCACGCTCGGTCAAAACCGGCCCACCGGATGCCCCGAAATTCGTGTCGCAATCCGTATAAAGCAGCCGCCCCTCCACCCGCCGCACCACGCATCCGCGCTCAACGCTGGGCAGATAAGCACGATCACGGGCGTAGGAAACGAGCGTTAGCGGGGTTGTGAGGCGTAAGTTTTCATCCGTACGGTCGAGAGGAATAGGCCGTACGGTCGTAACAGGCCGCTCCAGAATAACGAGCGCGATATCGTTGCGCATCGCATTAATCGTCACGGGCGCATCGCGCGGAAAGTCGGGATGCACACGCACCGCCTTGCCCTTACGATTGGCAAGGTATTTTCCTTTGCGAAAGCCCGCCACGAAATGCAGGCGATCTGGCGGGATCGGCTTGCCGCTGCGCGAATAGGCGAGGCAATGGGCGGCTGTTAACACGAGGCTTGGCGCGATGAGCGTTGCAGTGCAAAAGCCTCGCCCTGCCCGGTTTAGCCGCCCCACGGCAGCAAAACGCGGGTCGGTTGCGATACGGCGATCGTCTAGGCCCACTGTGCCGAGTTTGCGGTCTTGTGCATGAGCGACGTCGAGCATCAAGATAGACAACCCGACGAGGACGAGACGCCTCACGGCAACACCTCAACACAACCATCATCGCTGTGCCCCGTGCCCCCAACACCACCATCAACAGGTTCATCCTCGATGGTTTGCACGGCGCAGGGGTCTTCTGGCAGCACAGGCGCACGCGCGGCACAGCCATGCAAAGCTAACAAAGCGAGCAGCATTAGAAACGGGCGCATCATTGCGAATCTTCCTCGGTTTCATCATCGTGCATTGGCGCATTATAAAGATACGCCCCGAACCGCACACGAAATGCGCCGCTCCCCGCCGCACGGTCCATAGTTTGCTGTGTCAGCGCCATTTCGTTTAATTCCGCCAGTAACGCCGCATGTCCTTGCCGCGCGCGCGCATCGAGAGCCGCAAGCGATTCCGCCGACAGATAATTGTAATGCAACGCACGTTCAAAATATGGCCCTCGCTCCGGCGCAGCCAGCAGATTCGCCACCGCCGCCTCTGCATGGTCGCCAAGATTAGCGGCAAGGTAAGAAGCAAGCCGCTCCATATCGGTGACAGGCAGAAAGTCCGCACTAACAGGGACTACCCTGTCCTCATCATCGATTTCCACCCGCCCCAATCCTCGCAGCGCATCGAGCGCCGTGCGTGGGTGCATGTCACGACTGACTTCGGCCACCAACGCCTCGAACGAACCTTCCCCCTTACGCGATAAAGGCCGTGGATCGGCCCCAATTGCATAGGCAGGATCAGCGCGCCACCGGGCTAGAATACGCGGCAGCACCCCCATCCCACGATCCGCCTGCGCTGCACCAGCCTCACGGCGCGCCTTCACCTCGCGCCGCTGAAGCCCGGTCAGAAGGCTAATCCGGCTATCGGTGGGTTTCGCATCATCCCGTGCAATTGCCTCACTGACGTAGAGGTCACGTAAGATATCAGCAATCACCGGGAATGTGACCCCACGAGCAATCGCCACCCGAACAAGCGGGCGCAGGATGCGAGACAAGGCATTCGTCAACGGGTCATTCATTCAATGTGCATTTGGCACATTTTTACCTTGCGCACAAGAATAAGTTCTGAGTAGATGTGCAAATCGCACATTTATGGAGAACAACCATGCGCATCCCTCTTACCCTCATCGTCCTGTCCCTTCTCATCGCCGGGTGCAGCGCCAACGCCCAATACTCTTCGGGCAAGAGCTATCTCTCCCGCTATGAAGCCGTAAAACCCGCCAAACAACGTCGCGCTCGGATCAAGCAAAACAGATCTTTTTCTGATCAATATGGCCGACAAGTTGTGGTGCTAGATAATAGCAACTCGCCTTCGCCCGTAGCGTTATCACTCGACGCGGCGGTACGAGAGGCGGCGGATGTCGAACCAATCCTGCAATTCCCGGCGAATATCGGTATCGCGCGCATTGCCAACGGGCGGCTTTCTCGCATCCCTGCGGCAGAAGGCGAGCTGTTGTTCGATGCACTCGGCGAGGCGGGCAGATACGGCACCTTCGTCCCCGTCGATCCCGCTACGGCGGCACTCGCTAAACAAAGCATCACAGAAGGCTGGCAGCATGATGGCACAATGGCGACAATCAGAATCGGTGCCGCACGTCAACATCTGGACGCCGTACTGGTCTACGAGGTCGGGGCGCGGGGCGGATCATGGACCAGCGGGTTAGGCTTCGCCGATCTGACGATCATTGGTGGTGCGATCCTACCCACACGCTCGCTGGAAGCACAGGCCATCGCGAGCGCGACATTGATCGATGTGCGCAATGGTTATCGTTATGGCTCGGCGGATGCACAGGAAAGCGCCGAAGCTCTCACCCCGTCATGGGGGTCGGATCGTGAGAAAGAAAAGCTACGCGATGCGGTCGCGTTAGCGGCGGTCGATGCATTGGTGCCAGAAGTGCTGACGATGTTTGAATTACTGGAACGCGAGATGCGCCGCGCAGGCCGTTGACTACTCTGCTGCCACGGTCTTGGGCTGTGGCAGTGCTTCCGGCCTCGGCCCGCCCGTGGCCCAGTCGAGCAAATGGACGGTATGGACGATCAGAACGTCCGTACCACTGCCGATCTGGGTCATGCAGCCGATATTGCCGGTCGAGATGATATCCGGCTTGGTCGCCTCAATATTGGCAACCTTGCGTTCCTTGAGCTGACCTGCAATTTCCGGCTGGAGCAGATTATAAGTCCCCGCTGATCCACAACAAAGATGCCCCTCGCGCGGCTCTAGTACGGTGAACCCTGCCATTTTCAACAGAGCTTTCGGTTCCACCGTGATCTTCTGACCATGTTGCAGCGAGCAGGCGGCATGGTAGGCAACACGCAGTTTTTCAGCATGGACCGGCTCGTTCAAACCCAATTCCGCCATGATTTCCGAGATATCGCGCGTCAAACCGGAGATAGTTGCGGCATCATCGGCCATCACGTCATCGGTACGGAACATATGGCCATAATCCTTAACCGTCGTGCCGCAACCTGACGCATTGATGACCACCGCATCCAGCCCATCGCCCCTCTTCTCGCGCATCCATGCGGTGATATTCGCCGCCGCCGATGCGTGGGATCGATCCGATTTACCCATGTGATGCGTAAGCGCCCCACAGCAGCCCGCCCCCTTGGCCACAACGACCTCTGCCCCATGCCGCGTCAAGAGGCGAATGGTCGACGCATTGATCGAGGGGTCCAACACCTTCTGCGCACAGCCCGTCATCAATGCGACACGCATCTTGCGTTCGCCTTCGGCGGGAAAGACCTGTGGCTCATCATGGGGGCTGGGCGGATGGATCGTCTTCGGTGCCAAGGCAACCATGGCTTTGAGCTTACCGGGGAGGATGCGGCTGAACGGTTTGGCCATCTTCGCGCCAAGCAGGGACAAGCGGAACAGATTTTCATTGGGCAGCAAAAACGCAAGCAGATTGCGCAGGGCGCGGTCATGCAGCGGGCGCTTATATGTTTGCTCGATATGCGCGCGGGCATGGTCGACGAGATGCATGTAATGCACGCCCGATGGGCAGGTCGTCATACAGGCGAGGCAAGACAGGCATCGATCCACATGCTTAACCGTCTGCGTATCGGCGGGCCGCCCTTCTTCCAACATCTGTTTGATGAGATAGATGCGGCCACGCGGGCTGTCGAGTTCATCGCCAAGCAACGTATAGGTCGGGCAGGTCGCCGTGCAGAATCCGCAATGGACACAAGTGCGCAAGATATCGTTCGACCGAGCCGTATCAGGGTCTTGCAATTGCTGTTCGGAGAAATTCGTCTGCATATCTCAGGCCCATATGGCGGCGCATAGGCCGCGTGCGTCGCGTTGAAAATCTTGCGGAAACGGCGTAACGTGGTTCTCAATGATCCATTGTGCCACAAGCACAAGAAAAACGGCATCCGATCCCCGCACTGTAAGCGTGGAGGTCACGCCCGCATCCTCCCTGGATTGAGGATGCCCGCCGGATCGAACTTCGCTTTCAATCCCGCACTCAAATGCGCGATACTTGTGGGTTCAGGCTCAAAAACCGGAACCGCTGCACGAATGGTTTCATTGGCCCGCACCAGCGTCGCATGGCCGCCATATTCGGCCAAGACTCCACGAATAATCGGCTCGGCGGCATCGTTCCCTTGATCGCAGGCCAGCCAAATCAAACCACCGCCCCAATCATAGAATGCCTCGACATCCATCTGATCCCGTAAAACCGCAACATAGCGCGCAGCCTCGCTTGCCTTCATCGAAACGCGCCATACGGCACGGTCATCGCCCGCGAAGAACATCGCATCGCGAATAGCAACCCACGGATCACTTTCCACGGGCGTCAGCTCACCGAACATCGACAGCCCATCGCGCAATGTCTGTATCCGGTAATCCGCCTGCGTTTCAAAGCCCTCGATGCGAAGTAGCGTGACGGCATCAGCGAAACCAAGTTCCTTTGATACGCTCGCGGGCAGATGCGCAGCGGCACTAACATCGCAGGGCATCCGTAACGCAGTAGAGAGCGCATCAATGGCACCCACATCAGAAAGGCCAGGCAAAGCAAGGGTGCGCACGACCTCAGATTTCGGCATAACCTTGAGGCTGATTTCGGTGAGAACACCCAGCGTGCCGTAAGCGCCGCACATCAGCTTCGGGATATCGTAGCCCGTGACGTTCTTCATCACCCGCCCACCAGCACGCAGCACATCGCCTTGCCCGTTTACATATCGAACCCCTAGCACCGCATCGCGCCCCGCGCCCATACGCAAACGTCGGGGACCAGATGCACCCGTAGCGATAGCCCCGCCAATCGTCGGCTCACCACTGGTGCCAAGCAATGCTCGCATATCGCACGGCTCAAAGGTCAATTGCTGGTTTTCACCGTCAAGCAGGTCCGTCAGTGCCGAAATCGACATTCCCGCCTGCGCTACAAGGGTCAATTCGCCCGGCTCGTAAAGCGTCACGCCGTTTAGCCCAGCAAGCGAAAGGGTCGAGGCGGCCTGCACCGGACGGCCAAGACCGCGCCGCGTGCCACCACCGCATAATTCAAGCGGACCATCACCCTCATGGGCGGCCCGAACGATCTGAGCGATGGCTTCTTCAGTATCAGGAGTTAAAACAGTCATTTAAAATCAAACGTCCATGTCAAAATAATAAGCTTACCCCGCCGCAATTTCCTTCATATGCGGCTCCGATAATGAGAGCGGGAACACTTTGGCCGGGTTTAGCATCCATGACGGGTCAAACACGTCCTTTATGGCCATTTGCTGGCGCAATTCGCGCTCATTGAACTGAGTCAGCATCAATTCGCGTTTTTCGATCCCCACCCCATGCTCACCGGTCAGGCACCCATCTTTCTCAACGCACAAGCGCAGGAGGTCTGCGCCCAATTCCTCGGCACGGCGGGCGCTATCGGGGTCATTCGCCTCGTACATGATCAGAGGGTGCAGATTGCCATCGCCCGCATGAAAGACATTGGCGACCTTGAGGTCATACTTATCGGCCAATTCTGCCGTTTGTTTCAATACATCGGGTAATTGAGACAGGGGTACACAGCCATCGAGACAGATATAATCGGCCAATTGCCCAATCGCCCCGAATGCCGCCTTTCGCCCTGCCCAAATCTTCGCGCTTTCGATATCGTTTCCACTACGCTTAACGGTGGAGGGATTGAAAGGCGCGACGACCGCTTCGATACGGGTCAACTGCTCATCGATCTCGGCGTCGGAGCCTTCGACCTCCACGATCAACAGCGCCTCAACATCCAAGGGATAGCCCGCTTTTGCAAAGTTTTCGCTGACTGTAATGGCGGGCTTATCCATGAATTCCAGCGCCACGGGCTGCAAACCCGCGCGGATAATCGCGGCGACCGCCTCGCCCGCTACTTCATTCGTCTCAAAGCCGAACAGCATAGGGCGCGCGCCCTCCGCCACAGGCAAAATCTTGAGTGTTGCCTCGGTGCAGATGCCAAGCTGTCCTTCAGACCCACAGATCAGCGACAGAAAATCGTAACCGCCGGGATCGAGATGCTCACCACCGAACTCCAAAACCTCGCCATCGGGCATCACCATCGTCACGCCGAGCAAGTTGTTGGTCGTCACACCATATTTCAGGCAATGCGCCCCACCCGAATTCATCGCAATATTGCCACCGATAGCACAAGCAAGCTGCGACGATGGATCAGGGGCGTAGAAGAAACCATCGGGCTGCACCGCGCCCGTCACGGCAAGATTGGTGATCCCAGTCTGAACCCGGATCGTACGGTTAGCGTAATCGACATCCATCACGCTCTTCATCCGCGCCATGCCCAGCACCACCGAATCCGCCGTCGGCAGCGCGCCCCCCGCCAGTGACGTACCCGATCCACGCGGGATAATGGGCGCACCTTCGGCATTGCACAGCCTCACGATCTTCGCGACCTGCTCGGTAGTGTCAGGCAAGACCACCAGCATGGGCGGTTGGCGATAGGCATTCAGCCCATCGCATTCATAGGCTTTGAGTTGCTCCGCCGTATCGATGACCTGCTCAGGCGGCACGATGGCACGCAGAGCGGCGGCAAGGCGCGCTTGTTTCGCGATGACCTGCTGGTTGGGGACGGGCATCTCGATCATCGGGCGCACTCCTACGGATATCGTGGCGGTTGATCTTCGATACAGCGGTAACACGGATCGAGAAAGGCGCAAAATCGTCACGGCGTAGAACAACCCTCTTATCCAGAAGCAGCATTATCCACTAGCTGCGGGTTGCGCAGAAGGGTAAGGCCACTTAATCGAGGTGATATGCCTGACCTTGCCTTTCTCTACACCCCTCTCGCCCGCATACCCGAACTGACGGTGCTAGACTTAATTGCCGTGGTTTGGCTTGTGTTGTTAGTCACCGGAATGAGTTGGTATGTCGATACCGGGCCGCGATGCGGGGGTAGTGCTAGCACAATTATGCGAACTAAGCGCATGATCTGGATGGAAGAAATGGCACGGCGCGAGGTGCGCATCATGGATGGTGCGCTCATTCGTGGATTGCAGCAAGGGTCAAGCTTCTTCGCCTCTACGGCTCTCATTTGCCTTGGTGGGCTGCTAGCGATGATGGGACAGGCGGAGCGACTGGCTGAAGTAGCGGATTCGATGCCCTTTGCCCATCCATCGGGACCCGATGCCTTTCGCATCCGCTTGATTGTACCAGTGGTTATGATCGTATTCTCGTTCTTCAAATTCGCTTGGGCGCAGCGATTATTCGGCTACTGCTCTGTGATGATCGGTGCCGTGCCGGAATGGTGCGCGGAGAATGAGAGTAAAGCATTATCAGCGGCGCGCGATGCAGGGCAACTCAACTGGCTGGCGGCGCGCAGCTTTGCACGAGGCCTACGCGGCCTCTATTTCACACTCGGTTCACTCGCTTTTCTGATCGGGCCATTGGCGCTCGTTGCCAGTGCAAGCGCCGTTGCATTGATCATCTATCGACGAGAGTTTCGCTCAGAAAGCCGCTCGGCGATGCTGGGTGAGTATGGGGAGCGGTGATACTCACCGACCCAGCACAAAATCCGCCAACACGCCGAAATCATCAAATCGCAACAATGCGGGAAGATCTTCGGCGGGCGTTTTGCGATACCCGTTTGTATGCAAGGCATAGTCGATCCCAGCGGCCTTAGCGGTTTCGGTATCAACCTCGCTATCGCCAACAAACAGCGTCCGTTCCTGCGCTATCCCCATCCGGCGGATGGTTTCAAACAACGGCTCAGGATCGGGTTTCTTGACCGCCAAAGTGTCACCCGCGACCACCACGCCAAAGCGCGCTTTCCAGCCCAGCGCATCCAGCACATTGATGGTCGGGGCGTAGGGCTTGTTGGTACACATACCCACTGGCACCGCCGCAATCGCCTCAAGCATGGCGTTAACACCCGGATAGGGCGGATTCTCCGACCCCGGCGCATCGGCGTAGAACTCGAAGAACCGCGCGACATGCGCCCTACCTTCGTCGCCCTCCGCCTCCAACCCTCGCGAACGCAGCATTCTTTGCGCAAAGACATCACCGCCATTGCCGACGAAACCACGCACCTCGTCTATGGTTAGCGGCAAAGCGTTGTGTTCGGCGAGGAACCGCGCTGCGATTTTCTTCACCGCCTCCGCACTGTCGATCAAGGTGCCATCAAGATCGAAAACCACGGCATCATAGCGGGCATTCATAGGCTTCAGTCCTTTACGATAAAGCGAATTGCGATTATCCCGAATCACCAAGCGCCATGTTTCGTGCAAGTCTTGGCGCGAAACACGGCTCAGGTTTATCGCAAATGGCTATAATGATGGGTGCAGGCTACATTGATGAAGCATCCCACATTGATCTCGATAAAGGCAATGATGTCGGTGATCCACAGAATTGATGATCGCTGTCGCACTACCGCAAATTGAGCAGAACTTGATTCAATGAATGCGCAATTCGCCATAACCTCAACGCCCGCTTTCCATACATCGTGATGCCATCCTTACAGTCAGACAGAGGGTGCAAAGACAGTCTTTACTTTTTATATATCTCAAGTCGTTTCAAAGACTTGCTGTACGGTTTTCCGCAAGCTAATGAGGATGCATAGATATATTGGTGTTGCTGGGATGGGTCGGAATTCTTCTCATCACAAAACGGCCTTGGTGATACTGATATCGTTGACCGAGCAGGCATGCATTGTAACATGTGGAACTGCTACAGAAATTGGTCTGATTTTCGCATCTGGCCCGAAGTAGAATGCGCCTTTGTGAATAGGCGTGGACAGTGAACTGAACAGGGATATGACCGTGGCACATAAGAATTCGTCGAGCGAAACGGCTCCCCAATCGATATCAGGTCGCTCCGGCATCGCTCGTTCTATTGCGCTGGGTGTGGCGGCTTGTGCGTTGCTGACCGGTTGTGGCGCTATCTATTACCCCACCTACGCGCCCAGTGAACAGTCATTATTCATCAAGGACGATGAGCGGTTTCCCTACGAATTGCAGATCGTGAATTTGACGATTGCATCGGCACAGGAGGCAAATGTCCGTTGGCCGTATCAGCCGCGCTCAGTGCCATCGATCCTTCAAGGTAATCTGGTGCCTTCGCTATCGAAGGCTTATAGCCCGGCTCGCCTCGCGCAAGCAGATGGACCCGTACAGGCTTATGCAACCTCGCAATCAACAACCAACAGACTGCCTAGGGACAGCGTTAAACCCTACGTTATTGGCAAAGGCGATGTGCTTCAGATCGCCAATGTCGCGGGCAACGATCAAGCGGCAACGAATGCGCAGCTAGAGAACACCTATCTAGTTGATCAAAACGGTAAGGTATTCGTTCCACAGCTCGATTATATTGATGTAGTCGGCAGAAACGTTCAGGAAATTCGCACTGATATTCTCGAACGGATGAAAAAGGTCTTCATCTCGCCGATTGCCGTGGTCAATGTGAAAGAATTTAACAGCCAAAAGTACTCCATCACAGGTAGCAGTATTAAACCCATAACCGCAGACGTTACGATGGAGCCGGTATCCCTGCGCGATGCGCTACTCAAAATAGCATCCGCCAACACGGTCTATGATGAAGCGCAAGTTGAGCTACGACGCGATGGGGCAACTTATGACATAGCCTACTCTAAAATTGCCTATGACGGTCAGGGTGCCAATACATTTATGCGCAATGGTGATCAGGTGATCATCCGCGACCCTTCGGGCGATAGCAGGCGTCGGGCCGAACTACAGCGCACACTCGAACAGGTTAATCTCGACCAGCGAAACCTAGAACTTAGGACTCGCCAGCTCTCCGTGACGGAAAGCCAAAGCCGCCTTTCTGAGCAACAACTGCAATTAACGCGCAATAACGATCAACGTGATCAAGAGACACTACGCTTATCACAGGAACGTCTCTCGCTCGATCGTCAGCGTCTTAACCGTGAGGCTGAGGCCGCACGCCGCGCTGAAGAAACACTGAACCTTGCCCGTGCACGTGAACAGCGCGAAGCTAATGCGTTCAGTATCCAACAATCGCAGGAAGAGCGAGCAAATCGCGCTTTCCTTTTGCAGCAATCGCGAGAAGAACGCGAAAATCGTGCTTTCCTTCTGCAACAATCGCGAGAAGAACGCGAAAATCGTACTCTTGAACTTCAGCGCCTGCGTTCAGAACGCGAAACACAAACCCTAGAACTACAACGGTTGCGCGAACAGCGTGAGTTAGACGCCTTGAACTTGCAGCGAGAACGTGGAGATCGTGAAGCAAGAACCGTCGAACTTGCCGCTGCCCGTGAAGAACGTGAACGTGCATTGCTTGAACTCCAACGTCTGCGCCTAGAACGCGAGGCGCAAGATTTTGCGCTACGTGAAGGCCAATTCGACATCCAACGCCAAGAGCAAATTCTGCGCGAACGCGCTGATGAACGAGGCCGTGCAAATCTCGAAATCTCACGCCTTACGACCCGCGATGCCCTCGATGCACTTGACCGCGATCATGTCTTCGTATCGGGCGAAGTTGGCCAAACGGTGCGGATGCCGATGCCATACGGGTCATCCCTCAGCCTCGCAGACGCTCTGTATAATGCGCGCGGCATCGACCCTGTTTCTGGCGATCCGTCCGGTGTGCATGTCGTGCGTACTGATAATGCAGATTCCGTTCGGGCAAAGGTCTATATCTTCAAGCTCGATGCACAAAACATTGCCAATCTCTCGGCAGCAACGGTGTTCAAGATGCGCCCTGACGATATCCTGTATGTCACACCGCAGCCGGTCACGAACTGGAACCGCACGCTGACCCAGATCCTCGGTGGAACGAATGCACTGGTTGGTGCAGCAAGCCGTGGCATCGGCGGCTGATAACCACAATTATCGAGAAAATGAAATGGCCCCCCGAACAATCCGGGGGGCCATTTTTTATCCCAAAACGATATCGAAACGCCCAGTACCACTACTGAAATCAACCGTTACCGCTTCGCGTAGTGCGAGCGTTGGCAATGAGCGATACAGAAAATCACGCGCATTCCCCGGATCATCGGCAAAATACATTTGCAGCGGCACTTTCTCGAATCCCGGCCCGGCAACATAGAAATGTAGATGCCGCGTTCGCCCCGCATAGGCTCCGGGCCGGATTGTGCGAAACCTGTAACGGCCCGCCTCATCGGCCTTCACAACGCCATATCCTTGAAAATTCGGATCAAGCGGCGCGTCGGATGTATCGCGGCTATGGCTGTAGCGTCCGTGAACATTCGCTTGCCACAACTCGATAACGGCTCCCGATACCGGGCGCGCATCTGTGCCGAAAACACCGCCTTCGATAGTGATGACCTCCCCGGCTGCAGGCGTGCCCCCTGCCATCGTGACGAGATCGTAATCGCTTTCTAGTGGCAAGACATCCGGGAAAAACGGCCCCGTTGTCTGCGGCGGCGTTGGGGTCAAGGCCATCGCAGGAGACGCTGCACCCGTAGCAAGGGCACCGATTAGAGCAACTCTACGAGAGATCATGTATTTCTCCTTCACCATGCGTAACACTGGCAACAGTTTCCGGTCGATCAACCAGCGCAATGCAATTACTGTATCCGACATATAGAGATAAAGGCCGTGGGGGTGGAATGAATTTCACGATATCAAGCGAGATCGAAGCCCACCGGGTGACTTTGCGCGATTTTATACAAGGCGAAGTGATGCCATTGGAGGCGGACCCGAGCACCTATGATGCCCATGAGAATATCGCCCCTGATCAATTGGAGGCGATGCGCGCGAAGGCCAAAACCCTTGGGATTTGGGCACCGCAGGCACCAGTAGTGTAGGGGTGGAAGCACAGCGTAATATTTCCCAACACGCTGACACTCGTTTCACCAAAATAGGCAGCATTTACCCTAGGTGTAATGTAGAGGTGGAAGCACAGTGTAAGATCGCCCAACACGCTGACACTCGTCGCACCAAAACAGGCAGCATTTACCCTAGGTGTAGTGTAGGGGTTATCACAATAAAGGTTCGCCCAACACGCTCTGGGCATCTCGGCCGCACCATAACATGTAGCAAACAATACTAACAATACTACTAGCATAGTATACAGATACCTCTCTTTCCAATCACGATCAATCCGCTACTAGTAAGCACTACAGTATTTACTGTTGTAGTTACCGTAGCCGCGCCCGCACTGGCGGAGAGGCAGAACCATACATCCATTTTGGGATAGTCTCGTAGTTGGAATTAAGGAGGTTGCTGCTTGCAGTCTAGACTAGACTATGTGTGTAGACTATGTGTGTACGGGAAAATAACATTTTTTGTAGAAAGGATTTCCCAAGACGACAGGTTTATTGAACCACCACCATCAACAACAACGCAGACAACAACAGCACGGCAACAGACGCCATGTGGCCGTTCTAATAGAGCGTTACTCACATGCAACGCATCATCCGTGAAACACATGCCACTCAATGCTGTCAGAACCAAAAAAAGCTACCAGGCACACTGCGAAGGAGGGTGCGCGGTAACATCAGACAGACGGACGATCGCTTTTATATGGAATTACGACCACCAGAGTTGACATCTCGGCTGTAGCACGTGCCTTAATGTTTATCGCGAGAAGAAGTACTTCAGCATTTTCTTCCTCCGTCGATTCGCGTCGAATGGTACTTACCCACGCTGCTAGGCGCCCTCAGAAATTAGACGATG
>CALFVD010000056.1 GCA_937928005.1 uncultured Neomegalonema sp. | reverse complement strand
GGGCAAGGCTTTCGATAGGCAGGCGGAACCCGGCCATATCGGCGAGGCGCGTTGAGTTACCCGCAACGACGATGCCCAGCTTCTTACACTTAATTTCGCCCTTGGTCGTGCGCACACCTGTAACCGTGCCGCCTTCGTTATCGATCCCGATAACTTCGCAATTCTGAATGATATCGACGCCCATCTCGTCCGCCGCGCGGGCAAAGCCCCATGCCACGGCATCATGGCGCGCGGTGCCGCCACGCGGTTGCCACAGCCCGCCAAGCACCGGATAGCGCACATTCCGGTCGATATTGATGATCGGGCATAGCTGCTTTACCCGCGTTGGGTCCGCCCATTCAGTATAGATGCCATTGACCCGATTAGCGTGGAACGTGCGCTGCCATGCCCGCTTCTCATGCTCGGTCTGGGCCAGCATCAGCACGCCGCGTGGGCTGAACATAATGTTATAGTTCAACTCCTGCGACAACGTTTCGTAGAGGCTCCGCGACAACTCGAATAACGCTGCAGAGGAATCCTGAAGATAATTCGAGCGAATAATCGTCGTGTTACGGCCCGTATTGCCGCCCCCAATCCATCCTTTTTCGATCACTGCAACATTGGTTATGCCGTGATTTTTGGCGAGGTAATAGGCGGTTGCCAGCCCATGCCCGCCGCCGCCAACGATAATGGCATCGTATTCTTTCTTCGGCTCTGGCGAGCGCCACGCGCGCTCCCAATTTTGGTGGCCAGTCATCGCATTGCGCGCAAGGCTAAAGATCGAATAGCGGGCTTTCGGATTGGGCTTCATGTCCCTGCTCCTACATTATCGGGGTCTGTTATTGGTCGTTATGGTCATTTCAGGCGTCGCGTGACACTTCGCAAGCGCCTTTCGGCATCAAGATTGCGACATGACCGCACGTAAAGTATTGCACCCGCTTGTCGCCCATGCACGCGCGAAGTAGGGTCATAGTGCGAACCATAACCGGAGATACGACCTTGTTCATCGTCCTCGCAGGGGCAATAGCCATAATCACGGCTATCGTCCTCATTCTACCATTTCTGCGCGCCCGCTCCGGTGTTTCGCGTGCCGCCTATGATGCGCAAGCCTACCGGGCACAGCTTCAGGAATTGGACCAAGATCTTGCACGCGGCATCCTAAACGAAACGGAGGCCAAGGCCGCAAAGATCGAAGTGTCGCGCCGTCTACTCGCCGCGACCGATGCCGCTGAGGTCGATGGGGCGTTACAGACCACGCCCGGTGGTGTGCGCATGGGTGTCGCCATTATGGCCGCTCTCGGTGCCCCTGCACTCGCAATTTTTGTATATCTTGCCATTGGCGAGGCGGGACGTCCCGACATGCCCCTCGCCTCACGTAGCGATATCGGTTTCCAGATGGCGCAACGTCCGTCACAGGTTCAGGCCGAAGCACTGCTGGACGAAAACAATCTTGCCCCCAAAGTCACCGAGCCCAATACACCAGAAGCCAAGCAATATGTGGCCAGCATCGCCGAGCTTGAAGCCTTCCTTGCCAAGAATCCAGACGACTTAAAGGGTCGCCGCCTGCTTGCCGGAGCAACCGCTAATTTGGGTCGTTATTCTGATAGCTGGCGGCATTACGCGACACTGATCGAAGCGGGCGGCGAACCCGATACCGAACTTTATGGCGGTATGATCCAGATGATGATTCTAGCCGCGAATGGCTATGTCTCACCAGAAGCCGAGGCGGCGACGGATGCGGCGCGCAACCTCGACAAAGCCAACCCCCTCTTCATCCATTACAAGGCATTAGCGCTGGCGCAGCGGGGCGAGACAAAGGCCGCCTATGCCTTTTGGAAGGCGTTGCTAGACAATGCTGACGCCAGCGCACCATGGATACCAACAGTCCATCGCCACGCCACACAGGCGGCGCAGGAACTAGGGCTGGAACCACCCGCAAGCCCTGCCCCAACTCCGGCTCCTGGCCCGTCACGCGGCGATATCGAAGCCGCTGGCGAAATGTCCGAAGACGACCGCCGCACGATGATCGAGGGAATGGTCGCGGGCCTTGCCGAACGCCTTGCCGAAGACCCCAACGACCTAGATGGCTGGCTACGCCTGATCCGCGCCTATGGCGTCATGGGCCGCACCGATGATCGCACAAGCGCCCTCGAAATGGCGCGCAAGACCTTCGCCGACGATGCCCCCGCACTCGACAGGTTGAACAAGGCTGCGGAATGATGCTCGCAAAATCCCCCGAGGATTTCCTCGCCATGACCGGCTCAGATGGCGCACTCCTCGGTCTGGACCCCGGCACAAAAACCATCGGCGTCGCCATCAGCGACGAAGGGCGCGGCCATGCCTCACCGCTGGAAACCATCTCCCGTAGCAAATTGACCGAGGATATCGACCGCCTGCGTCTTATCATTAAGGAACGCGGAATACGTGGCATCATTCTCGGAATGCCGGTCAATATGGATGGTAGCGCAGGCCCGCGCGCCCAATCCGTTCGCGCCTTCTCTCGCAGCATCGAGCAGGCGCTTGGCCTGCCCGTCCTCCAATGGGACGAGCGCCTCTCCTCCGTTGCCGCCGAGGAAGCAATGATTGCCACCGGCATGAACCGCAAGGCCCGCGCAGAACGGATCGACGCGATGGCGGCGGCAGAAATCCTACGCGGCGCTCTCGAACGCCTTGCGATGCCCGTAATCCCGACCTAGCTTGCACCCATGACAGATACACCCTCCCCATCCGACGCCGTCTGGCGGCGCGACGAGATCGAGTCGCCTTGCGTCAAGGTTTGCGTCCTTCACCCGACCGAGCGCCTATGCATGGGGTGCTATCGCAGCGGCGAGGAAATCGCCTGCTGGTCCCGCTATACGCCCGAACAGCGCCGCGAGGTCATGGACGCCCTGCCCGCCCGCGCAACCCGCGTCGATGGCTCACGCGCCCCGCGTCGGGGCGGTCGGGCGGCACGGTTGAGAGGCGAAAAATGATCCGCCTCGCGCCCTTATTCATCATATTGGTCGGTTGCGACAACATTGATCCATCGCTGACCAACGACACCGACACATTGATGCAGGGTATCTACCTGCTCGCCTTTCTCGCCTTGGTCCTCACCGGTATTGGGCGCACCATTTCGATCAGTCAGACGCTCAAATACCTCGCAATCTGGGCCGCGCTCCTGATCGCGTTGATCTACGCCTACAGTTTCCGCACCGAACTCAACACCGCCTACCTGCGCGTCAAAGGTGAGTTGTTCCCCACCCTTGCACAGCCCGCTGGCGATGGTGTCGTGACGCTCCGGCGTAATGTCGATGGACATTTTTCCGTGCAAGTCGATGTGAATAATACGCCCGCGACCTTCCTGATCGACACCGGCGCGTCCAGCGTCGTCCTGCCGTATCGCGTTGCCGATACGCTCGGCTATGACCCCGCCAACCTGTCCTTTATTATACAGGTCGGCACCGCCAACGGCACGGCGGTCGCCGCGCCAATCAAAATCGAACGAATGGAAATTGATGGGATTATCGTTCGCGACGTATCTGCGCTGGTCGTCGAAGAAGGAAAACTCGGCCAACCCCTTCTTGGCATGAGCTTTCTCAACCGCCTCCATGGGTTCAGCGTTAGCGGGAATACGATGACCCTTACGCAGTAAGCCAGCGCATCGGATCACCATCGAAAGCATCGGGCCTGAAATAAGCAACCATACGCGGTTCACGCCGTGATGATGCCCATGGCGCGACCCCATGCAAAGCCAATGGATGCATTACATAGGCCGATCCCAGTCCCGGCGCTATGCTCACCGGCTCGCATGTCTCAAAGCAGGTACGCCGCGCCTCAACATACGCATCCGTCACATCAACTGTGAACCACTCCGCTGGATCAATCCCATCAAGCGCATCCCGGAATGCCGCGCGCATAATCTCATGTGACCCGCGCCAAACAACGAACGCCCCTTCATCCTCATCGGCATCGGCAAGCGGCAAACCAAGCAGAAAACTATGGGTTTCAGAGAGTTTACGCCGCCGCTCCGGCATTGTCCGCTCTAACCCGTCGACATGGGCGGCATAGCGATTGAGACGATAGCGAAAGCTGGCTTCCGTATCCTCTGCGCCATGCTTCGGATAATCGGGGAAAACGACTGATATCTGCCCCTTGTCCCAGGCGAAAGCACCCATTCCAAGCGTATCACGCGCAAAATCAACCGCTATGCCCGATAGCGGTGGTATCTGCGGCGGCATGGCTCCTTGCATATCATTCGGGAGTGCGTTCACCCCAGCAAACCACGTCCCGTCACAGCGATACCAATGCGCCAATGCCGGATCATCGAGCATCTCACGCGCCACTACGGCACAGCCGCGCGCCCATGCTTCAATCGCCGGATCACGGTCAAAAACCGTCCAGCCGTCTTCACGATATTCCTGCACATGATCAAGCATGGACGACGGCACGGCGGTTCATCGCCTCATAAGCATTAATCAACGTATGCGGCCCCGCCTCAGGCAAGTGCATCGTCTCCGACAGGGTTCGCCGCCATATCTTCGCCCCGTGCTGTCCACCAAACATACCGAGCATATGCCGTCCAATCGCTTTAACCGGCGCATCCGAACGCGCGGCATATTCTACCATCGCTTCGATGATATCACGCGCATTAATGTTGCGAGCGGGTGCGCCGAATACCCGCTGATCGACCTGCCCCAGCATCCGCACCGGATCATGGTAAGCCGCCCGCCCAATCATCACGCCATCAAAGCCATCATCAAGATGCGCAACCACCGCATCAATCGTATCAATCCCACCATTGAGTGAGATATGCAGTGATGGGTTTTCCGCACGAACCTGTCGCACCAAATCGTAATCCAGCGGCGGAATCGTGCGGTTTTCTTTCGGCGACAAACCCTGCAACCACGCCATGCGAGCATGGACCGCAAAGCGCGAAACTCCCGCCCCACTGACCGTCGCAATAAAGTCACGCAGCGCGACCGCAGGCACCTGATCGTCCACGCCGATCCGGCATTTCACGGTGATTTCCGGCCCGCCTTGGGCATTTGATGCTACCGCCATCGCCTCGACACAGCGCGCGACCAACTCAGGCTCACGCATCAGGCACGCCCCAAAGGAGCCATTCTGCACCCGATCCGATGGGCAACCGACATTCAGATTGATCTCATCATACCCAAAACCACAGGCAATCCGCACCGCCTCGGCCAATAATACCGGATCAGACCCGCCAAGCTGCAATGCAACCGGATGCTCTTCAGGTGAATACCCAAGCAGCCGTTTGCGATCCCCATGAACAACCGCCGGGGCCGTCACCATCTCGGTGTAGAGCAGCGCATGGCGGGTCAGCAGACGATGGAAAAATCGGCAATGAGGCGTGGTCCATTCCATCATCGGCGCGACGGAGAGGCGCGCTGCCGCTCGCACAGCGCTCACGACGCACAGCGCAGGCGTCCCTGCACAGATCCGGCAATCGCTTCCTTCAGCGCGGGCGTTACGCCCGTACCGCCAATACCGAGTGCGCTGGATTCGCTGACGGATGCCACCATGACACGTAGATAAGGTTCACCCGCGCTTTTACGCAGGGAAAACCCATGCGGCTCGCTGATCCGTCGATAACTCTTCAGGCATTGCGCCGCGTAACTCTCGGCTCCCGCAACTGCTGTGGGAACATCCACATCAGGGAAAATCAACGCTTCGCTGCCCTGCAATTCACCGAGTGCAACCGGCGTAATCTTGGCCGGTCCTGGTTCCAGATTCTGCGTCGCACAGGCCGACAGCGACAGCACCGCAAGCAAAGCCAGCGCCCTCATGCCGCCACCAGTGACTCGGCCAATCCACGGAACATCGCCTTCCCATCCGTCCCCAGCAAGCGCGCATCCGCCGCACGCTCAGGGTGCGGCATCATCCCCAACACCCGCCGATTTTCTGATAGGATACCGGCAATATCATTCATCGAACCGTTCACCGCATCAAGATACCGAAACGCCACCCGCCGCTCATCTTCGAGACGCTCCAGCATATCAGGTTCCGCCACATAGCATCCATCGTGATGCGCAACCGGAAATGTGACTTCCTGCCCAGCCGCATATTCGCGCGTAAAGGCACTTTGCGCTTCCTCGACGCGCAATGGCACGTCGCGGCATACAAATTTCAGCGTTGCATTGCGCATCAGCACACCCGGCAACAGCCCGCTTTCGATCAATACCTGAAAACCGTTGCAGATGCCCAGCACATGCCCGCCACGCCCAGCGAATGCCACCACCTCACGCATGATCGGAGATTGTGCAGCAATAGCACCGCAGCGCAGGTAATCCCCGAACGAGAATCCACCGGGTACGCCGATAAAGTCCAACCCTTCGGGCAACGTGCTGTCCTTGTGCCAAACCATATGAGGCTCACGCCCCGTCGCCTCGCGCATCGCAACAGCAAGGTCACGGTCACAATTCGAGCCGGGAAAAACGATCACTGCCGATTTCATCGCTATCGCTTTCTTGCGCCGTTAATCCAGTTCGACCGAGTAATCCTCGATCACGGTATTTGCCAGAAGACGGCGACACATCGCATCGAGTTGCTCCGCCGCTTCATCGCGGGTTGCATCTGCCATTTCGATCTCAAAGACCTTACCCTGCCGAATGCTCTCGACACCATCGAATCCCATCCCGTCCAGTGCCGATCCGATGGCCGCGCCTTGCGGATCGAGAACGCCGGATTTTAAAGTCACGAAAACACGCGCTTTCATGGCCTACCCCTCTAATGCACGAGTTTTGGACCGCCGGAGCGGATAACGCTTTTTTCAGGCATAACACCGAGGCGGCTGGCCACTTCGGTATAGCCTTCCATCAGATCGCCGAGATCACGGCGGAAGACATCCTTATCGAATTTCTTGCCCGATTTCACATCCCAAAGACGGCATGAATCCGGGCTGATCTCATCGGCAACGATGACGCGCGGAATATCGCCATCATAGACATGGCCGCACTCAATCTTGAAATCGACCAGCTTGATTCCAACGCCGAGGAACAGACCACTCAGAAAATCATTCACCCGTAGCGCCAGCGCGACCATATCATCTAGGTCTTGCGGGCTGGCCCAATTAAACGCGGCGATATGCTCCTCCGCGACCATGGGATCGCCCAGCTTATCATCCTTGAAGTAGTATTCCACGATTGGCCGGGGCAATGGCGTGCCCTCTTCCAATCCGAACCGTTTTGCGATGCTGCCCGCCGCCACATTGCGTACGACCACCTCTAACGGAATAATCTCAACTTCACGGATCAATTGCTCGCGCATATTCATGCGGCGGATAAAATGTGTAGGAACGCCTACACTGTTGAGATGCGTCATCACAAATTCAGAGATGAAGTTGTTCAGCACGCCTTTGCCGTCAATTATCGCATGCTTTTCGGCGTTGAACGCCGTCGCATCATCCTTGAAATACTGCACGAGTGTCCCTGGTTCAGGCCCGGCATAGATCGTCTTGGCTTTACCTTCGTAGACTAACCGCCGACGGCTCATCGCCTGTACTCCGATCTGAAAACGCGCAATGCGTAAAGGGCAGGATGCAATAGCACCCTGCTTGCTTGCCGCGTGTATAGGCAGTTGTCACAATACCCGCAAGCGGTTTGCCAGCCCGCCATCAATCGCCCATTAAAGCGAATTGCGATTATCCTGAATCATCGAGCGCCATATTTGTACGGCTCTTGGCGTGAAATATGGCTCAGGTTCATCGCAACTCTCTATAAGTGTATAACGCATAATTTAAAGGCAAAAGGTTGTATTCAGCATTCAGAAACCGGCTGGTGTTATTCTTGCTAAGATTTCGGCAACATAAATATCTATGGGCAACGAAAAATGGAAAAGCTTTGCGCCGTCGTCGTCTTTTTGGCTGTCTACCAGCTTGCCGGTATGTTGCACTACCATGATGGTCCAGTGCTGAAACAATACCAAGTGACCGATACCTGCAACTCAATCTCTTATACAATAGGCTGGGGAAGGCTGTGCTGATCGCATAGCTCTTTTGCCCAACGCTTCCCACGGCGCTATGATGCAGCATGGAATCTCCGCATCGACCAATCCTGATCGCAGGCCCGACCGCATCCGGCAAATCCTCGCTGGCCCTTGCTTTGGCCGAGCGTCTTGGCGGCTGGATCATCAATGCAGACTTAATGCAGGTCTATTCAGGATGGCACTTGCTGACTGCACGCCCAAGTGCAGAGGAAGAATCCCGCGCGTCACACAGGATGTATGGGCATATCGATCCCGAAAATTGGTATTCCGTCGGTGAATGGCTACGGGAAATCACCACTACCCTCAACAAAGCCAGTGACAGCGGCGTTGTGCCGATCATCGTAGGGGGAAGTGGTCTGAATTTTACGGCGCTTACGCGCGGTCTATCGACTATCCCCCCCATCGCCCCCGAAATCAGAGATGCAACGAATGCTTTGCTCGAAAGATTGGGCGCTGATGCGATGCGCAAACGGCTTGTTGAGCGCGATCCGACTGCTCAAACCCTCGACATCATCAATCCACGCCGCATCATTCGCGCGTGGGAGGTGTTAGAGCAAACCGGTCGTCCGCTCGCCGATTGGATGGCGAACACGCCGCCCGCCCTATTACCCCCTGAAAACGCACATCTTTTCGTCGTGGATGCGGATCGTGATACACTCGTTACGCGCATTGAATCCCGGTTCGATACGATGGTCGCTGAGGGAATTCTCGATGAGGTAAAGGCCATGCAGGCCCGCGCGCTAAACCCCGAACTCCCCGCGATGAAGGCGGTCGGTGCGCCGCCTTTGCTGGCGCATCTCGACGGTAAAATATCGCTAGAACAAGCGATTACGCAGGCCAAGACAGATACCCGCCGTTACGCCAAACGCCAACGCACTTGGCTGCGCAATCAAATGCCAGACTGGCACCGTATCCCAATGGGTCTAAACGCCGAAAGCCTATTAAAAACAATCACTCAGGCGTCCTGCAACGCATAGCCAAACCGCTTCGAGAATCGCTGTGCATCGGCATCCGAGATCGAAACGGTGACAGACATCGTGCCATCCCCTGCCTCCGCATCGCGCACATCCGCCGCCTGATACAGCCATGCCAGCGCGGCCCCATCACTGAGCGGCAGGTCGATTCGTGCCAGTGTTTCCGCCGCTGCCAGCGTTTCGGCGATTAGGTCGAGCAATGCTTCGATCCCTTGCCCCGACTGGGCCGAAACACAGATTGCACCGGGTCGCCGGGCTGCCTCGTTCTCCCATGCCTGCCGCGCATCGGCATCGAGCAAGTCCATCTTGTTGTAGACTTCGATGGCGTCATTTAACATCTGATCTGGTACACCCAGTTCGCGCAGGACCGTCACCACATCCGCCGCCTGCGCCTCTGTTTCCTCGTTCACGACATCACGTACATGAACGATCAAATCCGCTTCCAACACCTCTTCCAAAGTCGCGCGAAATGCAGCGATAAGTTGAGTTGGCAGGTCAGAAATAAACCCAACCGTGTCTGAGAAAATCCCCTGCCGTCCATTCGGCAAATCGACGGATCGCATGGTCGGGTCGAGCGTCGCAAACAACATGTCCTTCGCCATCACATCGCTACCGGTAATTCGATTGAACAGCGTCGATTTTCCCGCATTTGTATAGCCGACGAGCGCAACAATCGGTAGCGGCGCCTTCTTGCGCTTCTGGCGATGCAGCGTGCGCGTTCGCACCACCTTGTCCAGTTTGCGTTCGATGCGTACAAGCCGCTCGTCGATCATCCGGCGGTCTGCTTCGATCTGCGTCTCGCCGGGGCCACCGACAAAGCCCAAACCACCGCGTTGACGTTCGAGGTGGGTCCAGCTCCGCACGAGGCGGCTTTTCTGATAGCTGAGATGCGCGTGTTCGACCTGAAGCACGCCTTCCGCCGTCCCGGCCCGTTCGCCAAAGATTTCGAGAATCAATCCGGTTCGATCCAAAACCTTCGCCTTCAGCGCGGTTTCAAGGTTGCGTTGCTGCACAGGTGTCAACGTACCGTCGACAATGACCAGCTCAACCTCATTCTCCTTAACGACATCTTTCAGGTCATCGAGCTTGCCCGTCCCAAACAGCGTTGCGGGTCGAGGCTGGCGAACCAGTTCCGCAGCGCTGGCCACGATCTCAAGATCTGCCAGTGCTTCTGCAAGGCCAACCGCCTCCTCCAACCGTGCTTCGGGCGGACGACTCGACTGCTTCCAATCGGGTAGAATCGGGTGGAGGACGAAGGTTCGGGTAGCCGGTTCTTCGGTCTTCAAGTGGCCGGTGCCTCTTCGGGTTCATAAAGCGCAATTGATTGTGCAGGCATAACGGTCGAAATCGCGTGCTTATACACAAGCTGAGACTGTCCGTCCCGGCGCAGCAACACACAAAAATTATCAAACCACGTTATAACACCCTGTAGTTTGACCCCGTTGACGAGGAAAATCGTCACCGAAACTTTGTTTTTGCGCACGTGGTTAAGGAAAGTATCTTGGAGATTCTGTCTGTCTGAGGCCATCGGATGCCCCTTCGTCATTATTGTTGCATTTGGCCGGGCCTAACATCTCGGCATAATTGAGGCGACACTACACGATCACCCCACCACCACAAGTCCGCAATAAAATATCTACGTTTCACAGGGGCAATAAAAACATACCGAAGGCTATTTCCGCCACGTTCGAGGGCTGAGCAAGGCAACAACGGCCAGTGTTTCCATGCGCCCGACGATCATACCGACACACAGCATCAGTTTTGCCGCATCGGTCAGGCCGATATAGGCGTTTGCATCTTCGGAGATGAGCGGAAGCAGCGGCCCCGTATTGCTCAAAACACTGATAGACGCGATCAGCGCATCAATAACGCCAATGCCCGTCGCGGTCAGCGCCAATGCACTTCCGACAACGGCCATGACGTAAAGCATGACAAAAACAAAAACGATTCGCATCGCACCTTGGGTAACTCGATAGCTGCCGCTGCGAATGGGGCGAACCTCGGTTGGTCGGGTTAATCGGGCCAGTTCATTGATGCTGTGTTTGGCCAGCAATGCTGCGCGGATCAGCTTTACGCCCCCTGCAGTCGAGGCCGCGCCCCCGCCGACGATGGCCAAGCCGATCAGAATAACGCCCGGTGTCCGCAATCCGCTCCACGAGGTAGCCCCCGCCCAATCCGCAGATTCGAATCCGGCGGTCGTGATGTAGGAAATCGCCATGAACAACGCCCCCCACAATGCGCCGATACCTGCACTCACTTCATCGGTAGAGCTGGTTTCGATAGCGCCGAGCCAATGACGCACAAATATCAGCGTCACGACCGATGCGATGGCAATGATCATATACCGACATTCAGGGTCTTCACGGTAGGCACGAAGCCGCCCGCGCAATGCCTGCTGATGCACCCCCACGCCGATAGCCGCCGGAACGATAAAACACACCAGCACGAACTCGATAATCGCGGAATCATAGGCGGCGATGCCCCCAGCATCGACTTTGAAACCCGTCGTCGATACCGCACCCAGCGCATAACACCACGCCTCAAAAGCGGGCGCACCCGCCGCAGCCAATGACATCATACACAGCACAATCATCCCTAGATACGGAATGATCAGCATCCGCGCGGCCCATATCGCCCGCTGCATCGCGTCGCGCCGCCCGATCAGAGTTTCCGCCGCCAATGCAACACCGCTCTGGGTCGTATCTTGGTGATCAAGTATTGCGCGAACCTCAAAACCACCAATAGACAGCGGCGCAAAAATGGCCAATGCCGCCACCAGAGAGACAAAACCACCAAGCCCCGCACAGGCTGAACGCCACAGCACCAATGTACGGGGGATATCTTCGATAACGAGGATATTGGATGCGCCCGTTGTCGTCATAGCCGAGGACATCTCGAAATAGGCATCGATCAACGAAAATTTCGGAATTATCTCCGCCAATGGGACGGCAACGACAAGCGGCCCCACTATATAAAACACGATAAGGGCCAATAACCCCGACCGCGCCACCGAAATCGGATGGCGCATCAGAATCATGCGCAATGCTGACCCAAACAGGCTGGCCCCCGCCGCGCAAATTGCGAAAACGGCGCTCGTATCAAGGTCAGTTATGGCAAAAGCGTGCAGCGCCATGAGGGCGAACCCGGCGGCAAAAACGAACAGCGCCGTACTCAACAGCTGCTCTGCGCCGCTGCCACGCACCCTGATCGGACGCCAGACGCGAACAACACCCCGACTCATCGCAAGGATCTCATTGGAAGTAATCGACGCTAACGCGGAACAGCTTTTCGACCTCCTGAACCGCATTCTTTAGCGCAAAGATCACCACGTTATCCCCATCTTTCAGCACATCACGGCCATCGGGAACACGAATTTCATTGTTTGAGAGAATGGCCCCAACCATGACCCCCGGTGGTAAGGCAATCGAGGAAAGCGGCGTACCAGCCAGCGAGGATGTCGCCAGAATCTGTGCCTCAATCACCTCTGCCGCACCATCGCGCACACTATGAAGCGCGCGAATCCTGCCCCGGCGAACATGGCGTAGGATCGACGACACCGTCGTTGCGCGTGGATTGATAAAGGCGTCCAGCCCCAGTGGCGCAACAAGGCGCATCAGGTTTTGGTTATTGATCAGCGCCATCGCGCTCGCCGTTCCCTCCTCCTTGGCCAACACCCCGGCGAGCAGATTGGCCTTATCGTCATCGGTCAGGGCGATAATCATTTCCGCATCCGCAACATTCGCCTCGGCCAGAAGCGTCGCATCCAGCACATCACCATTCAGAACGATGGTCCGGTCCAGCCGCTCGGCGACATATTCCGCCCGCTCACGGTTGCGCTCGACCAGCTTGACCTTAATCCGCCGTTCTTGCTTTTCGAGTGCGGAGGCAACGTTCAGCCCAACATTACCGCCCCCCGCGATAATGATCCGCCGCGCAACCTCCTCCTCATGGCCAAACAGCGCCAGCGTACGCCCGACATGATCCTCCCGCGAGATGATGAAGACATTGTCGTCGGGTAAAAGCTGATCATCGCCGCTAGGGGTGTAGAGCTTGCCATTGCGTTCAAAACCAACAACCTTAGCCGCGATATCGGGGAACAGCTGCGTTAATTGCCTCAAGGGTGTGTGCAGCAAAGGACAATTCGCCGCCAACCGCGTCCCGATCATCCTGACCCGACCATTGAGAAAAGGCGTCGACTCAAACGCCCCCGGCGCACTCAGCCGCCGCAAAACCGACCGCGCAACCTCGACCTCAGGCGAGATGATAACGTCGATGGGCATGTGATTGCGCTGGAACATATCGCTCCATTGCGGCTCCAGATACGCCTGCGCCCGTACCCGCGCAATCTTACGCGGGATCGAAAACACGGTATGCGCCACCTGACACGCAACCATGTTCACTTCGTCAGAATACGTAACCGCGATCAGCATATCCGCGTCGCGTGCGCCCGCTTCGCCCAGCACATCAGGGCGGGAGGCAAAGCCCGTCACCCCGCCAACATCCAGCGTATCTGTCACCTTACGAACCAGCGGTTCCAACTGATCGACGATAACCACGTCATTATTCTCGGCGGCAAGCTGACGCGCGATATTAAAGCCGACCTGACCGGCACCGCATACGATGACCTTCATGCTACGGTCTCTCTCACGCGGCCTTAGCTAGATAACCGCACGACATTATCCATCGTCGCCAGCCGGGCACCGCCTCGGTTCGTCGTCGTGACCCCAAGCGCCTTGAGCTTGCGGTGCAATGCCGAGCGTTCCATGCCGATGAAGGATGCCGTGCGCGAAACATTTCCCCCGAAACGATTGATCTGAGCAATCAGATAATCTCGCTCAAATGCTTCACGCGCCTCGCGTAGCGGCATGGATACGAAGCTATCACCACTCTCATTCGTCGCATTGCTACCCCCACCCGACAGTATCACTTCATGGGGTAGATCATCCGCCGTAATTTCCTGCCCCAACCGGTCATCAAGGATCATCATCCGCTCCACGATATTGCGAAGCTGCCTCACATTGCCCGGCCAGTCATACGCCTGCAAAACCGCCATCGCATCCTGAGCAAATCCACGCTTCGACAAGCCTTGCTCTAGGTGCAACCGCTCCGTCAGATGCTCTACCAGCATCGGAATATCCTCGCGCCGCATTCCCAATGCGGGCACTTCCACGGGTACGACATTCAGGCGATGATACAGGTCTTCGCGAAAATTCCCCGCCGCAATCTCAGCCGTCAGATCACGGCTCGACGAACTCAGAATACGCACATCGACCCGTACAGTATCCGATCCCCCTACGCGGCTGAAACATTGATCCACCAGCACGCGCAGGATCTTCGGCTGGGTTTCACGCGGCATATCGGCCACTTCATCAAAGAATAACGTGCCCCCATGTGCGGCCTCCAGCAAACCGGGTTGGGCCAATCCACCATCTTTTTGCCGTCCAAACAGTTTTTCTTCCAGATGTTCGGGGTCCATCGTCGCGGCGCTCACGACAACGAAGGGCGCGTCGGCACGCTTGGAATGTGCGTGTAAAAAGCGCGCGGCGACTTCCTTACCCGCCCCAGAAGGCCCGGTGATCAGCACGCGGCTTCCCGTTGGCGCAATCCGTTGCAGCGCGGTACGCAAACTCGACATGACGGAGGATTCACCGAGTAATTTAGTCGTCTTTTCATCCTGCTGTCTCAGGGTCGAATTTTCGCGGCGCAGCTTGGACGCTTCGAGCGCACGCACCGCCGTCAGCATAAGCACATCGGTCTTAAACGGCTTTTCGATGAAGTCGTAGGCACCCTGTTGTATGGCCGCGACCGCCAGTTCGACATTGCCATGCCCACTGATGATCACGATGGGGATTTCTGGATTGTCCCGCTTGACGGTTTTGAGAACCTCGATCCCGTCCTTACGGCTACCCTGCAACCAGATATCGAGGATGATAAGGTCCGGCTGGCGCGCATTGATTTCGGCGAATGCGCTCTCTGCGCAGGCCGCGCGCCGCGCTTCATGCCCCTCATCTTCGAGGATTTCAGCGATAAGATCGCGAATATCGGCTTCATCATCGACAACAAGAATATCTGCCATGGGTCGTGCCTCTCCGTCTTTTTCTACCGTTCTCGGTATTTTTCACTTAGTGCCCGTTCGGGTCGTATACGTGTCAGTTTCGGCCCCGTCATCATTGGCCGGTTGTGTCATGATCGCCGCTTTAGGGAATACGATATTCACTTGCGCGCCGCCCATTCCATTCATTGCATCGCCCAGCGAAATCGTACCGCCGTGGTCCTCGACGATCCGTCGCACAATGGCAAGGCCAAGGCCCGTCCCGCCCTTTTTGTTCGTGACATAAGGTTCCGTCAGTTTGTCACGTTCACGCACAGGGAAACCGGGGCCATTGTCGATTACATTAATCACCAGATCACCACCTGCAATCTCCGTGCGAATTTCGATCCTTCCATCGTCGCGGCCCTCCGTTTCATGGTGTTCACGTACGGATTGCGCGGCATTGCGGACAAGATTCATGAAGGCTTGGGAGACGAGTCCCTGATCACATTTGAGGGTAATCGCTGATCTTTCGGGAATCTGCACAAACTCAATTTCGGGATATTCCGCGCTGTGCAAACCGATGATTTCCGAGAATAACGGGTCCAGCGGCGTATCGGCAAATTCCGGTTTTGGCATACGCGCGAAATTTGAGAATTCCTCGACCATGCGCCTGATCTGGCCGACCTGTCGAACGATGGTGTCGACGCATTGATCAAAGATTGGACGATTATCCTCAACCTGCACCCCGAATTTCCTACGCAACCGTTCGGCGGAAAGCTGAATCGGGGTCAAAGGATTACGGATTTCATGGGCAACACGTCGGGCCACATCGCCCCAAGCGGCAAGGCGCTGGGCGGAAACCAGCGCCGTCATATCATCAAGCGTCAGCACATACCCTTCAATCCCGCCTTCGCCGCGTTGACAAGCGACACGCACGAGATATTCGCGTTCACCCACCTCCGAGATGCGAATGACACGCCCCTCCGAGATGCCCAGTGGTGATACCTCGGAACGATCCACAAGGTTCTGTGTTCCCGGAAGCAGAACGTCGATATCACCCACATTCTTCGGTTCTTCACGATCACCGATAATTTGCAGCGCGGAAGCATTCATAAGATCGACATTGCCCAACGGGTCAAGGCCCACCACACCAGCCGTTACACCTGCAATCACCGCTTCGGTAAACCGTCGCCGGTGGTCGAGTTCGGTATTTACGTCCAACAGGTCATCACGTTGTCGCTGAACCTGACTGGTCATGCGGTTAAAGGCACGCGAGAGGGTGGCGATCTCATCATCGCCTTTTTCCTCATGCACGCGCGCATTCAGGTCGCCGCGCGCCACCCGATCCGCCGCTCCCGCCAAACGTCCTATAGGCCGCGCCAGCCGGTCGGCCACCCAGATGCCGAGCCAAATCGCCATCGACACCACGATAACCGCAAAGCCGATATACAAAATCGCAAAGAGGATTTGCATATCCCCCCGCTGTTCTTCCAGCCGTTCGTATTGCGATGCCATCGCCCGCGCATCCGAAAGAACGCGCGCAGCCTCCTGATCAACAGGGCGCGCAAGATAAATATAGGAATCAAAGACCCCATCCAACGCCGCGAGCGCCTTAATCGCCGCCGTGCGCTTATCCTCAAAAACATAGATTTCGCCGGGCCGCGCATTTTTCAAATGCCGTTCATCCGGCGCTTGGTACAGGAAAAGATAGCTGTTCGGCCCTCGCGCGAGAATCTTGCCGCTGGAATCGATCACATAGACTTCCGCCAGACGTCGGCGTAACGCGACATTGGCCAGCACCTTAGCCAAATCCTGTTGCCGTGGCGTGCCATAAGGCGCGATTCGGGCGATTTCCGCTGACAGCATGCTCGCATCAAGGCGGATCGTTTGGTGCCGTTCCTTGACGTAGGATTCGGCGATTTGCACTGAGTTACGAACGACCCCACCCACGCGCTCGTTCAGCCAGCTTTCCAATGTCACCGTAACCGTTATTGCGGCAAACAACCCAAGCAACAATGCCGGTGCGACCGCGATGATGGTAAACATCCGAACCATGCGCAGATGCAAGCGCGACCCCGCCGACCGCGCCCGCCGGGCCAATACCAAAGTCGCGATACGCCACGCAATGATTGCAATCAACGCAAGCGCGAGACAGAAATCAAGAACCAGCATAATCCGCAACGCGGTCCGATTGATCCCCATTATCTCGTCACTGGTCGCAAGATAATAAGTGAAGATCGCGCATATCGGCGCTGCTATAGCCAGCGCAAAGCCCAAGCCACTGATAATACGGCGACGGCCCACCCGGCCACCAAACCAAGGGCGACCTTGCCGTATCGAAGGATCATGTAAGGTCAGCGACATGGATCGGCTGGCTCTCCGAGCGTAAAACCGCGCTTCTACTGCAACGCTTCATGCCACATTGTGACAATCGTGCATCACCTTTTCTTTCGATCGACCGGAATGTCAAGCTCGCGTATCTTTTTCCTCAAGGTATTTCGATTCAACCCAAGCAAGTCAGCGGCCCGCAATTGATTTCCTCGCGTGGCGGCCAATGACAATGTGATCAGCGGAAACTCCACTTCCTTCAGGATGCGCTGATACAGGCCCGCTGGCGGTATGGCATCACCATGCAGCGCAAAATAACGCTTGAGATGCTCCTCGACCAACCCCGAAAGATCGCTTGCCCCGCCCGTATAGTCATCAGCTCCAGCAAATTGCGATGACAATTCCGACTCGATGGTTGCCCTGTCTACGATATCTTCAGGGCATAGGGCGGCAACCCGCTTCATAAGGTTCTGCAATTCGCGCACATTGCCGGGCCAGTCATGTTCGCGCAGCGCATCCATCGCATCGCGCGAAACCGTCTTGCGCGGCAGCCCCTCGGCCACCGCCTGCCGCAGAAATCCCCGCACCAAATCGGCAATATCGTCCAGCCGCTCCCGCAGCGGGGGCAAGCGTATCGGCGCAACATTGAGGCGATAGAACAGGTCTTCGCGGAAAATCCCCTCGCGAATATGCGAACGCAAATCCTGATGAGTCGCGGCGATGATCCGCACATCCGTCTTCTTCGCCCCGGTCGCCCCGACCGCCGTGTATTCGCCTTCTTGCAGCACCCGCAGCAACCGCGTCTGCGCTTCGGGCGGCATATCCCCGATTTCGTCGAGGAACAGCGTCCCGGATTTTGCCTGCTCAAACTTCCCGGTCGAGCGCGCCATCGCCCCGGTGAACGCACCTTTTTCATGCCCAAACAGTTCAGATTCGATCAGATCACGCGGAATCGCCGCCATATTGACCGCCACGAATGGCCCCGCTTTACGCCTGCCATAATCATGCAGCGCGCGGGCAACCAACTCCTTACCCGTCCCCGAAGCCCCCGTAATCATTACGGTTAGGTCGGTATTCATCAACCGTGCCATGGCCCGATAGACATCCTGCATCGCCGCTGATCGCCCAATCAGAGGTTGCGCCTCGTCGCGCAGCTCAGGCAATGCGCCCTCTTCCGCCACTTGCGGCCCTGTGCGCGTTAATGCTTTGCGAAGGTGGCTGACCAATTCTTTGAGATCAAAGGGTTTTGGCAGGTATTCATACGCCCCCGCCTCCGCCGCGCGGATCGCCATCATCACCGTATTCTGCGCGCTCATCACGATAATCGGCAGGTCAGGTCGCCGCCGCTTAATCGTCGGCAGCATATCGAGCGCGTCACCATCGGGCATCATAACATCCGTGATGACCGCATCGCCCTCGCCTTCTTCGATCCAGCGATACAGCGTGGATGCCGTCCCGGTAGAGCGCGTCTGAAACCCCGCGCGCGTCAACGCCTGTGACAGCACCGTGCGGATCGCCCGATCATCATCGGCAATGAGAACCAGCGAACCACTCATGCGTCATCCTCGTGCCAGACGGGAAGCAACATCCTAAACACCGTGCGCCCCTCGCCACTTTCGCATTCGATTACCCCGCCATGGTCAGCGATGATCTTTGACACTAGCGCAAGCCCCAAGCCCGCGCCCGACGCCTTTGACGTGACGAATGGTTCAAAGATATGCGGGGCTAGCTCTTCGGGGATACCTCGCCCATTATCAATAATCGACACTTCCAGCGGCAGGCTTTGTCGCCCACCGCCTTTGATCCCCGCCAACCGCACACCGGGACGATAAGCGGTGCGCATTGTGATTTCACCTTTACCATCAACGGCTTCAGCCGCATTCTTGATGAGATTTTGAAAGGCCTGTGCCAGTTGATCCCGGTCGCCAACCGTCGGCGGCAACGAGGGGTCGTATTCCTCGACATACCGCACTTCGCGCCCAAACCCCGCTTTTGCCGCCCGGCGCGTCATATCCAGCGCATCATGTAAATTGACGGGTAGGCGTGCGGGTGGCCGCTCATCGGTAAAATGCTCCATCCGATCAACGAGGCGGCGGATACGCTCGGCTTCCTCCTCGATCAATTCGGCCAGTTCGACCTCCTGATCCGCCCCAAAATCCTGAAGCAATTGCGCGGCCCCTGAAATTGCCGCCAGCGGATTTTTGATCTCATGCGCCATCGTCGCCGCCATACCGCTCACCGAGCGCGCCGCGCCGCGATGGGCAAGGCTACGATCCATCTTCTCGGCAATCGAGCGCGGTTGGATCAGCACCAGCAGCGCCGCGCTACCCGGCGCATCGGTCAGCGGCGTAACCTGCACATCGACCGTCACGCCCCCCGCCTCCCGCTCCGTCATCTCGACCCCATGCTCCGCCAGCGATACGGGCGCGGATCGTGCCTGTTCGATCAAAGCGGCGAGCCGCGACCCTTCCGGTGCAAGATCGGTGAACGGCTTACCGCACAAGCTACGCGCGCTCATCGACAGGAATTGTTCGGCGGCGGCATTGACCACCTCGATATGCCCATCACCACCAACCATCAGCGCAGGGATGGGCAGCGTGTTCCAGAGAATATCGTAATTCTGATAATCAGGCGCATCACTCATGCCGCAACCGCGCTATCGGTTGTCACATCCGGCCAATCATAAGCCCGCAATTCCGCGATTACCGTGGCCGGATCATTACAGCGGATTACACGCCCGCGTATCTCCGCTCCCCCTGCCCTGCCCGCCAGCCACCAGCCTAGATGCTTGCGCGCCGAGCGCAGGCCAATCTCCGAGCCATAGATCGCCAGCAACCCCTCGTAATGCTCGATGACGACATCGGCCAGCGCGGTCCCGGTCGGCGCAATGCGCATTGGCTTGCCGCATAGCTCATCCGCAATTTGCCCCGCTAGCCACGGCGCGCCTTGCGTTCCACGCCCAACCATCACGCCAGCGGCCCCCGATTGCGCCAACGCCATCCGTGCCGTCTCGACGTCGGTGATATCCCCGTTGACCAACACCGGAATATCGACCGCCTCGACCACCCGTCGTACGGCTCGCCAATCGGCGACCCCACGATAAAGCTGCGCCCGTGTGCGCCCGTGAACCACCAACATCTGAACGCCCGCATCCTCGGCCATCCGCGCAATCTGCGGCGCATTGAGCATCTCGTCGCTCCAACCCAGCCGCATTTTCAGTGTCACCGGCACACTCACCGCCTCGACCGTTGCTTCGATCAGCGATAAGGCGCGGTCAGGATCGCGCATCAATGCCGATCCTGAATATCCTGTCGTCACCTTTTTGGCCGGACATCCCATATTGATATCCACGACCCGCGCACCATTCCCCTCGACCCGGCGCGCCGCCTCGGCCATCCATTCGGCCTCACATCCGGCAAGCTGAACGGCGGCCAGCGCACTATCTTGCGTCACGTCGAGGCGGATTGTCGAAAGCCGCCTACTCACCAGCATTTCCCGGCTCGCCACCATCTCCGACACGACATAAGGCGCGCCAAAACGGGCGGCGAGATGCCGGAACGGCCTGTCCGTAATCCCCGCCATTGGCGCAAGCGCGACCGGCACATCAAGGCGTTCTGCGCCGATTTGGATAGGCTGAAGGGTCATGGTTCTTCCCGCGAATAGGCTTGCCCTCATAGCTTTTCGCGTTGGAACGCACAAGAATCTTGCGTCGGCGCGTGCGGTCAATACTGTCCGCACATGAACGCAAAGAACCGCATCGCCGCCCTCATTGTCGCCGCCGGACGTGGAATGCGCGCGGGCGGCGGTATGCCAAAACAATATCGACAGGTGGCGGGCCGTACGGTCCTCAGCCGCACCCTGAGCGCATTCACCGCGCATCCTTCCATTGATACGGTAACGGTGGTCATCCATCCCGACGACCGCAAACTTTATGATCGAAGCGCAGGGACCAGCTCAAAGATGCGCCCGCCGGTCAATGGTGGAGACAGCCGCGCCGCCAGCGTTCTCAACGGCATACGCAGCCTTTCGGGCGATACATCACCCGATATCGTCCTCATCCACGATGCCGCCCGCCCGATGATCGGGGCCGAAATCATCGACCGTGTCGTTACAGCCTTGCATGATACGGATGGAGCCGTCGCGATGCTCCCCGCTATCGACGCCATGCGGATGGTCAATGAGGACGGCACCCTCGGCCAGAACGTCCCGCGCGACGGTACCAGCCGCGCTCAAACCCCACAGGGTTTTCACTTTGCCCCCCTCCTCGCCGCTTTCGAGGCGGCAACAACGGGTGGCTCGCTTGATACGCATCTCGATGATGCGGCGGTTGCGATGTCGGCGGGGATGGCGGTTATGGCCGTGACCGGCGACCCGCTGAATTTCAAACTGACCACGCCGGAGGATTTTTCGATGGCCGAGCGCCTACTCGCCCAGCCCGATATCCGCAACGGACAGGGCTATGACGTTCATGCGTTCTGTGAAGGCGATACCGTTACCCTATGCGGTATCACCATTCCCCATGACAAAGGGTTGAAAGGTCATTCCGACGCCGATGTTGGCCTGCATACGCTAACCGACGCAATTCTTGGTGCGGCGGCGGCGGGGGATATCGGGCGGCATTTCCCCCCAAGTGACCCGCAATGGAAAGGCGCAGACAGCGCAATCTTCCTGACCCGCGCCGTCGAAATCATCACCGAAATGGGCTTTGCCCTCTCAAATGTTGATATCACCCTTATCTGTGAGCGCCCAAAAATCGGCCCCCATTCCGAAGCAATGCGCGCGCGCGTAGGCGAACTCTGCGGGCTGGAAATTGACCGTGTCAGCGTCAAAGCCACCACCACCGAACGCCTTGGCTTCTGTGGGCGCGAAGAAGGCATTGCCGCGCTGGCCAGCGCAACTTTGATAAAGATCGCCCCATGAAAACAATCGCACAAGCCATTGCCACGATGGGCGGATTGGGTTTCTCTCCCAAGGCTCCCGGCACGGTTGGCTCCGCCGCATCCATCCCGCTCGCATGGCTATTACACTGGGCGGGCGGCTTTGCGCTTTTTGCCGCCGCAACCATCGTTGCAATCATCCTCGGTTGGTGGGCAACGCGCGAATACGTGTCGGCTCTAGGCGGTGATGCTGATCCCTCAGAAGTCATCATCGACGAGCTTGCCGGACAATGGATCGCCCTATGGCCGCTTTCCTTTGGCATGATGTTTTCGGATAGCGCGGCGCATGTTTTTCCTTATCCGGGTTGGATTGCCGCTTTCGTTCTTTTCCGCCTGTTCGACATCTGGAAACCCGGTCCCGTAGGATGGGCTGACCGACAGCATGGCGCATTCGGCATTATGGCCGATGACGTAATCGCCGGTATCATTGCCGCCGTGATCGCAACAGGAATGGCCGCAATGGCCCATGGATGGTTCACATGATCGACAATCAAATCAGGTTTCTAGCGCAGGAAATCGTGGCGGTCGCCGCAGGTCGCGGCGAAATGATCGTGACAGCGGAAAGCTGTACCGGGGGCATGGTCGGCGCGGCCCTTACCGCAATCCCCGGATCATCGAATGCGTATGAGCGCGGCTACATAACCTACTCTAACCAAGCGAAGATCGATTTGTTGGGCGTTGCGCAAGCTACACTCGACACCCATGGCGCGGTCAGCGAGGAAATCGCTACCGAAATGGCGCGCGGCGCATTGACGAACTCGGCGGCACAATACGCTATTTCCGTTACAGGAATTGCGGGACCGGGCGGCTCTGACCATAAGCCCGAAGGCCGCGTCTGCTTTTCGGTTGCGACAGATAAGGGCGCAAAAGCGCAGACGATAGAATTTGGCCCATTAGGCCGCGAACATGTTCGCCGCGCAGCCACGCTTCATGCCCTTCACCTGATCGACAGCGCCATCAGGAATCACAATGTCTATTGATCACAATGAAGCAATTAGTTGCTTAATGTTTGCGCAAATACACCGTGCTGCACATTTTTGCGCCAAATCCCGCCTTTGACCCCATTGCAATTGTGATCAGTTTTCTGAATTCCTCCTCCCCGTAAAAATCAGAGGGGATTTTAGAATGAATGGTGCTGATACCGCATGGATGATCGTCGCGACGGCGCTCGTCCTATTTATGACTCTACCGGGTCTGGCGCTTTTTTATGGCGGCCTTGTGCGAGCGCGTAACGTGTTGTCGGTGTTGATGCATTGCTTCGCGATTGCTTGCACAATGTCTGTATTGTGGCTCGCTTTCGGCTATTCGATTGCCTTCGGTGATGGTAACGCGATTTGGGGCGGCCTCGGCAAAAGCTTCCTGCATGGTGTCACAGCCGATAGCCTTAGCGGAACAATCCCCGAAGTATTGTTCTTCGCCTTTCAGATGACCTTCGCGATCATCACCCCCGCCCTGATCGTCGGTGCCTATGTCGAGCGAATTGGGTTCGGCTTCGTCATGTTGTTCTCCTCGCTTTGGATGCTGCTCTGTTATGCGCCCGTAACCCATTGGGTCTGGGGCGGCGGATGGCTGGCGCAGATGGGCGTGATGGATTTCGCGGGCGGTATCGTCGTCCATGAAACCGCAGGCATCGCCGCCCTCGTCATCGGGGTCAGCCTTGGCGCGCGGCGCGGTTTCCCGAAGGATCTGAAACCACCCCACAATCCCGGCATGACCATGATCGGCGCGTCTATGCTCTGGGTCGGCTGGTTCGGCTTTAATGCGGGATCACAGCTCGCGGCGGATGGCGGCGCAGCAATGGCCCTCGTTGTCACCCATATCTCCGCTGCCACCGCTTCGATCACTTGGGCGCTTTACGAGCGATACAAGCACGGCAAGGCATCCATGATCGGTATGGTTACGGGCACGATTGCGGGCCTAGCCTCCATCACCCCCGCCTCTGGCTTTGTTGGCCCAGTTGGCGCGCTCATTATCGGTGCGGTCGCCGGTGTACTGTGTCAGGAAATGTGCGGTGTCATCAAATCGCGCTTTAAGATCGACGATACCCTCGATGTCTTCGCCGTCCACGGCGTTGGCGGTATTTTCGGCACGCTGATGGCGCCGCTGCTGGCCACCTCCCCGCTGGTCGATGGACAGGGCTTGATGACCCAGATCATCGCGCTTGTGGCCGTTGGGGTCTTCACGCTGATCGTCAGTGTCGTGTTGGTCAAGCTCTGTGCCTTGGTATTCCCCCTACGAGTAACCGAAGACGATGAGATCGAAGGTCTCGATTACACCGCCCATGGCGAGCGCGGATACGATTGGGCTTCCTGATCAATTAGCGCGGTGAGGCAATCCTTGCACTCGCCGCGCATCTCCATATGGTTTCCATGCCGCACCTGAACTGACGGCATGGAGAACCCATTATGAGCCATGTTTTCCCCCGTCACACCAAAGCATCTCTACCCGTCGCGGTTGGGGGCGAGGGGTGCTATCTGATTGATAGCACGGGCAAGCGATATCTCGATGGCTCCGGCGGTGCCGCCGTTTCGTGCCTTGGCCATGGTGATCCAGAAATCACGCAAGCAATCAAAGATCAGCTCGATCGCCTCGCTTTTGCTCATACCGGCTTTCTCACCTCAAAACCGGCGGAATCCCTCGCCGACTTACTGATCGAACATGCCCCAAAAGGCATAGATCGCGTCTATTTTGTCTCCGGCGGGTCAGAGGCGACCGAAGCCGCAATAAAGCTGGCCCGGCAATATTTTTTGGAAAAAGGTGAGCCACAGCGCACCAACCTCATCGCCCGCAAACAAAGCTATCACGGCAATACCCTCGGTGCCCTCGCCGCAGGCGGCAATGAATGGCGGCGCGCGCAATTTGCGCCCATCCTGATGGATGTCGCCCATATCGACCCCTGCTACGCCTATCGCCACAAGCGCGACGATGAGAGCGAGCAGCAATACGGCGCGCGGGCGGCGCAGTCTCTCGAAGACGAAATCCTACGGTTAGGCCCGGAGACGGTCATGGCCTTCATGGCCGAGCCTGTCGTCGGCGCAACCATCGGTGCGGTGCCCGCCGTCGAAGGCTATTTCCGCCGCATCCGCGAAATCTGTGACACGTATGGCGTTCTTCTCATCTTGGATGAAGTGATGTGCGGCATGGGGCGCACGGGGCATTTATTCGCCTGTGAGCGCGATGGAATTGCCCCCGATATCCTGTGCATAGCAAAGGGTCTTGGTGCGGGGTATCAGCCTATCGGGGCCATGCTTTGCACCGCCGAAATCTACGCCGCCATCGAAAACGGCAGCGGTTTTTTCCAGCATGGCCACACTTATCTTGGTCATCCGGCGGCGACGGCGGCGGGGTTGGCGGTGGTGAATGCACTCATTGGGCGCGACCTACTCCCCCGCGTGCGCCAACAGGGCGAGAAACTTGACGCTGCGCTGTGCGACACTTTTGGCCAGCACCCCCATATCGGCGATATCCGGGGGCGTGGCCTCTTTCGCGGGGTCGAACTGGTCGAGGATCGCGAGACGAAAGCCCCCTTCGATCCATCGCGAAAAGTCGCCGCGACCATCAAAAAAGCGGCCTTTGAGGCGGGCCTCATCTGTTACCCGATGGCCGGAACCATCGACGGCGCGCGGGGCGACCACGTTCTCCTCGCCCCACCCTTCATTATTTCCGACGACCAAATCGGCGAACTTGTCGATAAACTGGCAATCGGTGTCGCCGCAGCGATATAGCTATCCCTTCGGCCCGATCATCTGTTCAGGCCGCACGACCCGATCAAATGTTTCGGCATCACAGAAGCCAAGCGCAAGCGCCTCTTCCTTGAGTGTGGTGCCGTTTTTATGCGCCGTCTTCGCCACCTTGGTCGCATTATCATAGCCGATTTCCGGTGCCAGCGCCGTCACCAGCATTAGGCTTTCGTTCATCAGCTTTGCAATCCGGTCCTCGTTCGCCTCGATCCCCGCGACGCAATTATCGGTAAAGGCAACCGAAGCATCGCCCAACAACTGCATGGATTGCAGCAGGTTATAGATCATCATCGGCTTATAGACGTTCAGCTCAAAATGCCCCTGAGATCCCGCAAACCCAATCGCCGCATCATTGCCCATCACATGCGCGCAAACCTGCGTCAGCGCCTCGCATTGGGTTGGGTTCACCTTGCCCGGCATGATCGAGCTGCCCGGCTCATTCTCTGGCAGGTTCAATTCGCCCAAACCACAGCGCGGCCCAGACCCCAGCAACCTGATATCATTGGCAATTTTGAACAGTGACGCGGCCACGGTTTTTAGCGCGCCCGACATTTCGACAATGGCATCATGCGCCGCCAGCGCCTCGAATTTATTCTCAGCGGTCGCAAAGGGCAGTCCGGTAATCGACGCAATCTCCGCCGCTACCGCCGCCGCGTATCCCTCGCGCGTATTCAGCCCCGTGCCGACCGCCGTACCGCCCTGCGCCAGCGGATACACCGCCTCCAGCGCCCGCTTCACCCGCGCGATGCCATAGCGCACCTGTGTTTCGTACCCGCCGAATTCCTGACCCAATGTCAGGGGTGTTGCATCCTGAGTATGTGTCCGCCCGATCTTGATAATCGCCTCGAAGCTCTTTGTTTTTGCATCAAGTTCAGCGCGCAATTTCTCCAACCCCGGTAGCAGCACATCATGGGCAACGCGCGCGGCGGCGATGTGCATGGCCGTTGGGAAGGTATCATTCGACGATTGCGAGCGATTGACGTGGTCGTTTGGGTGGACGGGTGTTTTCGACCCCATCTCACCGCCCAGCATCTCGATAGCGCGGTTCGAGATGACTTCGTTGGCGTTCATATTTGATTGGGTGCCCGATCCAGTCTGCCACACCACCAGCGGAAAATGGTCATCGAGCTTGCCGTCGATAACTTCCTGCGCCGCATTCGCGATGGCCACGGCTAACTCACCATCCAAATCGCCATTCGTGGCATTCACCCGCGCGCATGCCTGCTTGATGACACCAAGCGCGCGCACGATGGCGACGGGCTGTTTTTCCCAGCCAATCGGAAAATTCAAGATCGATCGCTGCGTCTGCGCGCCCCAGTACCGATCCGCTGGCACTTCTAGTGGACCGAACGAGTCGTTTTCTTGTCGAATATCTGTATTGCCCATGCCGATGTCCCTCGCGTCGAAATTGTCACTCGCGCGCGGTATATCGCCTGTTGGAGGACATGGCTACTTCTTGCGGAAAGCATCGAGGCTGACCACACGGTCGCCTTCGCCCTCACTGGCAACGGACGGCTCTTCCGATGCGGGTAGGCTGGCTGCCACCGCATCCATGGCAAAGCCCGGCTCTTCCGCCTCGACAGGGGCACCCTCATGGGTTTCGGGCATCGGGATATCGATCTGGAAATTCACGCTTGGGTCCATGAACGTCTTCACCGCCGCAAATGGCACAACAAGAATTGCTGACCGCCCGTTGAAACTAAGGCTCACCGAGAAACGATCAGACATTACAGCCAGATCACGAAACTCGTATTGCAGGACAATGGTTATCTCTTCGGGAAATTGTGCTTTCAGCCATTCGGGCATCACAACGCCGGAATGTGTGGTCAAGAACGTAATGTAGAAATGCTGGTCCTCGACGAGGCCGTTGGCTATCGTATACGTAAGCGACTTCGCCATGACGCTTCGCAGCCCCTCGCGTGTCAACTCTAGGTAATCGATCGGTCCAGCAGACATGCGCCCCCCAAGATTTGAAACCAATTATAGAGTAAATTGAGACATCTGAAAGCAATTTCTTCAAATAAGTTTTCGTTACGTTCTGCGCTGTCAACTTTGATTGACAGTGGGCGAAAATAATAACGACATTTACGGGCGCTATTACGATTTACTCATTTATTAAGTCAGGCTTCCGGCCAAGACTCAAATGCCACTTTTTCTTAGTAGATAACCGTTTATACAGCTCACTGCAAATGTGGCAATTTATATCTATTAAAGTGAAGGCTTCTGTTGCCAGGTGCCTCCGAACCCCGCTTAGCCCTGCTAAGGACTAAGACTTAAGTTCCAGTCTTCGCACCGCATTAAGCGGCGAGAGCAACCGGAGCACTATTGTCGTTTGCAATTGTGCGAATAGCCCGATAACGGCGGTACAATGCCGGGTAAAAGCTACGCCTTTAGACGTTTGTCGATCCTATTTCGGCCCCGTCCATCCCGCAAACGACGGGAATGTCTGGTGGAGCCGCCGGGTACCGCCCCCGGGTCCAAGCCGCTTATTACACGCGCGTTTATCACCATAGTCCACTTACGCGAACATCCACAATATAGGACGCCTTGTACGATCTGAAAAGGGAAATATGCGGAAAGTTTTCTTGTTCAGAGTCCGCTGATCGCGTTACCGTCGCGCCACAGACGGACAGAACCGTCGATGTTGAAAGGGAAAAACGTGATCCGAATGAAAAGCATCACCAAGACAATTGCCGCAGCTGGACTGGCAATCGCCAGTTTTACCGGCAGTGTTTCGGCACAAGATTTAACATTCTTCACCATCGGCACGGGTGGCACCGCCTATACTTACTATCCGGTCGGCGGCGTGATCGCGAATGCGATTTCCAACCCTCCCGGCTCGCGCGATTGCGATAAGGGGGGTAGCTGTGGCGTGCCCGGCCTGATCGCCTCCGCCGTTTCCTCGCGCGGTTCTGTCGATAATATCAATGCCATCATTTCCGGCCTACGCGATTCGGGCTTTGCCCAATCCGACGTTGCCTTCTGGGCGTTCACAGGCACCGGAACGATGGAAGGTAAAGAAAAGGCGACCGATCTGCGCACCATTGCCGCGCTTTTTGAGGAACATATCCACCTTGTGACCCTCAAAGATAGCGGTATTGATTCGGTCGAAGACCTAAAGGGCAAGCGCGTTTCGCTCGATGAGCCGGGTTCGGGCACCTATGTCGACGCAAAGCTGATCCTCGAAGCCTCTGGCTTGTCCACCGATGACCTCACCGCTGAGGCGCTGAAAGGCAATGCCGCATCCGAAGCCCTGCGCAATGGCAAGATCGACGCCTTCTTTGTCGTTGCGGGCTATCCAACTGGCTCACTGGTCGAGTTGGCCTCCGCATCCGACATGACGCTTGTGCCCATCGACGGTGCAGCGGCATCTGCCCTGACCGACAAATACGGCTTCTTTGCCATGAGCGATATCCCGGCGGGTACATATGATGGTGTCGACAACACCCCGACCGTCGCCGTGGGCGCACAATGGTTCACTAGCGCAAAGCAAGATGACGAATTGATCTATGGCATCACCAAGGCGCTGTGGAACAAGAACTCCCGTAAACTGCTCGATTTTGGCCATGCCAAAGGTAAGACAATTACGCCCGACTCAGCGCTAAACGGCATCGGCGTGCCTTTGCATGATGGCGCGAAACGTTTCTACATGGAGGCTGGCCTCCTCTCCGCAGATGGTAGCCCAAAAATGTCGAAGGCGGCTATCCGCAGCGAACTCGAAGCCCTCAACGCCCGCCTTGGTGAGTTGATGGATATGCTGCAATAAGCAATACCCTTGAATACAGACAGCCCCGGATATCAATCCGGAGCTGTGCTTTTTTGACTGACGGAGGCGGCAATGGCCGATGAGACGCGGACCCTGTCGCCCGAAGAACTCGCCAATTTAGAGCGAAAATACGACCCCGAAACGGCCTTTCGCGAGACGGGGCCAAAGTTGGCCCTTATCATCTCGGCGGCATTGGTCGCGATGTCGGTCTATCATTTCTATGCATCAGGCTTTGGCCTGATCCGCGAGTTGCTGCATCGAGGCATTCACCTCGCTTTCGTGCTGGGCCTCGTCTTCCTATTGTTTCCGTGGCGCAAGCGCGGCCCCGGTCTTGCCCCTTCGGCATGGTATCGCCTGCAAGGCGTGTCGATCCTTGATCTTATTTTCTCCGTTCTCGCCATCACCGCTGCGCTCTATCTACCATTGCTACCGCCCGAAATTGTCGCCGAGCGCGTTGGCAACCCCTCGCAATCCGATGTCTTTATGGGCACCGCCCTTCTGGTCATCACGCTCGAAGCTGCACGTCGTTCCATTGGTCCGACTTTACCCCTGATCGCGCTCCTATTCATCGCCTTCGCCATCTTCGGCCCCTATGCCCCCGGCGCGCTCAAGCATGGCGGTACGAGCTGGCTGGGTATCATCAACCACCTCTATATGACCAATCAGGGCATCTACGGCATCGCCATCGGCGTCATGGCGCAATATGTTTTTCTGTTCATCCTGTTCGGCGTTCTCGCCACCCGCATTGGCCTCGGTCAACTTTTCATCGACCTCGCCTCTGTTATCGCAGGTCGCTACGCGGGCGGCCCCGCCAAGGTCGCCATCTGCGCCTCCGCGTTTATGGGGTCGATCTCAGGTTCCTCGATCGCCAACACCGTTACCACCGGCGCGCTGACCATCCCCGCCATGAAAAAAGTCGGCTATCCCCCTCATTTCGCAGGCGCGGTCGAGGCCACCGCTTCCACCGGGGGCCAGATCACCCCGCCCGTGATGGGCGCGGCGGCTTTCATCATGGTTGAATACCTCGAAATTCCGCTACGCGATGTCCTCGCCGCCGCTCTCTTTCCCGCCCTCCTCCACTATTTCGGCATCTTCGTGATGGTTCATCTGGAGGCGCGCAAACTCGGATTGCGTGGATTGACGGCGGAAGAAATGCCCAAGGCTGGCCTCGTGCTACGCCAGCATTGGCTATCAATCATCCCGCTCATTATCCTCGTTTATTTTATTCTCAGTGGGCGCACACCAGACTTTGCCGCCGTTTATGGCATCATCGCCTGTGTTTTCGTCGGTGTCCTCAATCCCTATAACCGTCTGACATTTAGCGGCCTTTGGGATGCCCTTGCGGCGGGCGCGCGCAACACGATATCGGTCGGTGCGGCGGCTGCCTGTGTCGGCATCATCGTCGGCGTCGTTACCCTTACCGGTGTCGGCTTTCGCCTCGGCTATGTCGTGGTGCAAACCGCCAGCGACATGGGCGCGAGCGTCGGCGCAATCTGGCCCTTTAGCATGTTTGAAATGCAGCAATTGGCGCTGTTTTTCTCACTTCTGCTGATCGCCATCGCCTGCATCATTATGGGTGCGGGCATCCCGACGACCGCCACCTACATCATCCTCGTCGCCGTCGCCGGACCGGCCCTTGCGCAGCTACAGGTCGAGCCGCTTGTCGCCCATTTCTTCGTCTTTTATTATGGGGTTTTGGCCGACATTACGCCCCCCGTGGCGCTCGCCGCCTATGCCGCCGCAGGAATCGCCGGATCGAACCCCTTCCGCACGGGAAATACGGCCTTCCGCCTCGGCATCGCGAAAGCCCTCGTACCCTTTGTCTTTGTCTACTCTCCTGCCCTGTTGCTGGTTGCACAAGGCTTTACGTGGAGCGCGTTTATCGTCACGCTGGCGGGCGCAATGGCGGGGATCACCTTGATCGGTGTCGCCTTCTCGGGCTTCTTGCTAACCCCCCTGCGCGGGTGGGAACGATGGTGGCTCGGCCTTGTCGCGTTGCTCTTCATTGCCCCCGGCTTGCCCACAATGGCGGCTGGTGCCCTTCTGGCCACCCCCATTCTCGCACGTCAGATCATCGGCAATCGGGCGCAGGCATGACCACATGGAGGACACGCGGCCTATCGGTCGAAACGGCGACCGGAAATGCCTTGCGCGCCGCAATCCCCGATATCGCCGCCCTGCGCATCGCTGTCTTTCGCGATTTCCCTTACCTTTATGATGGCGACCTCGCCTATGAACGCGACTACCTCGCGACCTTCGCCGATGCCCCGGGCGCAATTGTCGTTGTCGTTAGGGATGGTGCGCACATCGTCGGCGCATCGACCGGCGCGCCCATGGCGCAGGTTGAGGATGATTGGGCCACTCCCTTCATCGCACGCGGCGAGGATATCGACGACCTGTTCTATTGCGCAGAATCGGTACTGCTACCCGCGTATCGCCGCCTTGGCCTCGGCCATGCTTTCTTTGACGCCCGCGAAGCCCATGCTCGCAGCTTGGACGCAGCACGCGCTTGTTTTTGCAGCGTAATCCGCCCCGATGATCATCCGGCAAAGCCCGCCACGTATCGGCCTAACGATGCCTTCTGGCGCAAGCGCGGTTATGCGCCGCTCGACGGCATCACAACCCGTTTCGCGTGGAAAGACATCGATAATATTGCCGAAACTCACAAAACCCTACAGTTTTGGGGACGCGGCCTCAGCGATTGACCTTCATATGCGCGTACTGACCCGAAGGTCGATACCGGTACAGATAGGTCGGTAAAATCGCCTCTAGCGTCGTCCCTTTGACCCCAAGGTCGCCTAATGTCTTGGCATCATCGGCGACGACATTATCGACCTCCAGCATCGCTACCTGATCACGGGTCAGGATTGGAGCAATGCCAATCTTGCTCGATAGTTGCAGTACCGACCCCTGAATCTTCGCCACCCAATTCGGCACCGGAAGCACGGCGCATTTACGGCCCGTCTCTTCCATGATGATCTCAAACACTTCGCGCATCGTTACGATTTCTGGCCCGCCAAGCTCATAAGTCTGGCCCTGCGCATCCGCCGATCCTAGCGCAGTGACAACCGCCTCGGCCACATCGCCAACATAGACCGGCTGAAACCGCGTATCGCCACCCACCAGTGGCAGTATCGGCGCCATCCGCGCCATGCCCGCAAAGCGGTTAAAGAACTGGTCTTCCGGCCCGAACACCAGCGATGGGCGCAGGATCGTCGCCGTTGGCACATAGCGCAGTACGGCGGCTTCTGCCTCGGCCTTGGTCCGTTGATACGAAACCTCCGATTCCACATCCGCACCGATGGCTGAAATATGCACCAGCTTTTCGACACCATGCGCCGCGCAATACCGAGCAATCCGCTCTGCCCCATCCCGCTGCACTGCATCGAAAGTCTGCTTGCCAGCTGGAAACAGGATACCTACGAGATTGATCACCGCATCCGACCCGGCAATTGCCCGCTCGGTCGAGGCATCGTCGCGGATATTGGCCTGTATCGTCTCGACCTGCCCTACATCGCCCGCCGTGCGTAGGAACATCGCTTCATTGGGGCGGCGTACTGCCACACGCACGCGCCAACCGCGCTTGGCCAGCTTGCGCACTGCATAGCGTCCGATGAAGCCGGACCCACCAAAGACCGTGACGATTGGCATTGCTGCCCCCTGTAAGACTCGATTGAGACGGTCATATCGCGTGCAGCGCAGCAGGAAAAGAAAAAGGGCCGCTTCCAATGGAAGCAGCCCCCGATCATTGGCGATATCGCGCGCATGTTATTCGATGACAATCTCGATACGGCGGTTCTGCGTACGGCCCGCGCGGGTGTTATTATCTGCAATCGGCTCGTCTGGGCCGACCCCAACCGCGTTGATACGGCCCGCATCAATACCTTTACGCTCCATATAGGCCGCGACAGCGTCGGCGCGGCGCTGCGACAATTGTAGGTTATAGCTGCGCTCGCCGCTGGTATCTGTGTGGCCTTTCACGGTGATCTTCCTACCGTTGCAATCTTGCGCAATGGAAATCAGCCGGTCGATGGTTTGCGCGGCATCGGCGCGGATATCCGTTTTATTATTGGCGAATTGAATACCGCCAGCCGACACAACGTCATTCATGCGTTGCTGGCATGAAACGCTGCCCGCACTTTTTGCGACACGGCGCAGGCTGCGCACTTCACCTTCCAATTCACGGATACGCCCGCGTTGCTCGGCAACTTTTTCGCCAATACGACCAGCCCGCTCCCGTTGGTTATCGAGCATGGTTTGCAGGCGTTGAACCTGCTCGCCATCATCGGCGTTATTAGCGGCCTCCGCAGCCGCCGCAGCCGCAGCGGCACGGCGGTTTTCGATCATTGCGTCTTGAAGCGCCGCAATTCGAGTGCGCGCATTTGCCAGATTACTGGCCGAAACTCCACCATCACGCTCGGCATTCTTCAGCGCCGCACGGCTTGATGACAACCGCGATTGCAGGTTTTCGATACGCGATTGTGCCGTTGCCAATTGCCCTTGCAGTGCGGCGCTATCTGATCCGCCGCCACCATCGCCTTGAGCCGCTTCACGATCCATGGCCGCCATCAAACGCTGTTGAAGCCCTTCAATTCGCACTTCACCACTGCGTGTCGATGCCTGTGCTTTTGAAAGCTTGGCCTCTAAATCAGCCACTTTCGCCGTCATTTCTTCATCTGACCCGGCGGATGCGGCCTCGACTTCCTTCATTGATTTCACAAGCTGTTCTTCGAGATCAGCAATCCGGGCGCGATGTTGCTCGCGCTCTTCGCCTGAAATCTCCTGCATCACTGCAAGGCGCGCTTGTAGATCAGCGATCTGAGCGGCAGCGCCCGAATCATCGCCTTCACTTGCATTATCTTGCATCTCCATCAGGCGGCCTTGCAGCCCTTCGATGCGCGCAAGTCCACGCTTCGCTTCTGTTTGCGCGGCATCTAATTCGCCTTCAAGCTCCGTAATGCGTGCGGCGCTTTGCTCGCCGTCGTCCTTGGCGGCTTTGCTGCGGGCAATCGTTTCCAACAAGGTTGCCTGTAGAGCCTTGGAGCGGAATTCTGCGCCTCGTGCGCGAGCCTCCGCCTTGTCGAGAGCGCCCTGCAACGCATCTGCACCATCCTGCTGTGCATCGACCGTGGAGAGGAGGCGCTGCTGCAATCCGTCGATTCTCACTTCGCTTGACCGCGCAGATGTGGTCGCTTTTGCCAGTTCGGCCTCTAACTCAGCGATGCGCGCGTCCTGCGCATCGTCACCCGCCGCATCCTGTGCATCAACCGCCGCAAGCAATCGCTGCTGCAACCCTTCGATCCTCACTTCGCTGGATCGTGCAGATGTGGTCGCTTTTGCCAATTCAGCTTCTAACTCAGCGATACGGGCGCTCTGTGCATCATCATCCGAATCTGCATCACCCGCCGCATCCTGTGCATTAATCGCGGCAAGCAATCGCTGCTGTAGCCCGTCGATTCTCACTTCGCTGGACCGTACAGATGTGGTCGCTTTTGCCAGTTCGGCCTCCAATTCAGCGACCCGGTCTCTAGCGCCATCGTCGCCTGCATTTGCCTCCAGCTCCGCGATACGCGCCTTGGCCGCTTCTAGTTCCGCATTTAACGCAGAATCCACACCGGAGCCTTCGCCACCCGCCACCTGAACATCACCATTGGCCGGTTTTTTGGCTGCATCAGCAAGGCAATCAGCAAAGACGCGCCAGCTTTCGCTCTCCTGCTCCTCGGTCGAGGAAAGGCATCGCGCACGCACGCGGGAGGGCATAAATTCCCACTGCTGCGAGATATGCGCCCGTGCTTGCCCTTCAAGGAAGCGGCAATGCTGTGGTGTACTATCCTCGGTACAAATCGTTTGGGGGTTCCAAGTCGGCAATTCCTGAGCCGATGTCGCCGTACCGAATGCGATAGCGACGACCGACGCGGTTGCCAAAATACGTGATGTCATGTGCTGTCCCTTGTCTCCCCAAGCGCGGAAGCAAAATGCCCCCTCGCCCGCGTACCTTGCATATGCGTAGAGCAGCGTACGGGAATACTACGGACAGCGTCAATATCCTCGCCTTGCGGATAATACGAAAACTCGCCTAAAACCTTGCGGTTTCGGCGAGTTTCTATGGACAAAGCGCAACCATATAGAGATTCGCAATGGACCTAGTGGATTGTGTCACGCCAATATCTGCACGAAACATGGTGCTTGGTGATTCAGGATAATCGTAAGTCGTTTTATTGGATGATACGCGCCCGGCCCGCTCCGATAATATCAGTCGCAACCTCGGCAAACGCTTCCTTCAACTCTGTCATCTGAGAAGCGTTTCTGTAATGCGTAATCTCAGCGGTCGCACAATCGGATAGCAGCTTTTCTGTCCGCTGATCATGATCACCGACCAACACAGAGTAGATTTCAACGGGATTTCGCTCGTCAGCCGTTTTGATGTTCTCGCAAACAAGCTGCGTACGCTCATCAAGATATTCGCGTATTTGCTTGAAGTACGGCGTGCCCGGATTAGAAGCGCTGTCGAAAAATGCGCGCCGACGTTGGCCATTGGTAAAGGATGACGCATAGCCATAAGCCGTATAATCCCCCGACACATCTTTATCGACGGGCATGCCATCCGCTTTCTCGCCCCGCTGTTGCACCGCGTTCGCGCCGTCACTCAGAAGAATGATGATCTTCTTCACTTCGGGATTATCGTAAGCGACGCCCTGCGAGAACGGCTCACCCGGCGAAACAGCGCGCCAACCCCATGCCAGCCCTTCGGAAATAACAGTCCCGCCACCGTTACGATGGGTTAAGTCGTTGATTTTCTGCACGACAGTCGCCTTTGATGAAGTCAACGGCAGGATAGGCGCAGGGCAGCTACGGTTTGGCCCTTTCATATTAGCGCCCATCTCAACGATATCAGCAGGGGTCACACCATCATATTTGTATATCGAAGCACGTTGCGTAAGATACCAATTCGGCACTTGGGCGGGGGCTTCAGCCTCCAGACCAATGTTATCATCAAGGTAATTGTTCAGCCATGTTTCGGTATCTGCATACCGATCCGAATCATCAGCCCAGAAGAAGGGAACAAATTTGCTGTCCGCATCACTGCCGGGGGCCACATCCGTGACGTCATAAGGAGCCGGGCGCGCCTCGACACAGCCCATCCAATCGGTATTGGGGATCGCATCGAACAAATCAAAGTTATTGATTTCATTAGGCGTATAAAAAGGACAGGCGGTTGCGGCAGGTACGGGATAGGAATGCGACCCCGCTATAGCGCCGGTGGGCGTGATGAGTGCGGCAATCTTCTCTAAAATAGGCGACCCCGCATAGCGTAGACCATCAAGTATATCGAGCGATGCGCCATCGCCTCCCCCGCCACAGGCCGCTTGTCCAGCGCATCCGCAAATCGCACTACATCCGGGCGTGGTGTTGCCAGTCGCAGTATTGCCGCCCGGCACGGAAGGCACAATGCATTGCTTCACCATGACTTGCTCGCTCTCAATGGCATGATGCGCATTCTGGGCATTGGTATCCATCCAATCCATCGATGCATCATGGCCAATATTGACCGTCGCGGTATAGGGAACGACCGATATTTTGACGCGCTCCTCGCCCGCCTCATAAAGTTGATTGACGAGTTCTAGCGCCGCTTCACGCAATGCTGGCATGTCATCCGCCATGGATTCGGTCACGTCTAGAACCAGCGCAACCTCAATATCCGTGACAAGCCCCGGCACATTCGCCGCTTTGGATTCGACACCGACATCGATTGTCCTCATCCCAAACAAGCCCATGAAGCGGTTTTCGGATTGGCCATCAATGCGAACGGTGACTTCCGAGCCGCTTTTATCGACCGTAATATCGAAGGTGTTTCTTTCGTATTTTGACAGGGCTTCGATGGCAAATGTTTCAACATCTGCTTCTTCACGTTCCTCATCACGCGCGCCGTAGATCGCCGCACGATCCGCTACAGCTTGAAGGTCAGAGCGGTATTCATAGGCCGATGCCATATCCACACCACCGCCCGCCGCCATCGCGACCATGCCAAAAAGAAGGCCGGTCATAATGGCGATATTGCCCTGCGTTGCCCGCGTAAAACCAACAAATGATGAAGCCATGAAAACCCTCGGCAATGTTATTTCGAGGATCAATCTGAACGCGAAAGCTAAACCGTGATTTAAGTGCAGTGCTTTTTATTGAAAATTGAATAGATCGGGCGGGGCGTTGTCGGATTTATCCGTACGCGATGCCTTGCGTGGGCGTGGTTTGCCGCCTTTTCCGGCGATAACGGGAAGATGTTTGCCCGCTGCGAACTCAACGTCCAACGCATTTCCATCCGTAATACCGTCGGGCGCCGTTACGACATTTCCAGTAGAATCACGCACAACCGCAAATCCACGATCCAGCACTCGCTGATAGGATACCGCCTCTATCATCCGCGCAAAGCCCTTGAGGGCCGCTTCACGCTCTGTCAGCAGACCGCGCCCCGTGCGCACCATCGCCGCCGATAACGCCCGCAGCCCATCGCCGCGCTCCGTAATTGTCCGCCTCAGCCGTACCGGCGACAAGCGCGCCGACATTTGCCGAAATCCGCTTTCGGCTTCGCGCAGGCGTGCCTGCATCGCAGCAGGGCGTAGGCTGGCACGGGCATCGGCCATGCCCGCCCGGTGTTCGGCAAAGATATCCAGCAATGCACGGGATAGCCCCTGCCCCGCCAGATCGACCTTCTGCCGCTTATCCCCGATTAACGCATCGGGTTTGGGCAGTAGTCGCGCCGCCTGTACATTCCGCTCGCGCAGCGTATCCAACCGCCGCGTCATCGCCCGCACGCGCAGGTTTCCCTTCTCAGACACCTGCGCAATCAGGTCAGCGCGTACCGGCACCGCCTTTTCCGCCGCACCCGTTGGCGTCGGTGCCCTCAGATCGGCCACATGATCCAACAATGTCACATCGGTTTCATGCCCAATGGCCGAGATCAGCGGAATTGAGCAATCGGCAGCGGCGCGCACCACTTCCTCTTCATTAAAGCCCCACAGATCCTCGATGGACCCGCCGCCGCGCGCCACGATCAACACGTCAGGCCGCGCCACGGGTCCGCCGGGCGCTAGGGCATCGAACCCCTTGATTGCCCGCGCTACCTCGCCCGCGCAGGCTTTGCCCTGCACCGCAACCGGCCAGACCAACACATCACAGGGAAACCGCTCCGCCAACCGATGCAGGATATCCCGGATCACCGCGCCCGATGGCGATGTGACAATACCGATGGTCTTCGGGATTAGCGGTATCGCCTTTTTGCGCGAGGCCGCGAATAAACCTTCGGCCTCCAATGCCCGCCGCCGTGCATCCAGCATCGCCATCAGCGCGCCTGCGCCCGCCGGGGCCAGATGATCGATCACGATCTGATATTTCGACTGCCCCCCAAACGTCGTCAGCCGCCCGGTAACGACCGCCTCCATCCCCTCCTCTGGCGATACCGATAGGCGCGAGGCAACGCCTTTCCACATCACACCGTCAATGACGGACTTATCGTCCTTCAGGCTGAGATACACATGCCCCGACCGGGGCCGCGACACGCGCCCAATCTCGCCCCGCACCCGCACAAGGCCAAACCTATCCTCGACCGTGCGTTTGATCGCGTTCGACAGATCAGTGACGGATTGTTCGGCCAGATTGCCCTGTCCCTCACCATCATCGTCATCCCGGTCGATCAACATACGCGCGCTCCTTGTCGGCTGGTTACGCATACCATAGAACGCGCGCATGGGATGGGTCCACGGGAGATACGACATGCGGGTGCTGGTTTTGGGTGGCGGTGGGCGCGAACACGCGCTCACTTGGTCGATTGCGCAATCACCTCTCCTCGAAAAGCTGTTCTGCGCCCCCGGCAATGCGGGAATCGCCGCCGTCGCCGATTGCATCGACCTCAACCCCGATGACGCAGAACAGGTTATCGCATTCTGCCACAGCGAAAAAATCGACCTACTCGTTATCGGCCCAGAAGCCCCCCTCGCGGCGGGCGTATCCGATGCCGCCTGTGCTGCTGGATTTCGTGTTTTCGGCCCCAGCCGTGCGGCGGCGATGCTGGAGACATCGAAAACCTTCACCAAACAAGTCTGCGATGATAGCGGCGCGCCCACCGCCCGCTATGCCGCCTTTGACACTCCCGCCGAGGCAAAAGCCCATATCCGCGCGAATGGCGCACCCATTGTGGTAAAAGCCGATGGCCTCGCCGCAGGTAAGGGCGTGATCGTTGCCGAAACTGAGGCCGACGCCCTCGCCGCCATTGACCATATCTTTGACGGCCCCGGCGGTGGTTCAGTCGTCCTCGAAGAAAAGCTGATCGGCGAGGAAGCCAGCTTTTTCGTTCTCACCGATGGTAAGACCATTCTGCCGCTGGCGGGTGCGCAGGACCATAAACGCGCCTATGATGGCGATGAAGGGCCGAATACCGGCGGCATGGGTGCCTATTCCCCCACCCCAAGCCTGACCCCGGCGCTAGAGAAAATGGCCCTCGACGGCATCGTTACGCCAATCCTCAACGAAATGTCCGCGCGTGGAACGCCCTATGCTGGCATCCTTTATGCGGGCCTGATGCTCACACCGGACGGCCCCAAGCTGATCGAGATCAACGCGCGCTTCGGCGACCCCGAATGCCAATGTATTCTCCCCCGGCTCAAGACTGATCTGCTGCCTGTTCTCGCCGCCTGTGCAGACGGCGCGCTGGCGGGCACTGCCCTAGATTGGCGCGATGAGACCTGTCTTACCGTCGTTATGGCCGCAAAAGGCTATCCCGGCTCCTATGAGCGCGGCGATGTCATCGACGGTTTGGACGAAGCACAGGCCGACCCCAAAGTGACGATCTTCCACGCGGGAACGAAAACGCAGGACGGCTTGACCCTCGCCAATGGAGGCCGTGTGCTTGGTATCACCGCACTCGGCGAAAACCCCGCCAAAGCCCGCACCCGCGCCTATGCCGCCGCCTCCATGGTCCGCTGGAATAACGGCTTCTACCGTACCGATATAGGCTGGCGGGCATTGTGATATCAGCGCAATTGAACTTTTGTCAGCACACGATTGCCAGCCGCCCCCCTTTGGGGGCATCTCTGAGAACTCACGAACCGAAAACAGAAAATCAGCAATGTTGATTGGCATAAAGCATTGAAACCCATCTAGTGTATTAAATTAAAACAGGTATGATATTGCCTTTTAAACAATTAGTTTGTTAATTAATGTATTAATTTTTAATAAATAAAGTTTATTTATTATAGTTATTTGATTTTTTACAGTAAACTTTTCTTAACAGCGCCACCCAAAGTTGTGAAGCTCCATAGATCGTAATTGGTGCTTGCCATGGTTGCTGTAAATCTTCCGAATAAAAATACGATGCAGCAGTGTTTTTGCTGCAAAGGAGCACTGGTCGGACGTGTGTCCGGCCTATGTTGTTTCCTACGGCTTAGTACTGCTTGCGCCGCCTTTGCAATCGCATTCGGAGCGAT
>CALFVD010000055.1 GCA_937928005.1 uncultured Neomegalonema sp. | reverse complement strand
ATGCAGGCCGCTTCCCGCAACTCCACAGCCGTCAAATCCTCGCGTGTTACCATCACTGTCATCGAAACCTCCTTGCTTCGATGACAATGATTCAGAATTCGCAGGATTTGGGAAGCCTCAAAATGAGTCGCCAGTCAGGGCGATTGGTATGATACCGGGAGAGAGCGATCCATGACACCGCTACAACGTGCCAACGCCTTTTGTGCCACTTACAGCCTGCGCGCCCCCATTCTGATGGCCCCGATGGCGGGGGCTTCGCCGCCTGAACTGGCCGTTGCCGTCGCGCGGGCCGGGGGGATGGGGGCTTGCGGGGCGCTGATGATGACTGGGGCACAGATCGAGGAATGGGCCACACAGGTTCGGGCAAAGACAAACGGCGCGTTCCAGATCAATACGTGGATACCAGACCCCGCCCCCGCCCGCGATCCGGCGCATGAAGCGCGGCTGCGCGCTTTCTTGGGCGAATGGGGACCGCCCGTCCCGGAACCGACGGACGATGCGCCCTTGCCCGATTTTGATGCGCAATGCGAGGCGATGCTGGCGGCGGGACCGTCGGTGATCTCGTCGATTATGGGGCTGTACCCCCCCGATTTCGTTGCGGCGATGAAAGCGCGCGGCGTGCGCTGGTTCGCAACAGTCACCACCGTCGCCGATGCCCGCGCCGCCGAAGAAGCCGGGGCCGACGTCATCATCGCGCAGGGATCAGAGGCGGGCGGGCATCGCGGCGCATTCGAGGCGGCGGAGGCCGAGCAGGGGATGGTCGGCACCTTCTCGCTCGTCCCGGCGGTCGCGGATGCCGTCTCGGTGCCAGTGATCGCCACGGGCGGTATCGCCGATGCGCGCGGGGTTGCCGCCGCGCTGATGCTGGGAGCCTCCGCCGTGCAGATCGGCACTGCCTTGTTGCGAACCCCCGAAGCGGGGATTGCGGCGCCTTGGGCGGATGCTATCGGCCAAGTTCAAGCGGAAGATACGATGCCGACCCGCGCTTTTTCAGGCCGCATGGCCCGCGCCATCCGCACGCCTTACACGCTGGCGGCGGCGAACCCGGATGCGCCGCAACCGGCCCCCTATCCCCTACAACGCACCCTGACCGCACCGATGCGCGCGGCGGGCAACCCGGATGGTATGCAGATGTGGGCGGGGCAGTCGGCGGCGCTGGCCCGCGCGGAAGGGGCAGAGCAGATCGTCGCGGAAATATGGGAAGGCACACGCAAGCTGCTGACAGAGCCAGCGGCATAAAAAAAGCGGGGGCGCATTTCACATGCGCCCCCACCGATTGTTACTGTGCGATGCGCACTTCAAAGGTCACTGAGCCTGATCCGCCGGGCGGGAATGCACCGGCACAATCCCACTGTAACGGTCCCGAATATCCACTTACGTTACCGCTCGGTTCAGTAAGGGCACATGTTACCCCAGCTGCAACAGTCACCGGGGTCGGTATGGGCGCTTCAAGCGAAGTATAGGCAGGGGTCTGGTCATAGATGGCGATATTCGTCGCTGGCCCCGTACTCGGATTAGTGACGATAATCCGATAGCGCAGCACATCGCCGATATCCGCCGAGTTCGACACACCTTCCGGCGTCGATTTGGTGATATTCGTGACCAGCTTCTCCAGCAGCACATCATCACCATCCCCGCCATTGATCGAGTCATAGTTAATCAGGGTGCCGCTGGCTGTAGTCGTCGAATATTGCGTGGTCGCATTCAGTGCATAACTATGCGTCGCGCTCGATCCATTGCCAAGGCCCGCCTGCGTACGCAGGACCACACATATCTGATCACCCGCATTTACAACTTTGCTGGTATCCAACACCTGATCGGGAACGCCATCACAGTCAGTGTCATCAAAGATCGTTGTACTGAACGCCCCCGCCGGGACACTTACACTGTCGGTCAGAGCAAAGCTGACCGTCCCGCTCGTCGTCGCGGTATAGACATGCGCAAGATCGACAACCTGCCCCGGCAAGGCCGTGACGGACTGGTTTTGGGTGAGCGTAGGCTCGGCAATCAGACCAATATTCAGGCCCGAATAGCTCGTACCCGTTGCAGGGGTGAAGGTATAGGTTCCATCCACCGTGCTTGGGTTCGTTGGCGCGGGCAGGCTGTCCACATTCTCCGAAATGATCCGATAGCCGGGATCAGCCATCGCCTCAAGGCGCACCTCACCCGTAAATCCGTCTGGTAGCGCCGCATTCCAGTTGCCCACAGCATCAATCGTCGCGGTTGCAATCTGGGTATTCGTTGCGGTCGAGAAGATCGCAATACTGCCGAAAGTTCCACCCTGTTCGGTGCCATTGACCAGCGCATCATGCGCCACACCGCTGCCGATACCGTTATCAAGGAAAACCTGACCTGAGAGCACGGTATTGCCCATCTCGATTGTCACCGCGTAATCCTCAACCTCACCATCCGGCGCAAGGCCATTTGCGCCAATGTTGAAATCAGTCGACCAGCGGAAGCGAGCGAAGGTTTGGCCAATGACTGCGTCATTGGGAACAGTGACCGGGATCAGGATAGTTCCTGTTCCAAAATCCTGTATATCGGTCGCGATTTGCTCGGTCGGACTATCGAATGTACCGGAGCCGTCCCAGTCGATCCAAGCCTGAAGGAAGCCCGAACCCGCTACATCGACTGAGATCGTATCTGCACCACCCAGTATCAGCACCGGGATTGTGACGCCATCATCACCGGCATCGGCGGATGCATTGGCATCGTCGTAATCCGTGGCCTCGTTCGTATTGATCAAGCCGATGCGCGTCGGACCAGTGACGAGCGCATGAGATGCACTGCCATAACTTGCCGGGGCATCCGAATAATCAAAGCCCGGCTGGATCGTGAACGCATAATCCTCAACCTCACCATCAGAGGCGGCAGAAACGCTGTCGAGGTCGCTCTCGGTGGACCAGCGGAAGCGGGAGAAGGTCTGGGCTATAGTTGCCGATGCAGGGACATTTACGGTGAACGAAATTGTCCCCGCATTGGCGTTAATATCCAATAAGTCACCATCTTGAAGATCGATCACGATCTGCTCACTGATGCCATCAACGGTATCGTTGAAACTGCCATTGCCGTTCCAGTCGATCCACGCCTGAAGATAACCACTAGCGCCCTGCACCGTCGCAGTGATCGTTGCGCTTGTCCCTTGGGTCAACGTGGGGATTGTAACGCCGTTATCCACATCGCCATCTGCGTTTGGACTATCATAGGCACTCAACTCGTTTGTTACCGTCCCGCCAAGGCTGATACCGCTGACGATACGGTGCGATGCGCCGCCATAGGTCGTCCCTGTCAATGGTGCGTCGGAGTAATCGAAGGTCGTTATCGTCACCGCATAATCTTCTGCCTCGCCACTATCGGCAAAGGAGAACGCCGTCGCATTGGTGACGGTCAGGTCATCGGTGAATCTCAATCGTGCATAGGTCGTGCCCGTGGCGGTCGTTGATTGGCCCGTCCAGTCCAGATCGCCCGTCAGTGTGCCACCCGAAACGGTCGTGGAGGTATGCTCGGTGCTCTGGAAGACATCATCGCCGTTGAAATCGATCCAAGCGTGCAGCGTGCCTGTACCTGTCGCTGAGATATTCGCCGCAGGCAAGGTATAGATAGTATCGCCCTCCGTCAGCGTTGGGAACGACGAAACCCCGTCCTCATCTGCGCCATCACCCGACGCACTTGCACCCGCATCGCCGCCCTGCAACGAAATCAGATCAAGATCAGGCAAGCCCGCACCCAGATACATCCCCGCCTTGGGCACATGGATCGCGTCGCCATAGATAGTTGGAGCATCGCCATAATCGGTACATTGGTGAGTGTAGAAGGTTAGGTCATCGTAGAACAGGCCCGCCGACGCCGCCATGTTGTAGAAGTAAAACCGAAGATAATACTGCTTATTCGCCTCCATCACCACGCGATTGACCAGCGGGTATTTCGTGCGGACCGGACTTCCATTATCTCCGTAATAGGCATCCTGAAGCATCACCGAGGCATGGCCGAAATTCGGATCGTCGGAAATCATCAGTGCAAAATCGGAGGGGAAGCGTGTACTGGGTTCCGTCAGATCGCGGAACTGAATCTGATCAATGATCAGCCCCTCAGTCGAACCGGTCGTAAAGGGGTGTTGAACGTATTCATCCAATGCGAAGGATTCGGCGAGCGTGGTGGCCGATACGTTGGTCACGTTGCGTGCGGAGCCGACTTGTGGCGCGCTCAGGCCGGGGCCTGCGGTGAAGGTGCCTAGGCTCGCGATAGTACCGCCCGTGTTGTTCTGCACGCCGGGCGTGTCGTTGAACGTCCATACTGCGTAAGGGGGCGGGGCGCCATCGTCCCAAGAATTGCCTGAACGGAACAGGATTTCCGCGCCGTCTTGAACGGGACAAACTTGCAGCGGACCCATCGGCGGCAGGCTGGAGCTGGCCGCCACTGTCACTGCATAATCTTCTACTTCACCATCGCTCGCTGCGGTCGCTGCATCGGCAGAGGAGAGAGTGTCGGTGGTCAAACGAAAACGAGCAAAGGTCGTTCCTGCGTTCATGGTGGTGCCAAAGCCAGAGAAATTCAGATTGCCCGTGGGCACACCATTCGTAGCGGGTGAAGATGCGAATTCACTGGCCTCAAACACCCCGTCGCCGTCGAAATCGATCCACGCGTAGAGCGTATCGCCACCAGCCCCCGCGTTGAAATCTGTTGGGGTAATAGTATAGCTAGTGACGCCTTCGGTCAGCGTTGGGAAGGCGGATATCCCATCGTCATCCCCAGCATCACCTGATGCATCCGAATTGGTAATCGGTCCACCATCCTCATCAATGGCGGCACCGAGGCGGATACCGGCAACAACTGTATGCTCCGCATTGCCATACGCATTTGTTCCTACCCCATCAGGCGCTGTCCCTACAATTGGTGCATCAGAGCGGTCAGGCGCTGGTGGCAATGGCGAAGACGCATAGTAGCAGCTTGCGCCATCGTGGTCAGACGTGTTGGCAGCACTAAACGTATTAACAATTGCCGGGGTACCGAGTGGGTCTGAAATTTCCGTAATCGTCCCGGTCCCGTTTTCCGACACGAAAAGATTACCATTCGACGTTGACCAGGCGGCACCATATTTGCCGGTGGTTGTCAAACCAGGTACTACAGTGCTTCCAGCAACTCCGGTTGTTAGATTATAGTATCTAACACTCCCATTGTGCACACCGATCATTGCTTTTGACGTGCCGCTCTCGATGTAAGCAAAATCGGCAACATTACCGCCAGTTGTTCCAGAAAAATTCAACGTAGTTGTCGCGTTTGTGAGAACATCCACGACATGCAAACTGGAATTACTGTTTTTCATATAGAAATTGTTATCGAGATCCATATCGCCAGCATTTGACGCAACACCCACATTGCCAAGATCTTCAATTTGGCCATTGGAACCCATCCGAAACAAATTAAACTGTGTTGCAGAAGATGCATCATCGTCGATCAAATAAATGTAGTTATCATTCACATTATACCCAGAAGCACTCAATTGCTGATGATCGGGGCCAATTGGATTGTAATTTCCAGTTGCAATATCTAAGATATGTAAATCACCCCCAATAATTTCATAGAAATCCGCAGAACATGTGAAAGGTGGCAGAGAAGGCCCGGTTGGCGCAGCGGCAATTGTCACCGTATAATCTTCCACCTCACCATCGCTTGCGCTTGTGGCGAAATTAGCACTGGTAAGGGTATCGTTGGTTAGGCGGAAACGGGCGAAGGTCGTGCCTGCATTCATGGTCGCGCCAAAACCAGAGAAGTTCAACGCGCCTTGCACCGCTCCGCCAGTAACGGTCGCCGAGGCGAACTCAGTCGTCTCGAACGCTCCATCACCATCAAAATCGATCCAAGCGTAGAGTGTACCGTCGCCAGCCCCTGCATTGAAATCTGTTGGGGCAATAGTATAGCTGGTATCGCCTTCGGTCAGCGTCGGGAACGCGGAGATTCCATCGTCATCCCCACCATCACCTGTCGCGTCTGGATTGGCAATCGGTCCACCATCTTCATCGATGGCAGCACCGAGTCGTATACCGGAAACGATTGTATGCTCCGCACCGTCATACGCATTCGTTCCTGAACCATTTGGCGCTGTTCCTGAATTTGGTGCATCGGAACGATCAGGCGCTGGTGATAGTGGCGAAGAAGCAAGATAACAGCTTGCGCCATCGTGGTTAGATGCATCGGCGGCGCTGAATGTCCCAACGATTGCGGGGGAACCGAGTGGGTCTGAGATTTCTGTAATCGTACCAGAGCCGTTCTCTGAGATGAAAAGATTGCCATTCGATGTCGACCAAACCGCGCCATAGTTGCTGCCTGCGGGCAAGCCTGGTACTGGGATGCTTCCGGCGACTCCAGTTGTTAGGTTATAGTATCGTACGCTCCCCTCACGTGCGCCTACCATCGCCTTGGATACACCCGTATCAATGTAAGCGATGTCCCATAGAGAAGCGCCCGTTGAGCCAGAAAAATTCAGCGTGGTCGTCGTACTATTGAGAACGTTCACAACACTCAGACTAGAATTACCGTCTTTCAAATAGAGTTTGTTATCAAGATCCATATCACCGGCATTTGCCGAAACGCCTACATTCCCAAGATCTTCGACTTGACCGTTTGACCCCATCCTTATCAAGTGAAAGCGCGTTGATGATGCACGATCGTGGTCGACAAGATAAATGTAATCGTCATTAACATTATATCCCGCACCGTTATACTTCGGATGATCAGGTCCAATGGGATCATAGACACCAGTGGAAATATTCAAAACATGCAAATCACCCTCAATGATTTCATAGAAATCAGAGGTACAACTGAATGTTGGCAGAGTGCTTTGTGCTTGGGCTTTTTCACCGGTCAAAGCAGTCCATGACGCAGCGACGGCCAGCAACGCGAGCAAGGGGTAACGCATATTCATTCGTATATTACGGATCATAGGGAGTCTCCCACGCCGAACCGGAAGCAATACAATACTGGAATAACTGCGTTCTGCATGCGTCTGGCCTTTCAAAAATCATCCACAGCCATAACGCTGCGCCACAGGCTCGACTGTCGCACCCCGTAGTGCGCCTGACCGATATTTCGGTAACGCATGTTCAGGGTGGCGGATCGGCTCTATCGAGTGTTTTGATGCGGAATCGCTTAATGAAGGCTTAAGCGCGAAAAGAAATATTCGTCTACGTATTGCTAACAAATAGGTTTATATACATCAATAAATCAACTAGCATGAATAAATATTCGACTTAGCCAGTATATTCGCACAAAAGCTACATATACAGTAACGCTTTTTCACCGTAATGACGCTAACTTGGCCGATCATATAGCTTGTTGGAGCATCCATAGTAAAGGGATGCTTGTTCACGCCACGCTTTGCCCCGCTCCATCATGCCATTTGGCGTTAAAGCGAATTGCGATTATCCTGAATCATCAAGCGCCATATTTCGCGCGGCTCTTGGCGTGAAATGTGGCTCAGGTTTATCGCAAATGGCTATAGGATGCATGGTGTAGGCTGTAAAGGTGCAGATAAGGGGCGGCTGCACAACGATAATATCGGCTACCCCGCCAACGAGCCATCATAGGCCGCGACCAGCGCCTGTGCGCGTTCACCCACAGTGACGGCATCCATGCCGGGAGCATAGAGCGCCGAACCGATGCCGAACCCATCCGCCCCCGCCGCGCGCCATTCGGCTAGATTGGCTGCGTTCGCACCCCCCACCGCATAGACCTGCGCATTTGAAGGCAGAACGGCGCACATCGCCTTCAACCCTTCGGTTCCGATCAGCGAGCCGGGGAACAGCTTCAGCCCATCCGCCCCCGCATGAAGCGCCGCAAAAACCTCCGTTGGCGTCATAACGCCGGGAAAAGAGGTCATGCCCGCCGTCTTTGTCGCCGCGATCACGCCCCTATCGCAGTTCGGCGAGACGATCAGCCGCCCGCCCACCTCCGCCACACGCGCAACCTCCTCAACCCGCAGCACGGTGCCCGCTCCGATCAATGCCGCACCACCGAAACGAGCCGCAATACGCATGATGCTGTCGAACGGTTCCGGCGAGTTAAGCGGCACCTCGATCATGCCGATGCCTGCATCGATTAGTGCTTTGGCAACATCTTCTGCCTCGCCGGGAGTGATACCTCGTAGAATAGCGACGATCTTTCTCATGGCTTATTCTCCAGCAGGTCGTGGGCGGCGGTTAATCCGGCCAAAGTTAGGGTTTCACCGTCCAAGACACGCACGGTGCGGCCCGCCCATTCCAAAGCGATTGTATAAAGGTCTGTCAGGATGGGATCGCCCAACAGCGCCACCTCACCTTCCCCGGCCATCGCCGCAACCTCTGCCCCAATTAGCATTGCCGACAGGCGCGCACGGGCGATATCCGGGTGAATACCATGCAGCAAATCGTCAGCGCGGATGCTGAACAGACGCGGCAAAACCTCGCCACCCTGGCTCAATGCCTGCGTAAAGATTAGCGGGTCGACGGGGGCCGTGCCGAAAGAATGGCGTAGGATCGAGTGTGTCGAGAGCAGCGCAAAAACCTCGCCGGTCATACAGGAGGTAAAGCCTGTCACCGTCCCATCCGCAATTCGCACCCATTTTGTGTGCGTGCCCGGTAGGCAGAGTGTACCCGCAAAATCCGATTCGCGCACCAGCAGCCCCGCTACCTGCGTCTCCTCGCCCCGCATCACATCCGCCGGATCGACCTGCGCCATGCCGGGGATGATGTGGACGGCGATGCGCGGGTCGCTCACGGGGGCGAGGGTGAAAGGTCCGGCCAGCGGGGGGCCGGGGCATGGGACATAGGGCGCTTCGACCCACCCTTGTCGCGCGCCGACCATGCCGCAGGCGATGACGGGTGTATCTAGGTCCAGCCAATCGTTGATGAGGGATAACAGCACACCCTCGAATGCATCGGGGGCCAATCCGCCCATCCCCTGATCAGAGGAGCGCCGATCCAACACCGCACCGCCCTGCTCCATCGCCCAGACGCGCAAGCGCGACGTGCCCCAATCGGCGGCGATCCAGTCGGGTTTGGCGGAGATATTCATGGGGCGAACACACCATATCGCCTTTTGTCCGTCCAGACCTTAGAACAAGGACAGGCCCGCAAAAAAGGACACGCCATGCATCTCGACGCCTCCACCCCCGCTCTCGTTTCCGGCGGCGCTTCCGGTCTGGGCGAGGCGACCGTGCGGCGGCTGCGGAAAGCCGGATGCCCGGTCGCAATTCTCGATGTGGATATGGAACGGGGGGAGCGGGTCGCAGGCGATTGCGGGGCGCTGTTCATTGCGACGGATGTGACCGATGCGGGTAGCGTAAGGACGGCTGTGGAAGCGGCGCGAGCGGCGCATGGGGTCGCGCGGCTGGCCGTGACCTGTGCAGGCATCGCCCCCGGCGCGAAGACGGTGGGCAAGGGGGTGGCCCATGACCCGGCGCTGTTCGCGAAGGCGATGGCGATCAACCTGATGGGCGCGTTCCACGTCGCCAGCATCGCCGCCGAGGGGATGGTCGGGGCCGAGCCGATGGGAGGCGGCGAGCGGGGAGTGCTGGTGAATACAGCGTCGGTCGCCGCCTATGAGGGGCAAGTCGGACAGGTGGCCTATGCGGCGTCGAAAGGGGCAGTAGCGGCGATGACCCTGCCGATGGCGCGGGACTTGGCCCGCGACGGCGTGCGGGTGATGGGGATTGCGCCGGGGTTGTTTTTGACACCGATGCTGGAAGGGCTGCCACAGGAGGTGCAGGATAGCTTGGGCAAGACCGTCCCCTTCCCGCCCCGGCTGGGCAACCCCGACGAATTCGCCATGCTGGTCCAACACATCGCGCGGAACCAGATGATGAACGGGGAAGTGGTGCGGCTGGATGGGGCTATTCGGATGGCGGCGCGTTAAAGGAAAAATGAAAGTCGAGAACAAAAAAGATTATAGTGCTTGAGTATAAAATACCGCAATTTCACCCTTTAAACAGAAGATGAGTATTTATAGTCAGTATTACGCCCGCCGTCCTTCGGCATCGAATCCACAGGTTTTATCGAGGTCGAAGGATAGCCCGACCTCAAGACCCGGTTCGACTATTGAACCGTCAGTTCGGGCGATAATAGGTGTTCCGTGCTTTGGCTCTACATGCACCAGCGTATCGGCACCGAGTGCTTCACAGAACGTCACCGTTCCCGTAATGCGACCGTCTGACGGGGATGTAAGCGTCACGTGCTCAGGGCGCACGCCAAGGGTTGCTATGCCCGATTGCGCATCACCAAGCAGCGTGGGGTCGATAAAATTCATCGGGGGGGAGCCGATGAACCCCGCCACGAACAGCGTTGCCGGATTGTTATATATCTCTAAGGGCGGGCCAATCTGCTCCGCCACACCGGCATTCATCACGACGACCCGATCCGCCATCGTCATCGCCTCTACCTGATCATGGGTGACATAGAGCGAGGTGATGCCCAATTCACGCTGGAGTTTGCGGATTTCCATCCGCATCTGCACGCGCAGTTTTGCATCAAGATTGGAGAGCGGCTCGTCGAACAGGAACGCGCTCGGTTCACGCACAATCGCCCGCCCCATAGCTACGCGCTGGCGCTGTCCTCCCGATAATTCACGCGGCCTACGGTCGAGATAATCGCTTAGTTGCAGCATTGTGGCGGCCTTATCGACCCGGCGGGTGATTTCGTCCTTGGGGGTCTTGGCGATTTTCAGGCCATAGGCGAGGTTTTTGCGCACGCTCATATGCGGATAGAGGGCGTAGTTCTGGAACACCATCGCGATATCGCGCTCGCGCGGTTCCAGCTCATTGACGACCCGCCCATCAATGCTGATCTCGCCGCTCGTAATCGTCTCCAACCCCGCCACCATCCGCAACAGGGTGGATTTGCCGCAGCCCGAAGGCCCAACGATCACGATCAACTCGCCATCTGCCACATCGAGATCGACGCCGTGGATTACATCGGTCTTGCCATAGGATTTGCGCACATTGCGTAGGGTGATCGACGCCATTACTTCTCGCTTTCCACAAGACCCTTGATGAACAACCGCTGCATGAACAAGACAACCGCCACGGGGGGCAGCATGGCCAACATTGCGGTCGCCATGATGACCGGCCAGTCGGCCCAGTCATCGCCCGAAGGGAACATCTGCTTGATGCCCATGACGATGGTGTTCATCTCCGGTTCGGTGGTGATGAGCAGGGGCCAGAGATACTGGTTCCAGCTAAAGATGAAGAGGATCACGAACAGCGCGGCGATATTCGTGCGGCTCATGGGCAGCAGGATATCGAGGAAGAAGCGCATCGGCCCGGCTCCGTCGATCCGCGCGGCCTCCGCGATTTCCTCAGGGATGGTCAAGAACAACTGCCGGAACAGAAATGTCGCAGTGGCCGAGGCAATCAACGGCAGGATCAGGCCCGAATAACTGTTGAGCAGGTCAAGCCGCGCCGCGATCTCATAGGTCGGCACAATCCGCACTTCGACGGGCAACATTAGCGTGAGGAAGATCAGCCAGAAGCAGATCATCCGCCCCGGAAACCGAAAATAGACGATGGCGAAGGCGCTGAGGATCGAAATGATGATCTTACCCAGTGTAATGCCGAGCGCCATGACCGTCGAGTTGAACAACATGGTCGAAACGGGCGCATTGACCCCGGAAGTCAGGGCGCGGGTGTAATTCTCCACCAGATGCGGACCCAGCCAGAGCGGCATGGGCGGGCGGATAATATCGTCCTGCGTCACTGTGCTGGCCACGAAGGCGAACCAGATCGGAAAGCAGATCAACAGGATGCCAAGTATAAGCCCCAGATGCGTCAGCACCATTCCCCAGCCGCGTCGTTCGACCATGCCCGATTTCTGCGCCATCAGTAATGCACCCGCCGTTCGATGAATCGGAATTGGATCACCGTCAAGATACCGACGAGGAACAGCAGGATTACCGACTGCGCCGCGCTTGACCCTAGATCCTGACCCACGAAACCATCCGCAAAGACCTTGTAGACGAGGATCATCGTGTCCTGACGCGGCCCCCCGCCCGTAATGGTATGGATCACCGCGAATGTCTCAAAGAAGGCGTAGACGACGTTAACGACCAGTAAGAAGAATGTGGTGGGCGACAGCAGCGGGAACACGATGGTCCAGAACCGCCGGGCAAAGCTCGCCCCGTCTATCGCCGCCGCCTCGATCACGGATTTAGGGATGGATTGCAAACCGGCGAGGAAGAACAGGAAGTTATAGCTCACCTGCTTCCATGCCGAGGCCATGACCACCAGCGTCATCGCCTCGCCCCCATCGAGCACATGGTTCCAGTCATACCCCATCACCTTCATCCAGTAGGTGATGACGCCCAGCGACGGATTGAACATGAACAGCCACAATACCCCGGCCACGGCGGGCGCGACGGCATAGGGCCATACCAACAGCGTGCGGTAGATACCCGATCCCTTAATCACCCGATCCGCAAGAACCGCGAGATAGAGCGCGACCCCCATCGACAGGACGGTTACGAGGATCGAGAATACGGCGGTCGTCTGGAACGAGGCGAGGTAATAGGGATCACCCAGCAGAAAACGGAAATTTTCCAGCCCGACGAACTCTTCCGATAATCCAAACGGGTCAGGCAGATAAAGCGATTGCCAGATTGCCTGTCCCGCTGGCCAGAAAAAGAAGACGAGCGTGACCAATAATTGCGGAGCAACCAGCAGATAGGGCAGCCAGCGATTACGGAAGACGGCGCGTTTTTGCATGTCGAGTTACCGCAGCCCCGGACCCGACCCGGAGCCTCGATCAGCGGTGCGTTGCCGGTCGAGGCTCCGCATCAAGTGCGGGGCTACGTACTTCTTATTTCGCCGACCGCTCAAAACGGCGCAGCAGGGCATTGCCGCGCTTCACGGCGCTATCCATCGCTTCCTGCGCGTCCTTATCGCCGGACCATACGGCTTCGAGTTCCTCGTCGATGATCCCGCGAATCTGGTCAAAGGAACCGAGGCGTAAGCCTTTGGAGTTGCCAGTTGGTGCTTTGGTGGTCATCTGCATTCCGGCGATCTCAGTGCCGGGGTTCTCGTCGTAGAAACCCTGCTCCTTGGTCAGCGCAGCGGCGTCGTTGGTGATGGGCAGGTAGCCGGTATCCTGATGCCACTTCGCCTGAATCTCCGAGGAGGACAGGAAGTTCAGGAATTCCGCAACACCCGCATATTCCTCATCTTTGTGACCGGCCATGACCCATAGCGACGCCCCACCGATGATCGTGTTCTGCGGCGCTTTCGGTGCAGTGACGTAATAGGGCAGGGGGCGGATTGCGAAGTCGAATTCCGCTTCTTTCTTCACGCCCGCATACCCGGCGGAGCTTTCGGTGAAGAATGCGCATTCCCCGGCGCGAAAGCGTGCCCCGCCCTCGTTGCGGCGGCCCGCATAGATAAATTTGCCGTCCTTCGCCCAATCACCCATCGTTTGGATGTGTTTGACGTGCATTGGGCCGTTGAAGGCCAGTTCCGTATCGGTGCCCGCAAAGCCGTTATCCTTGGTCGCAAAGGGCGTATCATGCCACGCGCCAAAGTTTTCGAGATGAATCCAACTCTGCCACGCCGTTGTCAGCGGGCATTCATGGCCCGATTCCTTCAGCGCATCGAGGGCCGCGCCCACATTTTCCCATGTTGACAGGTCCATATCCGGGTTCAAGCCAGCGTCGGATAGCGCGTCTTTGTTCACGTAGAGAACCGGGGTGGAGGAGTTGTAGGGCAGCGACAGCATCTTGCCATCCGTGGTCGTGTAATAGCCTTTGACCGCACCCATAAACGCATCAGGATCGAAATCCTTGCCGGTATCGTCCATCAGTTCATAGACCGGCACAATCGCGCCTTTTGCCGCCATCATCGTCGCCGTGCCGACCTCAAACACCATCAGCATATGCGGCTGTTCCTTGGCGCGAAAAGCCGCGATTCCGGCATTCAGCGTCTCGGAATAATTGCCTTTATGCGAGCCTTTGATGACGTATTCGTCCTGACTGTCATTGAACGTCTGAATCTGCTCGGCCAGCAGGTCGCCGAGACGCCCGGTAAAGGCGTGCCACCATTCGATTTCGGTCGCTGCATGGGCGGCCCCCGTTAGCAGGCCAGTGATGGTGGTGGCGGCTATAAGTGTCTTGCGGATGGTCATGTTGTCACTCTCCCTAGCAGTATCGTTATTTCACGGGCCATCTTTACAACCCTTAGACGACATAGCGCGAGGGATGGCGCATAATGTCAAGAGGAACTCTGGTGCCGAACGCACCTGCCCGTTTGCCTCACATGATATACGGCAAGGAGATGCGGCGACAGGATAGCCCAGAATTCCCGTCGGCCTTTATCCCGCCGCTGCCACAAATGCGTGGATCGCATCGGCATTCTTGATACCGGGGGCGCTTTCAACACCGGAAGAGACATCGACCATCTTCGCGCCGGTCAGCATGACCGCCTGCGCCACGTTATCCGGGGTCAGTCCACCTGCCAGCATCCATGGCACTGAAATGCGCCGGGTTGAGAGCAACCGCCAATCGAACGCGACCCCGTTGCCCCCCGGCAAGCCCCCGCCCGCCGCTGGTTTCGCATCGAAGAGCAACATGTCTGCGGTTCCGGCCAGCGCCAGCCCCGTATCCACATCTTCTGCGCAAGCAACCGCCTGCGCTACAATCAGGGGCAAGCCTGCCCGTGCGCGAATGGCGCGTAGGCGTTCAGGATCGGCCACCCCATGCACTTGTATGAAATCGAGCGGCACTTTGGCCAGCACGGCATCGAGATCATTATCGTTTGGATCGACGAATAACCCCACCTTACCCACACCCGGCGGCACCTCAGCGGCCAGCGCCAGCGCATCATCGGCACTGATATTCCGAGGGGAGGGGGGATAGAACACAAACCCAACGAACCGCGCCCCGGCCCTCACCGCTGCGGCAACCGTTTCAGGTGTTGATAATCCACATATTTTCGCTGCCGTCACGACTGGCGGCGATCTAATGGTGAATTAACCAGCAGATAATCGGGCTCATGCTTTTTCACGGCATCGGGCGTTTTTACAATTGGTGGTTTGTAATGATATCCGCTTGTCGCACCCAGCAAATAGCCGAGCAAAGCGCCGATTCCAGCACAGCAAATCATCACTACCCAGAGCGGCATGACACGGTAGGGCGTCGTTGGTGGTGCGGGTCGTGTCACGAAAGGTTCGAGATTGACCAGCACGCCATGACCATTGCCGATGAATATCGCGCATAGGATGACGCCCACGAATATCGAGATCAGGATCGTCAAGAATCGCATGGCGGCTTGCCTCGCAGGGGGTTAATCCCCTCCGTTATAATCCTTATTAAGTCTTTCGCGCAACTCTTTGCCTGTCTTGAAGAAAGGCACTTGCTTGGCGGGCACTGGAACGGCCTCTCCTGTGCGTGGGTTACGCCCCATGCGACTTTCGCGTTCCTTGACCGAGAACGCGCCAAAACCGCGTAGCTCGACACGGTCGCCTTCGGCCATTGCATCGGTGATTGTCTCGAACACGGTCGAGACAACCCGCTCGACATCGCGCTGGTAGAGGTGAGGATTCTCTTCGGCGAGAATGGCGATCAGTTCAGATTTGATCATGCGCGTACTCCGTGTCTCGTCCCGCTATGATACGGCGAGTCCGAGTTCCTTAATACTTTCAACTACACCGCGCCGGGGCGGGGTCGTCAACCTTTATAGCGATTCACAGCAAGCTTAACGTTCGGTTTAGCGATAAATCGCCCATAGGCCGGGTGCCAATCTCGCGCGTAGGCCAAACACATCAAGCGCCGTATTCGCCTCATCACCCAGTAGAAAACCGAGGGGCGAAGGCGTGTCTGAGGGCACCTCATAAATCACCAGCTTAAGATCGTCATCCACCTCATGTTCGGCCATCAGCCATGCGCGCGCTTCCTCCAGCCCGCCAAGCCCATCAATCAGCCCCCGCTCCAGCGCCATGCGCCCCGTGAACACGCCGCCTTGCTTGATCTCCGCCATCGCGTTATCGCCGATTTCCCGCCGCTCTTTCACCAGCCCAACGAACCAATCGAAGGAATCTTCGACCAGCACTCTCTCGGCGTCGATCACGTGCTCATCTACGGGCTTGAACGGCGTTGGTTCGGCCTTCAATACCCCGCTTTTGATTTCGACCATCTGCACGCCGACCTTCCCCATCAACTCATGCACATTCGGCACCTGAAAGATCACGCCGACCGAGCCGGTGATGGTGTTGCTCATCGCAAAGACCTGATCGGCGGCCAGTGCGGTGATATAGCCACCCGATGCCGCCACATCGCCCATCGTCGCGACGACTGGCTTGCTCTCGGCGATTTCGCGTAGCGAATCGTAAAGCTCTTCCGACCCTGTCACGGTGCCACCCGGCGAATTGATTCGCACCACCAGTGCTTCGATATCGTCGTCTTCCGCAATTTCGCTCAATAGCTTGGCCCGGTCCAGATCGCTCGTGATAACGCCGTCCACATCAAAGCGCGCCACATGCGGCCCCTTCTCTTCGGGCATCCGGGCCATTACCATGCCCGCCACCACCAGCAGGGCGAGCACAGCGAGGATGCGCCAGCGAAACCGGCTACGCCGAAGTTTCTTGCGTTCTTCGTATTCTTCGATCTGATTCACCATGCGCCCTTTCGCCGAAAACTTTTGTCAGGAAACAAGACATGCCTAAAGGTTACTGGATCGTTCACGTCGATGTTACCGATGCTGAGCACTACCCGGAATACGTAAAGCTTGATACCCCCGTCCTTGAAGAATTCGGCGGTACGTTCCTTGTACGGGGTGGCGCTTGCGAAGGCCCAGAAGGCACGATTCGCTCGCGGCATGTGGTGGTTGAGTTCGACAGCTACGCCCGCGCGCTCGAATGCTACAACTCCGCCGGATACCAAGAGGCCGCCAAACTGCGCCAAGCCTATTCCGCCTCGGAAATCGTCATCGTGGAGGGAGTTTAAGCAACCGGACCGGGCCTTTATTAAGGCCCGGTCCGAAATCGTTCACGTTGCTTCAGGTTCCGCAAACCCCTCGGTCGACCACGACAGATCGTAGAGCTTGCGCACCTGATCCACCCGTGTTTCCGAATGCCCAGCCCAAGCAAGATGCTTCATCACGGCATCGCGCGCCGAGCCACCATCCAGCACGGCGAACGCCGCCGATACGAGAGGCTTGGGCAGGGTTTTTCCTGCCGCAATCGCGTAGTCCTTGCGTGGCCCGTCTTTGTGCGCGGCATGAAACCCTTCGATAGTTGCAACATGCTGCATGACCGAGCGCATCACTGCATCACGATAAGCTTTTACGCGGTCGCCAGCCTCTTCCGAGATTAGCGGGATCACGTCATCCACCGCATCCTCGACCACCCAGTTCAACACGTTCTTCTCGTTATGCAGCCCCGCAAAGGCGCGGTGGCGCAAGACATATCCATCGGTCTTTAGCTTCAACCGATGTCCATCATCGAAGGCAATTACATAACCCTCGATATCGGGCAGGGCGCGGCTTTCCTCGATGAATGCCCGAATCTCCGCAACCGAACCAAAACTCGCGGCAACCGCCACCCCAAACCGCTCGCCCAGCGCCAACAACGCATCATGCGACAGATATGCGCCCGACACCATTTCCCGGCTGGCGAGTAGGGTCAACGCCGGAGCATCATAGGCCAGCACGATCCGGTTTTCTGGTCCCGTATACTCAAACATCGGCGTGCGACCCGCCGCAATCTCTGCGCGGCAGAGGTCAAGTACGCCCGCCGTGGCATGGGCATAGGCCGCTTCGGAATGGCGCGTTACCCCCATCCGCGTCATGAACACCATCTCGCCGTTCAGCATCGCCGGATGCACCATGGACCCGTCCATCTTGTCCATGATGACATGGGGGCGTGACCAGTCGATCTGGGTAGGGTCTTCACGCTCGTAGATGTTGAAGAACTTGTGAAAAGGCCGCGCGATAATCCGCCCGTTGGAATCGAATTTCAGCCCTCGGCATTGTAGCGCCATATCCGAGTCGAACGTATCATTCGTCTGGTAACCGTAATCAATGGTCTTGTGATTGCCGGGACGGTCCAGCACGCTAATCCCGTTGCCCAATGTTAGATGGGGCAGAACATCGTCTATGGTTTCGATTGTCACGAGCATGGCTTTTCTCCACAAAGAAAAGGCGTCCGAGTTTCCCCGGACGCCTGATAATTCACTGAAAACCGTTAAGGTTTAGGGAATCGGGACCGGGGATGGGGCAAGGGCTGAATATGCCTTCGCGCGTGGATTGACTGATACACTCGCATACGCATCGCAATCGGCACGACGGATCGTGGCGAGTAACGGTTGCGAAAAGTTGAGTGTGTGCGCCATTGCTATCCCTTTTGCGATGGGCAGGCCGTATTGGCATGTGACAAATCTGTCAATAGCAGATGATTTTCTGTCACAGTAAAGATGAAATCGGAGAGACGAACGTGATAGCGAGATCCTGCCCCTGTGGCTCCGGCCAGCCCTTCGCCACTTGCTGCGAGCCATATCTCACGGGGGCGGCCAACGCGCCGACGGCGGAGGCGCTGATGCGGTCGCGCTATACGGCCTTCCACGAGCGCAAACCCGATTACATCCTCGCAACCGACCGCACCGGCTCCTCCACGCCTGCGGCCCGCGCTGATCTGCGCAGCGAGATTACGCGCATGGAATGGCTGAACCTCATCGTCTTCGACACCAAGCAAGGCGGGCCGCAGGATACCTTGGGCGAAGTTACCTTCGTCGCCGCCTTTCGCCCTCACATGCCCGATCTCGGCCCGGCGATGAAGCTGGCCGGGATGGAAATGCCGATCAGCCAGATTCACGAACGCTCTCGTTTCGAGCGTGAAGACGGGCGCTGGGTCTATGTGAGCGGCGAGCATCTCGCCCCCTACAAGAGCGCCGCGAACGCCCCCTGCTGGTGTGGTCAAGGCAAGAAAACCAAGCATTGTCATGGGTAGAGCATCGGCAACGGTCTTGTTCTCATCGTTAACTTTTCGGGGGTGAAGACTTGACATTTTTGTGAGATTCACAACGTTACGCCCATGGTCCTGCGACATTCAGTCATAGGGCACAAAGGGAGAATAATTTCATGATGGCACTTTTGGTTTCGCTCATCTCCGGTGCAGTTGGCGGTAATGTCGCTGGTGGTTTGTTTAAAAACCTCAGCCTTGGAACGCTCGGTAACTCGGTCGCCGGTATCGCTGGTGGTGGTCTGGGTGGTAGCATTCTTGGAATGCTCGGTGCGGGTGGCACGGCGGCTGCGGCGGGGGGCGGCATGGATGTCGGCTCCATCGTTGGTAGCCTTGCTTCGGGCGGTGTCGGCGGCGGTGCGCTTATGGCCATTATCGGTGTCGTCAAGAATATGATGGGTCGCTGATCCCAGTAAACGGAGGCTCTGCCCCTTGGGCGGAGCCTCAACAAACGCGCATGGTCTTGCCAGCGTCGCTTTGCGATGAAATACACGATGTATGGCTACAGATGACCAACAGGGAGCCTATCAGGTTCTCGCCCGCAAATACCGACCACAGGATTTCGATGCCCTGATTGGGCAGGAGGCGATGGTGCGCGTGCTGCGCAATGCCTTCGCATCGGGCCGCATCCACCATGCCTACGTCCTGACTGGCGTGCGTGGTGTCGGCAAGACCACCACCGCCCGCATCATCGCCAAGGGATTGAACTGTATCGGCGAGGACGGGCAGGGCGGCCCCACCGTCGAACCCTGCGGCACCTGCGAGAACTGCACCGCCATCGCCGAGGGTCGCCATGTCGACGTGATCGAGCTCGACGCCGCATCCCATACAGGCATCGACGATATCCGCGAGATTATCGAGGGCGCAAAATACCGCCCCGCCATTGGCCGCTACAAAGTCTACATCATCGACGAGACGCATATGCTCTCGAAGAACGCCTTCAACGGGTTGTTGAAGACGCTCGAAGAGCCGCCCGCCCATGTCAAATTCCTGTTCGCCACCACCGAGATCCGCAAGATGCCGGTCACGGTCTTGTCACGATGTCAACGGTTCGACCTACGCCGTGTCGAACCTGACCGCCTCGTCGCCCATCTCGCCAGTGTCGTGGAGGCCGAAGGCGTTACCATTGATGCCGAAGCCCTCGCCCTTATCGCCCGTGCGGCGGAGGGGTCTGTGCGTGATGCGCTATCGCTACTCGACCAAGCCATCGCCGATGGGGGTAGCGATGCCGCCGCGATCCGCTCAATGCTGGGGCTGGCCGACCGGGGCCGCGTCATAGATCTCTTTGCGATGATCATGCGGGGCGAGGCGGCGGCGGCGTTGGCCGAGTTGCGCGATCAATATCGCTCTGGTGCCGACCCCGAAGTCACCCTCAACGACCTCGCCGAAACTGCCCATTGGCTCTCGACCTTGAAAGTTGCGCCCGATATTGCTGACGACCCTTCGCTCCCCGCCGAGACCCGCGCGCGGGGCAAAGAACTGGCTGAACAACTGCCCATGCGCGTGCTGGCCCGGTCATGGCAGATGCTGTTGAAAGCATTGGAAGAAACCCGCGCCGCGCCATCCCCTCTCATGGCCGCCGAGATGAGCGTCATCCGCCTATGTGCTGTCTCTGACCTGCCCACCCCTGATGACCTGATCCGCAAACTTGAGAGCGGCGACCACGCCCCCGCCGCCACACCCCCGGCCCCGAAAGGCGGGGGAGGCGGCGCAACCGCCCGCGCGCCCATGCAAGCCGTTGCCTCGCAACCAGTTTCCGCCCCGGTCAGCCCGCCGTTACGAGTCGCCACATCTTCGGCCCAGCCTAAAGCGACCCCAGACCCCGCGCCCCATGCGGAGACTGCCGATCTCCCGCAAGATTTCGACGCCGTTGTCGCGCTTATCAGTAAAAAGCGTGATGGTATTCTTCACACAAATGTTCGGTCCTTCGTTCGGCTGATTTCCTACAAACCCGGACGCATTGAGTTTCGCCCTGCCAATGGCGCCCCGGAAGATCTTGCCGGAACCCTTGCGACCAAACTAAACGCATGGACCGATACCCGCTGGATAGTGTCGATAGGCGATAAAGATGGATTGCCGACGCTTGCCGAAACCGAAGCATCGGCAGCCGCAAGCCTCGACATGCGTGTGCGCCGCCACCCCCTCGTCGCGGCGGGCCTTGCCGCCTTCCCCGATGCGGAAATCCGGTCGATACCCTTGACGGTGAGTGCAACCACACCCGATATGCCTGAGGAGTTCGACGACCTCGAAGACGATGAGGACGACGACGGGATGGATCTTCTGGGAGAGAACTGAATGTTCGACGGACTGAAAAATATGGCCGATATTGGCAAGCTGATGAGCCAAGCCAAGGAAATGCAGGCAAAAGCCTTGGAGGCGCAGGAGGCGCTTGAGCATATCCATGTCGAAGGATCATCCGGCGCGGGCATGGTCATGGCGACCGCGAATGCCAAAGGCAAGCTGGTCGCTCTCAAGATCGACCCCAGCCTGATGAAGCCCGAAGACGCCGAAGTCGTCCAAGACCTCATCATCGCCGCCATCTCTGCAGCCCAAGAAAAAGCGGGCATCCGCGCGCAGGAAGAAATGCAAAAAATGATGGGCGACATGCCCCTCCCACCGGGCCTAATGGGTCAGTAATATTGCATCCGCAGCCCCGGCCAACGAGCCGGGGCCTCGCGGAGCCACGAAGTCGGGGTGAAAACGACCGAAGGCAAAGGTCACATGTATGACCCAACCACGTAGCTTAGCAGCCTAAATTTCCCCCGTAACGCCCGTGTCTCCGCCGCCAATGCCGACGGATCATCTGCGCGCAGCGCCCGCGCCACAAGCTCGGCAACCTCGCCGACCCGCTCGACCGTCACGCCCCAGCGCACCAGTTCCGGCGTCCCGATTCGCAGCCCATTCATATCCCCAGCCACTTCCGCAATCGGCAACCCGATACCACAGGCGAGGAATCCCGCCTTGCGCAAGGTCTTTGACGCCGCTTGCCCGCCGCCAAACGCTGCCGCCTCCACAGCGAATTGATGCGAGCGGGTGAACCCTCGATCCGCCGCAAATACCGGCAAGCCCGCCCGGTCCAATGCCGCCGCAAAGCCTTGCGCCACCGCAATCATCTCCCGCGCGTAATCGGCCCCATGCTCAACCCAATCTACCATCGTAAGGGCCAGTGCCGCTGATTTTGCCGCGTCGAAATTCGCCGTCATCCCCGGAAAAGCAATGGCATCCAGCCGCTCGGCGATCTCCGCATCATTTGTGACGATCAGCCCGCCTGCCGGTCCACCGAGGCTTTTATATGTGCTCATCGTCATAAAATGCGCGCCTTCGGCCAGCGGATTGCGCCATGCACGTCCGGCAATGATCCCGCATTGATGGGCCGCATCGAACATCACTTTCGCGCCCATCTCGTCGGCAATCTCGCGTACCTCGGCCACGGGATGCTCAAACAGATTCAGGCTCCCTCCCACTGTGATCAGCTTCGGATTCACCTCCCGTGCCAGCGCCCGTAGGCCCGCCACATCGACCGAATACCCATCCGCATCGACCGGCGCATCCACTATGCGCAATCCGAAAAGCCCTGCGCATCCGGCCAGATGATGCGTCACATGCCCGCCGATGCTGGCGGGTGGCGCGATGATCGTATCCCCCGCCTTACAGGTCGCCATAAAGCCATAGAGATTGGCCAGTGCCCCCGAAGGCACGCGGATTTCCGCATATTTCGCGTCGAAAACCTGCGCGCAAAGTTCAGCACAGATGACCTCGATTTCCTCGATGGCCTCCAGCCCCATCTCATACTTGTCGCCCGGATAGCCCAGCGAAGGCCGCGACCCGATCCCCGCCGACAGCATCGCCTCGGCGCGGGGGTTCATCACGTTGGTTGCGGGATTCAGATTAAAGCATTCCCGCTCGTGAATTTCACGGTTTTGCGCCGCCAACACCTCGATTCGCGTGGCGGATTCGGCGGGCGACCTGCCCATTGTCTCGCCTGCAATCTCCATCACCCGCGTTTCGCAGGCACCGGGCACCCATGACCGTTTCTCAAGCATCGCTCAACCCTTTCAGCCGTCCGCTAAGTTGCCCAATCGTTTCCACATCGGCATTGGCAAACGCGATGCGTAAATACGCCTCCTGCCCCTCACCAAAAAATGCCCCCGGGAGGCAGGAAACCCCCGCCCGTTCGGCTAATATCCGTGCCACCTCAACCGAGCTACGCCCCGCAAATGGATGCCGTATATAGGCGAAATATGCTCCCATCGCTCCAATCTCCCATCCCGGTGCCTCGGCCATCGCCCTGCGCAGAGCCTCAGCCCGTCGACCGATTTCCGCCCGGTTCGCTTCGCGCCACTCGGCCAGCGGCTCCAGCCCCTTCGCAACCGCCATCTGCGCCGCACGAGGGGCGCAGATTTGCAGATTATCCATGACCTTAGCGATTCCCTCGATCACGCGGTTTCCGGCCACAATTGCCCCCAACCGATGCCCCGGAATACAGAAGGATTTCGAGAAACTGTAGAGCTGTATCAGCCCTTCGCGCCAATCCACCCGGCGTAGCAACCTATGCCGCTCCTTTGCCGCCATGAAGTCGCGATACGTCTCGTCCACGATCAGCCACACCCCCGCCTCGTGGCAGATATCGAATAGCTGATCCAGTAAATCGGCGGGGTAGATGCATCCTGTCGGATTGTTCGGGCTGACCAGTGCAAACGCCCGCACCTCCGGCGTCAATGCCGCCCGTACGGCCTCCGGGTCAGGCAAAAACCCATCCTCAGCCCGACATTCCACGAATCGCGTCCCGATCCCCAGCATCGCCAGCGTGCTCTCGTGGTTGAAATAGCATGGCGTTGTCATCAGCACCGCATCACCAGCCCCCGCCACGGTCATCGCGGCGGCGACGAAGGCTTGATTGCAGCCCGACGTAATATGCGTCTCCCCCATTACCACCGCCGCGCCATACAGCCCGGAGACATGCGCCGCATATGCCTCGCGTAGCGCCGCCTCCCCTTCGATATCGCCATAGCCAGTGGCCCCCGCCGACCCGGCTGCCTCGCCCAGCCAGCGCAGCATTTCGGGGGGTGGTGGATAGCCCGGCACGGCTTGGCTTAGGTCGAGCAATGGCCCACATGCCCCCCCATACCCTCGCGCCCAGGCTTGCACGGCTGGAATGGCGGGCGTGTCGAGCCGGTCGATGGCGGGATTAAGGGCGGCGGGCATAGGCGGGTCTCCTGTTCGGGACACACGGTGAAAGATCATCGCGTCCCTGTCAAAGCCCGCCTTTACATCCCCCCGATACCCCCTAGAATCAGCCCTCAGATAACGAGGGCAATCCCATCGACGTGAATTCCAATCATAACAGCGGCGACGAGATTCAGCGTCTTATCGACTTGCTCGCAAAGCTGCCCGGTTTCGGCCCCCGCTCCGGTCGGCGGGCGGCGCTGGCGTTGATTCGCAAGCGTGAGATACTGTTGGAACCGCTGGCAAAAGCCATGGCTGATGTGGCCCAGACGGTTACTGAATGTTCAGTTTGCGGTGCCATCGACACCCGTGATCCTTGCGGCATTTGCTGTGATCCAGCCCGCAGTGGTACGGCGCTTTGCGTGGTCGAGCAGGCGGGCGATCTTTGGGCGATGGAGCGGGCAGGGGCTTTCAAGGGCCGCTACCATGTTCTTGGCGGCGTGCTTTCGGCCCTCGACGGTATTTCCCCCGAAGACCTACGTATCCCCGACCTTGCTGCGCGGGTGCGGGCGGAGGGCGTAACAGAAGTTATCCTCGCCCTCAACGCCACCATCGATGGCGCTACCACCGGCCATTACATCGCCGATGCCCTTGAAGGGACCGGCGCTGCCCTGACCACATTGGCCCAAGGCGTGCCTATTGGTGGTGAACTCGATTACCTAGACGACGGTACAATCACCGCCGCCTTCAGGGCACGAAAGGGTTTTTGAAGCCTATTCCAGCGTTACGAAACTACCACCCGACAGCGTGCTCAACGTCCCACCATTAATAACCGATAGCGGCTGGCCGCTGGTCAGTACCGGCACGGTATCCACCGTATTGCTGCTGAAGACCTGCGTATACGGTGCGCTCGTCTCGCTCAGCAATACCGAAATAAACACCCGGTTCCCATCGCTTGCCGCCCCGATTCCTGCGCGTGAATAGCCTGAATTCAGGATATCCGTCATGCTCGCGCCTTGCTTGCGCCATGACCGCAGCGCCGCCCGCGACAGCGAGGCGCTTTCCCAGACGATGCCGCCCGATGCTTCCCATACCAGCATGGATAGCGCGCTTGTCCGGTTCGCCGGATCGTCCAGCACCCGGCGCAGCACTGGCTCGCCCTGCGTCGATGCGGCGGGCAGGCCACCCGCAGAAAGCGTTGCCTCGGCATGGGCGCGTGCTTCACGCGCCAATGTCTCGTCCATTGCCAGCGGCGTCAGCGCCACTTCGCGCCGTGCTTCATTCAGCGTCAGCAGCGCCTCACGCTCGACATTCCCGGTCAAGCCATAGAGGTCGGCGGGGGCAGAGCTAAAAACCGGCCCCAATCGCGCCGATGCCGCATCAATTTGTGGTCTTGCATAAAGCATTGTAATGAATATCTGATCCAGATCGACCGCAACGCCAACCCCCGCTACTTCATAGTTTGGTTCGAGCAGGTTATCGCGGTGGCTAGGGCTGAGAATCCAATCCTCGGTCGCCTGCGCTGATAGGCTACTTGCTTGCCAATCCAATGCGCCCTGACCAGACCAAAGATTTTCGCCAAGCTGCGAATAGCGGAATTTCGCTTCCACAGGTAGGCGCTTTTCAAGCGTTTCGCCATCGGGCGCATCATGGGCAAAGAATGCCAAGTCCCGCATTTTTTGACTGTATCGACGGGCGGCCTCGGCCAGTGCCGGATCGGAGGATAGCGGGCGCAGGCCAATCTCTACCCGCCGTGCATTCCCTTCGCGGATTACCGCCTCGGCCAAAGCTTCCTCCAACGCGCGGGGGTCGGACGGTCGCGGCGCGTGCAGCGCGGCCTGTTCTGGGGTTATGGTCAGTTCACGAATGAAGAGGTCTCCCTCAGCCAGCGCAACACCGCTACCGACCGTCAGGAATAGCGCCGCAATCGCGGCAGGGCGAAATTTCTTTATCATGCTGATCTCCATACACCGTCAGTAGTATTCCAAGCAAGAATGACGCCATGAAAGGAACGATAACGATATGGTGGGACATGTACAGATATCGCACAAGCCATCCAAAACCTGCACCCTTGGCCAAAGCGAATTGCGCAAATCGCTTTGGTCAAAGATGCGGATTTCGGGGTAATACAGCTTATATCACTCGACTGCGAAGCAGTAGAATAGGCCTGCACCGCCCGTTCTGGGAAAATCCGCTTCGCCGCATCCGGCTGATCCGTGTGACGAATTCCAAGAGACCATGTTTCGGGATGAGTTTAGCCCCGCTCGGTCATGGTGTCCGACAATGGCGGAGCCATCACCGCTACTTGTCCAGTTTTTGCACGTCGTATCGCCGCCAGCCGTCGAAAAGTACCCGTTTGAATCCGACCCCGTCAGGATATCGTGCTTGTTCGGCTTTTCTGTGCGTGAATTGACGGTATTTCCGTTCTCGTCGAGGCCGGTTTCTTTATTGATATTCGCGTTTGCGCTGTGCAGTTCTTCGAGGTTTTTTGCAATCAGCACGCCTTTGGCATTATGCCACGGACCATTCCCGATCCGGTCCCTTGCACTGATTCCATCCGTAATCCCGTAAGGGCGTCCATTGCTACGGTCGATGATCATGCTCGTGCTGAGATAGGCGGCCCATTTTTTTGATGATCCGGCGGCTTTGGCCAATCCTGTGCAATGCGCGTCAGCACCTTCCAAGCCGCCGAGGTCGCCACCATTTCCGGGGCCAGAACTGGTAATAAAAAACGACATCTTTTCGGAATCGGCGGCGGATTGTGCGCTGCCACTGGCAATAATGATGCAGGTTGATAGTGCCAGTGCTGCGGTGAAAGTTGTGCGAATGGCTATGTTAGGCACAGTTTGACTCCTGATATATAAACCATTGTCTGATGGTATGCAGACATGAGGTCGAATTTTAATCAACTATAGCCCTATGATCAGTAGTGCGTAGTCCCTCTACATCAACCCCAGCGCGCGAAAGCTTGCATCCATTTCTCGTCCGATAATGATATGGTCATGCACCGTAACCCCTAACGGCTTGGCGCTATCCACGATCTGCTTTGTCATCTCGATATCCGCGCGGGAGGGCGTCGGGTCGCCGCTTGGATGATTATGTACAAGGATCACGGCGGAAGCGTTCAGCTCCAGCGCCCGTTTGACCACCTCGCGCGGATAGACCGGTACATGGTCCACCGTCCCCCGCCCCTGCGCTTCATCGGCGATCAGGCGGTTTTTGCGGTCGAGGAACAGGAGATGAAATTCTTCATGTTCCAGCCGTCCCATCCGGGCTTTGCAATAGGCCATCAGTGCTGACCAGCTCGACAAAACGGTTCGCTCGATCACGCTATGCTGCGCCAGCCGCGTGGCGGTCGCCTCGACGATCTTCAACTCGGTAATTGCCCGGTCTTTCAGCCCCGCTTCGCCTAGCCGCGCACGCGGGGCCGAAATCACCCCCGCATAATCCCCAAATTGCTCTATCAACCGCTTTGCCAGCGGTTTTACGTCCACACGTGGAATGGCGTTGAACAAGACCAGTTCTAGCAACTCATAATCGGCCAGCGCCCCCGGCCCCGCCTCGTTGAACCGCTTGCGCAGGCGGTCCCGGTGCCCCGTATGCGAGGGCGGTTTTGGTTTGAGGGGCTGTGCCGGTGCCTCCCTCATCTGGTCAGGCGACGGCTAAGGTTTCGGCGAAGGGATGGAACCGGTTTGCGGGCGATAGCGTGAATACCTCACAGCCGTCCTCCGTCACCCCAATCGAATGTTCAAACTGTGCCGAGAGCGAGCGGTCGCGGGTCACGGCGGTCCACCCATCGGGCAAAATCTTCGTCCCCGCCTTGCCTAGATTAACCATCGGTTCGATGGTGAAAAACATGCCGGGCCGCAGCAGCGCCCCTGTTCCCGCCTTTCCATAATGCAGCACATTCGGCGCATCATGGAACACCCGCCCAAGGCCATGCCCACAAAAATCGCGCACCACCGAGCAGCGATGGCTTTCCGCATAGGTCTGGATTGCATGGCCGATATCGCCAAAGCGATTACCCGGCTTGATTGCTTCAATGGCCCGCATCAGCGAGTCGTGGGTGACATTGATCAGCCGCTCTGCCTTTCGGCTCGGCTCCCCCGCCACGAACATCCGCGAGGTATCACCATACCACCCATCAATAATCACCGTCACATCAATGTTCAGGATATCCCCGTCGCGTAGACTCTTGGAACTAGGGATACCATGACACACCACATGGTTCAGCGAGATACAGCTAGCGTGTTTGTACCCGCGATAGCCGATGGTGGCCGAGGTCGCATCATGGTCATAGATAAACGTCTCGATCAGCGCGTTCAGATGCTCGGTACTGACGCCGGGGCGTACCTCTGGCCCAATCATATCCAGCGTCTCCGCCGCCAGTTTCCCGGCCTTGCGCATCCCGGCGAAATCCTCCGGCGTGTGGATCTTGATGCCTTCAGGCGTACGGTTAACAGTGTCTTTCATCGGGCATTCCGGGTGAGGGGCAGATTTGCACTGCACAATGGTCGATACTGGCCCGCCAATCAAGGGGCATAGCCGCGCAATGCCCACTCAATCCCTAAGGTTGGTCTTGTTCCGTCAGCGAGCGGTGAATACCGATAATCAGAAAATACCCCAGCGATAAGGCGATCACGATCTTTGCGGCCCCCACAGGCTCGGGCGAGGTTGCGACCGCTGCGATCAGTGCCAAGCTGCCCAGCCCCGCCACCGCAAGGTTGGTCCTGCGTAGCCGCTCGACCCGAAACGGATGCACGAATTTCATCGGCACGAAAGTCGCCAGCGACAGCAAGAAGATGATGACCAGCGCCATTACCGCGCTCGGCTCAAACACATAAAAGCCAAAGATCACGAGGTTCCAAAGTGCTGGAAACCCACGGAAATAATTATCATGCGTCTTATGCCGCAAATCCGAGAAATGATATTGCGATGACATCAGTATCGCGATGGCGGCGGGGGTCGCCCACCCTTCGGGCACAACGTTGAACCACCAGATATAATAGGCCGGGATGATGACATAGGTGAAATAATCGACGATATTATCGATTGTCGCCCCGTCCACATCGGGCAGGTGTTCTGTCACCTTGAACTTACGCGCCAGCGTGCCGTCCACCCCATCAATGATCAGCGCAACGATCAACCACCAAATCGCGTCGCGTTGGTCGCCCATCGTGATGTTCACGAGTGCCAGAAACCCGCAGACCGCACCAGACATCGTAAAGATGTGGACGCACCATGCGCGGAGTTTTTCGCTGCTCATCGCCAGAACCCTTTTCGCCAGAACGGAAGCTACACTCTAACCACAAAGAACTGGTGGAACCAGCCTATCCGCGATTGTCGATGCCTGTGCTTTACAGATGATTAACGCATATGGCGTCGAACTGTTGCTTTTACGAGGCTTGATTAGTGAAATAACCGTCAATCACCCGGCGATATATGCGCGAAAGCGCCCGGATATCCTCGATGATGACATGCTCATCGGCCTTATGCATCGATTGCCCGACGAGGCCAAATTCCACCACCGGACATATTCGCCGAATAAACCGCGCATCCGATGTTCCCCCCGAAGTCGATAGCACCGGTTCTACCCCCGTCTCCGCCTTGACCACCCCGCGTAACAGATCGGTAAAGCCATCCGGCTCGGTAACAAAGCTCTCACCGCTGACCTTTGCATCCATTTCCAGCGTCACGCCTTCGACGGCGGTTTCCGCAATCATGGTCCGTACGCTACTTTTTATGCTATCACTGGAATGGGCATCATTGAATCGGATATTCACCGTCGCTGTGGCCTTGCCCGGAATGACGTTATTCGCCGGATTGCCCGTATCAACCGTCGTCACCGCCAGTGTCGAAGGATCGAATGCCTCTGTCCCTTCATCCATCCGCCACGTCGCCAGCCGATTCAACAGGCTGATTAGCGGCGGCAGGGGGTTACGGGCGCGATGCGGATAGGCCGCGTGTCCTTGCGCCCCCGTGGCCGTCAGGTACAATGTCATTGACCCCCGCCGCCCGATTTTCATCATCTCGCCCATGCGTTCGGGACAGGTCGGCTCGCCCACGAGGCAATGGTCCATCCCCTCGCCCTTTGCTTCCATCCATTCGAGGATTGCATCGGTTCCGTCCACCCCCGGCCCTTCCTCATCCCCGGTAATCAGAATTGCGAGCGAGCCATCGGGGGCCGGATTATCCTGCGCCCAGTCAATCGCGGCGCAAACCCAAGCCGCCACCGCAGATTTCATGTCGCAGGCACCGCGCCCAAACATCTTTCCATCCCGGATTTCCGCTCTGAATGGCTCAACCGTCCAGCCTTCGCCAACCGGCACCACATCCGTATGACCGTTGAAACCCAGCACCTTGCCGCCCGTGCCATAGCGCGCATGAAGATTGCTCACGCCCCCCCGGTCCACGCGGGTACAGGCGAAACCCGCCGCCGATAGCATCCCCTCCAGCATCACAATCGCCCCGCCTTCCTCTGGCGTGACAGATGGACAGCGCAGCAGGGCGGCGGTCAAATCGACGGGATCGGGCATTATGGGCGGCTCCTGTGGACAGGAGGCGACTCATACGGGCGCAAAGCCCCATAAATCAAGCGGGGGCTGGTCCCCAAACATTCGCTTCCGCTTTACCGGGCAGGAAGGACAACGCCAGCGACAGGACCACCATTGCAATAACGGCAACGATCTCAATCGGTACGGCACAAGGCAACAGCCACCACGCGCTCCAGCCCATATCATGCAAACGGCGGATCGAGGCGGTGATCAGGCTCCACAGGCCAAATGCCATCAGCAAAATGGCCCCGAACATCGAAAAGCCCAGCGGCATTACTTCGATGCCATTCATCCGGCTCATCATCATCGGAAAGATCATCATGGCGAGGCCAAGGGTCAGAAGGATAACCGAAACGAAGGTGATTTGCGCGTAGAGAAGGCGGCCCATCCGGCCATCCAGTGCGAGAAAAGTCTTCATCTGCGTATCCTCTGGCAACTTGGGGGATACGCCACCCATCCAGTCCACCCCGCCATCGGCAGATATACGGGGGTTAGGGAAAGGTTGAATGGCGCATCCATGGCGGCGTAAGCCGTCGCCCGCGCGTAGGATAGTTCAAAGGTTTCAATAAACACTGAATCGAATTATTCGTGAAAAAAGCCCCCATGCGTGAAGCATGGGGGCCAATTGATCACCATGGGACCGCGTTGATTATTCGCTACCGCCCATGAAGGACAGGATGAACTGGAACATGTTCACGAAGTTCAGGAACAGGCCCAGCGCGCCCATCACAGCGCCTTTCGCGAGGTAAGCGGCACCTTCGCCACCGGCCTGTGCGAAGTACAGATACTCGTTTTTGATCCGCTGCGTATCATATGCCGTCAGGCCCGCGAAGATCAGCACGCCGATCACCGAAACACCGAAGGCCAGCGCGCTCGATGCGATGAAGATGTTGGCGATGGATGCCAAGATCAGGCCGACCACACCCATGATCAGGAACGAACCCCAACCGGACAGGTCTTTCTTCGTCGTGTAGCCATAGAGCGACAGCGAAAGGAACGCGATGGAGGTAATCAGGAACGCCTGAACGATGACCATCGGGTCATTCGCAAAACGGATGAACACCGCCGACAGCGATACACCCATCAGCGCGGTGAAGACCCAATAGGTCGCCTGAACACCCGCAACGCTCATTTTGTTGAGGCGCGCACCGATGAAGAAGATCAGCGCCAGCGGCGCAAAGATTACGACCCATTTCAGCGGCGATCCCCAGATCATATTGGCCAATGCGGGGATATTGCCGAAGGAATATGCCGTACCACCCGCAACGGCGAGGCCGCCTGCGAGGTAGCTGTATACCGAGTTCATATGGGCGCGTAGGCCCTGATCGATTTCGGCGGCACGGCCTTGCGTGCCCACTGTTTGAGCCGACATGCGGTCGAATTCTGCCATTGAAACCATCCTCTTGAGGTTCAGGTGTTGAAACGTTAGATGCCAATATCGCGATTGGTCCCGCATCATTCAAGTCCCAATCTTATCATGCGCGGTTCTGCCCTGCATCTTTTGCCAACGATTTAATATCGCTAGAAAATTTATATGATCCGAGCCTTTCTTGCCCTCTCCCTGCCCGATGATGTGGCCGATTTCCTGATGGATATTCAGGATAATGTGCGCAATGCGCGCTGGGTGGAGGCCGAAAACCTGCACCTAACCCTTGCCTTTCTGGGCGATTGTACTCCTTCCGAACTGACCGAACTTGATACCGAACTGGGGCGTATCCGCATGGAGCCGTTCGATCTGTCGATATCGGGTGTCGGCGCTTTCGGCGGCGGTAAGCCCCATAACCTCCATGCTCTTTTCGCCCCCTCTGAGCCATTAATGCGGTTGCAGGCCAAGATTGATCGCCTGATTCGCGAATCAGGCATCGCCATCGAGCACCGTAAATTCCGCCCCCATGTCACCCTCGCCCGGTGTGGTGGCGGCGTGATCCCGGCGCAGGCATTGGAATGGACCCAAGCCCATGCGCGCCTTTCCTACCAACCTTTCGATATCAACGGGTTCTCCCTTTACCGCTCTGATCTTGGCACTGGCGCACCCCTTTATACGGAGCTGGTCCAATACCCGTTCCTCGCGCCCTCTGCTCACGATTCCCAATAGCGCGCAGCACAGCAGGCTCCCCGCAATGGCGGGAAGGGCAAGTGATTCGGGTGATGCGCCATTTTTCAAGACGTATTAGGCGCGACCGGCTCCGCCAGCGCCCTCAACGCCATTTCATGGCAATCGGTCAGCAACACATCCACTGCCCGCTTTCCACCCATTCGATGGCCCGGCGGACGACCGGGCCGCATGACCCGCCGCCATTTCGAGCGCCTCCGCGCCAGTATCCCGGCCAATCGCTGTGCCTGCCCCGGAATATCATCCAATGCGGCCAGCATCGCCGCCAATCGTCGGCATAACGCCTCGGCATTCACCAGATCACCGGGCTGTGCAGGCGTCGCCGCTGGCGGCATCTCATCTTCGCCATCGAAAAATCGGATATTCGGCCCATGCCCCGGTGCGGGCGGCGTTTTTGGATCGACATTCCGGCGTGTATCGAAAAGTCCAAATACCGGCGGAAGCGCACGCTTTTCCCCGCGCTTCTTCTTTGCCTTTGGTGCCGCCCTACGCTTTCGCTGTGGCCCAACCACCACCGCCGTCGCAGCAATCGCAATCAACCGCCGCAGCGCCGATTCGGCAGGCCGCAACAGCGCCAACACTGCGATATGCAGCCAACGCGGCATCGTCTCCACCGCCATCCCCGGCATCATCGCTACGATTCCCACCACGATACGCAGCAGGTCGGCCCGATTGACGGCGATGGTGAGCGAGCGGTCCATGATATCCTTTGGGGTAAAGAATTTTATGGGTATTAAAAAAGATCATAAAAAGAACAAAGTCAAGAGCGCATCATCCTCTACAGGATAAATTTGCCTCCACAGATGACACCGCTTGAACCGGGACGTGGCCTTCTTTACATGCCGGATATGGCAATTAGACCGATCCTTCTTCATCCCGATCCGCGCCTCAAGAAGGTTTGCGATCCCGTCGACACCGTCGATACGGGCCTACGCAGCCTGATTGATGACATGTTTGAGACGATGTATGATGCCCCCGGTATCGGCCTCGCCGCGCCGCAAGTGGGCATCCTTTCCCGCATCTTGGTCATGGATTGCGCTAAAGGCGAGGAAGAAGAACCGGCCCCCATAGCGATGATCAATCCACAGGTTCTCTGGGCTTCTGATGAGTTGAATGTCCACGAAGAGGGCTGCCTCTCGATCCCTGAAGAGTTCAACGATGTCGAGCGGCCCTCACAGGTCAAAGTATCGTATCTTGATCTTGATGGCGTGCTCCAATCCCTCGATTGCGATGGCCTCTTGGCTACCTGTGTCCAGCATGAGATCGACCACCTCGATGGTAAGCTGTTCATAGATTATCTCGGCCCCATGAAGCGCCAGATGATCACGGGTCGCATGAAAAAGCGCAAAAAAGAGAAAGCGCGGACTGCACAATCGCGGACTGCTTGATGCGCATCGCTTTCATGGGTAGCCCCGATTTCGCCGTCCCCGCCCTCGACGCGCTGGTAGAGGCTGGACACGATATCGCAATGGTCTACGCCCAGCCGCCCCGCCCCGCCGGACGCGGCAAGAAGGACCGCCTTACCCCCGTCCACGCCCGCGCCGAGGCGTTAGGTCTGCCCGTTCGCACCCCGGCAAAGCTACGTGACGCGCAGGCGCAGGCCGAATTCGCTGCCCTTGATCTCGGTGTCGCGGTGGTCGCCGCCTATGGTCTGATTCTCCCCCAGCCCATTCTCGATGCCCCCCGGCATGGATGCCTCAACATCCACCCCTCGCTCCTGCCCCGCTGGCGGGGAGCCGCCCCCATTCCGCGCGCGATAATGGCGGGTGACGAGCAAACCGGCATATGCATTATGCGTATGGAGCAGGGGTTGGATACCGGCCCCGTTTTCCTATGCGAAACCACCCCCATCGCCCCCCGCGAGACTGCCGCCGATCTACAGAACCGTCTCGCCATACGCGGCGCGGAATTGCTGGTCGAAACCCTCGCAACTCTCAAAACCCTCACCGCACAGCCACAATCGGAAGAGGGCGTCGAATACGCCGCCAAAATCGACAAAGCCGAAGCCCGCATCGATTGGGGCCGTTCTGCGCAATCTCTCGATGCCCATATCCGAGGTCTCTCCCCTTTTCCCGGTGCATGGTTTGAGATGCGCGGCGAGCGCATAAAAATCCTCCTCGCCGAGCCGACCACGGCAAGCGGCCCCCCCGGCGCCATCCTCGACGACGCCGCCATCGCTTGCGCCACTGGCGCGCTCCGTCTTCTGCGTGTCCAGCGCGCAGGTAAACCGGCGATGGACATCGCCGATTTTCTGCGCGGATTCCCCATGGAACCCGGCGAAACGGTTGACTAACTGCCTTCGCATCCTCACTTGTGACATCGACAGATTATTCTGGAGACAAGACAGATGGCATTACTCTTGGCAATTCTCGGCGCGGTTGTCGGCTACATGTTGGCCCCGCGTTACATTCCCGGCGCACAGCAGGTGCCAGCGGCCATAGCGGGCGGCGTGCTTGGCTTTATCATCGGGTATTTCTTCAAGGCGATTCTGGGCTTGCTGATCCCCATGCTTATCGGTGCCGGTCTCTTTCTCGGCTACCAAAAATACAAGTCCAACCAGAATGGCACCAGCCGCTGATCGTGCAGTGTCACCCCGGCGAAGTCCGGGGTCCGTTCCTCAGGGCTTGCTGCATGATGGATGCCACGACCAAGTTTCAGTATTGCAAGCTATTGTAAATGCTGAGAAATACGATTCTCAAAACAAGCCCGACGATGACGGCTGAGAAGTCAGTCATAAGGGCCGTTGGAATCACACCCCGACCCGCGTTAAAGCGAATTGCGATTATCCTGAATCACTAAGCGCCAAATTTTGCGCGGCTCTTGGCGCAAAATATGGTTCTGGTTTCGCAAATGGCTATAGCCGATCCCGCACCGCCCGCACCACGCTCATGGCGGTCAGGGCCGATGATGCCGGGTTATCCGGCAGTGACGCGCCTTCGATGGCAAAGCTGAACCGCCCAAAAGCGCCGATTGCCTCGATCTCATGGCGGTTAGCCGTAATCCCCGGATCCGCAATCAAGCGCACCTGCGTTTCATCCATGCCAATCCCGGCCAACGCGACCGTCGCCGCCACATTCGCATTCTTCGGATAGCGCAAGGCTGCCTCTCGCGCCGAACCCTCGAAATGCGTCGCTGCCTCGCTCAGCGCGCCCAGATCCAATACATCTTCCGCCGCCGACCCGGACCAGCCTACGGGTGGTTTGCGCCCGGTATAAACGACGCTCGAAAGCCCACCCACCGCCGCCGCCGCCAGCGCATCCATCGCCCCGATAGCTCCCGGCAACAACCGCAACCGCGCGCCTCCCGCCACTGCCGCATCCTCCAGCTCCAGCGCAAAGGCCGCATCGGCCAGCGCACCGTTCGATACGGTCAGCAGCTCGACCCCCCGGCGCAGCACATCCGCCCCATGCGCTCGCAACCCCGGATGCCCCGCACAATCGACCACCAGATCGACCCCATCCGGCAAATCCGCCACCGAAGTCACCGCTTCCACCCCCAGCGCCCCCCGCGCCGCATCCTCCCGACCGGGCCGACAGATTGCGCAGCACAGCACAATCTCCGCATCCCCCGCTAAATGCGAAGCAACATTGCGGGCGATGGGGCCGTATCCGATGATTGCAATTCTCATCCGGTCACTCTGTCCTTCACGCCAAGCCCTGTCCAGCTTGCGAGCGCCGCGCCCGCACGGTATCCAATCGCAAAAAAGGAGCGCCACCATGACCATCACCGCTTTCACCGCCACCGCCCCCCTCGTCATCCTCGGATGTGGTAAGATGGGTGGCGCGCTGCTCGATGGATGGATGGCGCAAGGGCTGCCGAAAGATGCAGTCCGCATCATCGACCCTTTTCCCGCCGATGAAATCAAGGCCACCGGCATCGCCATCATGCCCAGTGTCGAAGGTATCGCCGAGACGCCAAAGGCCGTCCTCATTGCCATAAAGCCGCAGATGATGGCCGATGTTCTGCCCGGTGTTGCTGCCCGCTTCGGCGAAGCTCCCCTCTACCTCTCCATCGCCGCCGGAACCTCCCTCGCCGATTTCCGGGCGCTGTTGGGACAGGGTATCCGCGCTGTCCGCGTCATGCCCAATACGCCTGTAGCCGTGGGCAAGGGGGCCAGCGCCCTCTACCCCAGCGACACGGCCAACCCTGACGAGCGCGCCTTGGCCGAACAAATGATGGCGGCGGTCGGCGGTGCCGTTTGGCTCGATGCCGAGGATCAGATGGATGCCGTGACCGGCGTTTCCGGCTCTGGTCCCGCCTATATCTTCAATATGATTGAGGCATTGGCCGCCGCAGGCGAAGCACAGGGGCTTGACCCCGCCCTTGCCATGCGCCTCGCCCGCCAGACGATCATCGGTGCCGCCGCCCTTGCCGATGCCAGCGACGAGACGGCGGAAACCCTACGCATCAACGTCACCAGCCCAAAGGGCACCACCGCCGCCGCGCTTGAACACCTGATGGATACCGAATCGGGCTTGACCCCCCTGATGACCCGCGCCGTGGCCGCCAGCGCCGATCGATCCCGTGCATTGAGCGAAAATTCCTGAACACAATCAATGTTTTGATTGTTTTTTGTTGCACTGCACCAATTTCTCCCTTGATCTTTTTGTTGCGATGCAACATATTCTCGTCAACGAAATGTTCCGGCTAGGAGAGCTTGATATGACGACCGAGAAAAACTGGTTCGACCCCAACACCTATATCGACCTGATGAAACAGAACGACATGACCAAGATGTTCGACGGCATGTCCATCCCCGGCGTCGATACCGAGGCGCTCACCGAAGCCCAGAAGAAAAACGTACAGGCCGTCGTTGACGCCAACCGCGTTGCTTCCGAGGGATATCAGGCTCTGTTTAAGAAACAGGTCGAAATCCTCCAGAACGGCGTCTCCGAGATGTCCGAAACCATGAAAGACGCAACGACACAGCCGATGACCACCGAAGGTTACGAAAAGCGCGTCGAAGCGGCAAAAGCCCAGTTTGAAAAATCGGTCGGCATCTTTACCGAGCTGAGCGAGTCCGCACGCAAAGCAAATGAAGATGCAATGGCGATCATTCAGGCACGCTTCTCCGAAGGTGTTGAAGAAATGAAGTCGCTCGCATCGACCTCCATGGCGTCGATGAACAAAGCGACCGCATAAAGCGACGATCCTTGCGGGGTTCGCCCTAACAGGTCTACACGAGAGCCGCTTGCCCCACCGGGCAGGCGGCTTTATTTTTATGCGATATTTCTCAAGGGGATCACCATGGCCGAGATTACACTCGACGACTTTATGAACGTCGATATCCGCGTGGGTACGATTGTCGAGGCGGTTAACTTCCCCGAAGCGCGCAAACCCGCCTATAAGCTGCGCATCGATTTTGGCGAGGAGATCGGCATCAAGCGTAGCTCCGCCCAGATTACCGACCATTACACGCCCGAAACACTGATCGGTCGCCGTGTCATGGCCGTGGTCAATTTCCCCCCGCGCCAGATCGGACCTTTCATGTCCGAAGTCCTGACCTTGGGCGTCAGCGATGCGGAGGGCGCCATTGTCCTCATCGCCCCTGATTCAGACGTCCCGAATGGTGGCCGGTTACACTGAATCAAACTTTTATCCAATTACACCAATGTCATACCCCGCGCAGACGGGGCATCCATTTCCCAGCATTCTCCGTCATTAAAGTGAATTGCGATTATCCTGAATCATCAAGCGCCATATTTTGCGCGGCTCTTGGCGTAAAATATGGCTCAGGTTTATCGCAAATCGCTATAGATAGCAAGCGCACCAATGCCGTAAAGTTCCGCGTTTTGTAGAGAGCCACCGTTCATCCATTCGACATTATAAAGCCGAGCGCATTCGCAGCACAGAATGGCGCGGTTCACGGTTGCCGTTATCTCGTCATCATCGCCGATATGGTCGCTCTGTCTGGGCTGGAAATCGAACATAGAGCCTGAACCGTCAACGGCATCAAGCGCGAATTGCAGAACGTCCCGGGTATCGGCCACTTCGATTCCTGCGTCCGCACATGCCGCATTGATCGTGCGGGTGGTTTCACCTGTCATTGCTAAATTTTTATAATCATATATTCATGATATATATTTGCAATAATGTCATATGTTTATGATTTCTCTTATTGGCATTATCACATGAGTGTCATAAAAATAGGACATCAACAGCACGACGCCGTTGATGCCCAAACGAACCGGGGTAAGACGGTTCCAACCCAGAAGAGAGAGTGATGGACCCACAAGTCGTCTCTCTCGTTCTTCAGGTTCTCCAAACGGCGATAGCAACCGCACTGCTAATCGTCGTCCTTCGGAGAAAGTGAAGAACAGGCGGGGGCTTCGGCTCCCGCCACCTCTGCAATCTAACCCGGACGGAAAGGCTTTTCAATGACCTCTGATAACTTCAACGCATGGCTGATCAATATGGGGATATCGGGCCTAGAGGCGGCGCGTAGGCTTGGCTGCGCAAAGGATACCATTACCAAATATAAGCGCGATGGTGCGCCGGAATACATTGGGCTGGCCTGCTCTGCCCTCTACCACAACATGAAACCATGGGAGAAATCACGCTATGACGATTGAGATAATTACCCTCGCGCTAGGGGTTGTAAATTTTGCCATTCTGCTTGTGATCTTAGTTAAACTGCGGCGGTAGGGGACGGACGGTGGGGCAGTAGTCCCGCCAGATTGGATTTTCGCGGCATGGGTGTGTTTGCACTTGGTGTTGGCATTCTCTGGCGTCTGCTTTGCTTATATCCGGGCGGGCAAGGCGCGTGGAGCAATTCCTAGCCTTCGCCGGGAATGACACAGCATTCGTGGCCTATGTTGATGAGATATGTGCATACGATAAGCTTTGAACCGAGGCTTCCTTATAGCGAATTGCGATTATCCTGAATCATCAAGCGCCATATTTCGCGCGGCTCTTGGCGTGAAATATGGCTCAGGTTTATCGCAAATGGCTATAGGATCGGCGCGCAACATGGTCGTTATCACATCGTAAATAGCGGCGGCACATCCGCAACCCGCGTCACCAGCCCCCGATACGCCGCTTCATCCGGCTCTACCAACCCACTGATATGTAGCGACACGCCCAATCCTGCGGCAAGGGTCGCTTCCAAAGCTTCCCGCAAATCCCCAACCGGCCCACCCCGCCGGGTCACGAAGGGCAGCGCCGGGGCGGGCGCTGTCATGGCCGCGACCCGCAACTCGGCCACCGCCTCTTTCTCAAAATCCTGTGCCATCGCCCAGCAAACCGCATCAATCGCCGCACAATCTGCGCGCCCCTCGGCCACCGCCCGAATCGACGCGCGATGCGCCCCCGTCTTAATCCCTCGCCCAAAGAACGGTTCTCCGTCCGCCAGCGGCGCAACCGCCTCACGTAGCGTATGCACCCCCGATTGCGAGTTGAGACCGTTATAGGCCACGCGGCCCCCGCGTAGGTCGGCCAGAGTCTCCACCGCCGAATCCGCCCGCACGATCACCATGCTTGAATAGGTGCCCCCGTCACAGCCCATAATCGCGCTCACAGGCGTGGCCACCAGATCAAGCGCATCCGAATAGGCCGTTGCCCAAGGCCATCCGCAGGTTTGGCTGAATACCAGCGCGGGGTCGCGCCAGCTCGTCTCCGCCGATAATGCATCCGGCGCAGTCACCCCCCGCCCCCGCAATTCGCCGCATAGATGCGCCCAGAACGCATCCTGCGCGCCCCGCATCTCTGGCCAGTCATACATGGGCAGGCTGGCGGTCATCCCCGCCGCAAAAACGGATGCACGATGCGCTCTTTCGCGCTCAGGGCATAACGGGCGAAGAGTGTGCGGTATCCCTCGATCCGGTAGCCGCCATTCCCGGCCAGTATTGCCGCCTGATCCCGGCGATACAATGCGGGCAACGCATACCAAGGTGCGCGCGGGTTAGCGTGGTGGACCGCGTGTAGGTTATTGTTCAGAAACGCCAGTGCGAACACTTTCTCCGCTTCTACAATGGCCGTCCGCTCCCCCACCGCCTCGCTCGCCTGATGCTCGGCAAAGGTGCGTAGCATCAACAATGCATACCCTGCATAGGCGGCGGCAAGATACGTCCCAACCGGCACCCCAGCGATTCCGAATGCAAAGCCCAATGCAATGATCAACCCTGCGCCATGGGCCAAATAAGCCCCGCGCATGAACGCATCCCCTCGCCGTAGATATGGAATATCCCGCGCCAACCCCGCCCGGATTGACAAAGCAGGTCCAATCAGCAGCCGCCCCAACAATGTCTGATTTACCCGCAGAGCCAGCCGCATAACCGGCGACATCGCTTCCCAATCCCGCCGCGCCAGATACGCGCTTTCCGGGTCATCGTAAGGGTCGGTCAACCTCGAATCGCGATGATGTTTCAAATGCGTACGCCGAAACACGCGATAGGGCACAAACACCCCAATGGCCGGAAATACCAGTGCTTCATTCACCCGCCCGTCGCGCGTCGGATGCCCATGCAATGCTTCATGCTGTAGCGACGAATGCAGCGTTACCAGATATCCGGTAATGGGCACGAACCACCACCCCAGCGCCCCATGCCATAGGCACGCCGCGCCCCAGCCCAGATAACACGCCACAAGCAGCACAAATGTGGGCCATTCGGCCCGATAAGTCTCGTTTTTCATGTGTATAGGCTCTCTCGGAAATTCGGGAAGGGCCGTTCGGATCAACTTAAACTAATCACAAATTCGTTGAATACACACAAAAAAATGCCCGGCGCGATGGCCGGGCAGTTCAGGGAGAAAAAAGTAAGGGTAGTATCAGGCGTAGACGCGGGCAGCCATATCGGTGCTGATCGACTGGATCTGGGCGCGCTCGACGCCGATATCGTCAAGCTGACGATCTGTGAGGGCGTAGAGTTCGCTGCGCGTCTGGGCGGCCACGAAACGGCGCTTCAGGAACAGGCCGGGTGCCTGAAACAGAGCGACGAATGCGCTGGTCATGGAAGGACGGGCGTGCGAGACGCGCGCTGCGTAATCGATGGTGGTCATGGCTCGTGCCTCTTGTCTAAATGTTTGTGCCGGTTGGCTTGAGAGAGAGATAGCGGTTCTGTTGCACTGCAACAATTGCTGGATTGGCAAAGCCGCTATGCACTGCGTGCATGGAACCCCCTCTTGAAAAGAGAATGAGCCTGAAACCGCTTGCGGCATCGGGCGGGGCCGATTATCCGATGGACCCCGCAATACTAGATACGGTTAGAGATCATGGCAGACGACGATACCGACTTCTCGAACACTTCCGTCGCGGCGGATCACCTCAAGCAGATCATCGAGCGGATCGAGCGTCTGGAGGAGGAGAAAAAGGAAGTCGCGGAGCAGATCAAGGAAGTCTACGCCGAGGCCAAGGGCAACGGCTTCGATACCAAGACCCTGCGCAAGATCGTGGCGATCCGAAAGAAAGACCCCAACGAACGCTCCGAGGAAGAAGCCATGCTCGACCTCTACCTCTCCGCGCTGGGAATGCTACCGACCGCGTGAGGCGTGACATGGTTCCGCCGCTATGGCTATACAGGGTTGTGCGTGAGCAAGAGTTTGCAGCCCGTAAGCGAGGAAAACCTGATGTCGTCGATAGGAAAGTACATTCGCTATAGCGTTATGGCGCTGGCCACCTTCGTTTTGCCGGTTCAGGCCAGCGCCCAAAACGCGCCATCCGTCCACATCAACGCCACCGATAGCGGCCTGAATGTCCGCACCGGGCCGGGCACCGAGTACCCCAAGATCGGGCGGCTACGGCCCGCACAGGGCGGCGCGGTCCTCGGCTGCAACGCCACGGGTCGCTGGTGCGAAATGGGGTTTGAGGATGGCGGGCGCGGCTGGGTCTACATGCCCCTCACCCGCCCCTTGGCCGCCGCCGCCTCCCTGCGACAGCCCGTTGACTGGCGACAACTCTACCGCCCCGACGTGCCCTACATCCACACCGGCACAGGCCGCGTAAACCTACGCCAAGGCGCAGGCACCCACCGCGCCCTCGTCGGCAAACTGCATCCGGGGCAGGGCGGCTACGTCCAAGGCTGCTCCGCAGACGCCCAATGGTGCCTCCTGAAATTCCCGCCCAACGGCCACGAAGCATGGGTCTACATGCCTCTGCTCAAGCCTGCGTAGAGTGTAGTGAACATACCGAATGTTAACGCCAGTCTCATATGTGATGCCTCCGATAGAAAGGCTCGGAAAGATGCGACGGAGTTTGCATGGCGGACCAGGCAGAACATAGATACCCTTTTATCCCGCGTGAACTGCTCAAGTCCGATTGCTTGTGTCAGCCTTTGACGATCATGTTTACGGTATTCATCGCCAGTCTTTTCATGATTGCGCTTTCCGTATACGTCTACCTATATGGTTGGTATAATTCGTCGTTCGGACAGATGATCATCGCGATGGTGATGTCCTACATCTTCGCAATAATCTACCCATTCATGATGTATTCGATGTGGAAGAAAATTAATGTCAGCGGAATCTATCTCGATGGATCAAGAATCACATATGCATTGATCAGCCAGCGAATACACTTAGCGCGTGATTGTTCGATCACTGTTCAGACCGGTAGCATGATTGATATCGTGCTTGAGGACTCGGAGCAGTCGATATCGTTTCAAGCCAACTGGGTAGGTTGTCATTCCTTAGATCATGCCAAGGAATTCGTGAGAAACATGAAGACCGAACTAGGCAGGACTTGAAAACACAATGTTAACCAGCATCACGGACGCGCAAAACACCTTCGGGTAGTCGTTTTATCAAGCCCGCCGCGCGAACAACCGTCCATCCGTCACGGCCAACCCCAGCGCGATGAGCGCAAATCCGAGATAGGCCATTGGCGACAACCGCTCGCCGAGGAACGCCGCCCCCAGCCCCACGGCGAAGGGTGGCACCAACAGCGTGACCAACATCAGGTTCGCCGCCCCGGCTCGCACCAAAATTCCAAAATACAAAAGATACGCCAGCGCCGTCGCCAGCCACGCGATGCCCAGCAGCGACGCCCACACCCCCGCCGAATAATCGAACGTCGGCACCCCATCCACGGCGAGGACTAGCGGCACCATAAGCACCGTACTGCCCGCCAACATCCCGAAGGCGTTCAGCTCCGGCGCAATCCCGCGTAAGCTGACCTTCCCCCAAACGCTCGCAAAAGCATAGGACAGCGTTGCCCCCAGTATCGCGACCTGCGCCAGATCGCGGATATCCAACCCCGACACCGCATCCGGCCCGATGATCACCGCCACCCCCATCAACCCAAGTGCCGCCCCCGCCACTTTGCCAAAGGTCAACCGTTCATCGGCCAGCAGCGCGCCCGCAACCACCGCCCCAAACATCGCCGTCATGCCATTGATGATCGAGGCCAGACCGCCTTCCAGATATTGCTGTCCCCAGACAATCAGCCCGAAAGGGATCACGTTGTTCAGCGCCCCCATCACCAAATACGCGCCCCAGACGCGCGGATCACGCGGCAGCGCCAACCCCCGCCACCACACCACCACCCCTAGCACTGGTAACGCCCAGAATACCCTGTGCAACACGATGGTCAGCGGCTTTTCCTCGGTCAGCGCGACCTCGACGAAAAAGAATGATCCGCCCCATACGGCGGCGAGCACCAGCATCATCGCCCATGCGATGCCGTTCATCGAAGCTTGCTGCGTCATCGTTCTCTCCGCGTAGATGCGTGGCGACGATGCCGCAACCGCCCACCCCGCGCCACCCGTTTCATGCATTGCCCTTCACTCGCGCCGTAAGCCCCGTCCCTTCTCCACGGCATCGGCTCCAAATCGGTCGCGTAGCGCATCCATCGCCCGCTCCGCCTTGGCCCGGCGTGGGGCGTCCGGGTCGAACAGGTCCGTCGCTTCGCCCCCCGTCTCGGCGGCATCTGACAGCGATGATATCCCAATCCCAATCAGCCGAAGCGCCCGCCCTTCATGCGCCTTGTCCAGCATTTCCCGCCCCGCCCGGTAGATCGCATCGGCCAGTTGCGTCGGCCCGCCCAACGAGTGACTGCGCGTGATCAGCTTGAAATCCTTGGTCTTCAGTTTCAGCACCACCGTCCGCCCCGCATGGCCCTTGGCCTTTGCCCGCGCAGAGGTTTTCTCCGACAGCCGCCACAAATGCGCGTCCAATAGGTCAATATCGACGATATCCTCGGAGAATGTCGTCTCCGACGAGATGCTCTTGGGCTTTTCGCGCGGGTTGACCGTCCGCGTATCGCGCGCAAAGGCCAGATGATGCAGCCGCGTCCCCATGCTGCCATACCGCGCGAGCAGGTCTTCGGGCGACACCGCGCGCAAATCCTCGATCAGATGCAGCCCGTCGCGCTTCAGCTTCGCGGCCAGCGCCGCCCCCACCCCCCAGATCGTGCCGACCGGACGCGGCCCCAGAAAGTCCAGCGCCTCGCCCCGCCCGATCACGCTGAACCCGCGCGGTTTGTCGAGGTCAGAGGCGATCTTCGCGAGGAACTTGCAGTCCGACAGCCCCACTGACACCGTAACCCCGATCTCCTCCTCGATCCGCCGCGCCAGCCGCGCCATCGTCAGGGCAGGGGGCGCACCGTGCAGCCGCTCGGTCCCCGACAGGTCCAAAAACGCCTCGTCCAGTGACAATGGCTCGATCAGCGGCGTCAATTCCTCCATCATCGCCCGAATCTGACGGCTAACGGCGACATACTTGTCCATTTTCGGCGGTACGATCACGGCGTCGGGGCACAGCTTCAGCGCCTTGAACATCGGCATGGCCGAATGCACCCCGCTAATCCGCGCGATATAGCACGCGGTCGAGACCACCCCCCGCTTACCACCCCCGATGATCAGCGGCTTGTCCGCAAGGGAAGGGTCGTCCCGCTTCTCGACACTCGCATAGAACGCATCGCAATCCATATGCGCAATGCTCAACTCGCCGAGTTCGGGGTGGCGCAGAATACGCGGCGACTGACAAACCGCACACCGCCGCTCCCCCGCGCTCACGGGGGTTAGACAGTCACGGCAGAAGGCAGTCAAACGATCCATCCCCCTAATCTACGCACATTGGCTGCGAGTTGAAGGAGATAGCTTAAATATAAAACAGGAACATAAAGTGACTAAAAAGATAATTTTGTCAACCTTAAAATAGCCGCGTCAACAGATGCGCTTTGGCTGTCAAGGGATCACCCGTGCGCGTGGTCAGTACCAATTCGCGCACCGCCTCGATCCCCGGCACATTGAAAATCGCCGTTTTCGCATCTGCATATCGCTCGATATCGGATTGTGCCAACAGTGTTACGCCGATTTGTTGGCGCACGCATTCCATGATCGTCTCAACGCTGTCGAGCACGATGCGCGGCCCCGTTTGCGGCACCAACCCTGCGATCCGTTTGCCGATGCCTGTGCTGGGTCGAAATTGTAGGAATGGATGCGCCGCCAGCGTCTCGCCCGGACCTTCGCGCATCAGCGACCGATGCGCCGCAAAGGCCAGCGGCTCCCGCCGTACCGCATGATGCGCCAGCCCGTCCACCGCGCCCCCCGCCGTCACCACCGCCGCATCCAACCCCCCGGCCAGCACCCGCGCTTCCAGTGTTTCTGATAGCCCCGTCTCGAACGCAAAACGCGCCTCCGGCAGGGCGTCCCCAGCCCGGCGTAAAAACCCCGGTAGCAGCCGCACCCCGGCGGTCATCACAAAGCCCAGCCGATACACTCCCGCCAGCCGGTCGGTCGGCGCGCATAAATCCAACAGCGCCTCTTCCTCCCCCAATATGCGCCCCGCTTGCGCCGCCACCGCTCGCCCGGCGGGGGTCAGGCGCGGGGGGCGGAATGTGCGGTCAAAGAGGGCAACGCCCAGCTCCTCCTCCAGTGCTTTCATCTGCATGGATACAGCGGATAGCGTCATGTTCAACTGTGCCGCGCTCTCGGCAAATGAGCCGATTGTGGCGATCCGGGTCAGGGTGCGTAGGGCGCGGGTTTGCATAAATGCATCTTTCTTGAATTTGGTATTCGATCTTATTCGATTGAATTGAAGAAGCAACCATTCCACGCTCCTCAAAACTTAGAGGGTGCCATGAACAATTCCTACCAAACCCGCGCCCGCGCGCTTGCCCCCGCTTTTGCCGCCATGGCCCCCGAATGGGACCGTACGCGCCGTTATCCATGGCCGAATATTGATGATCTGGTCGGTGCGGGCTTGATGGGCATGACCATCCCGCGTGAATTCGGCGGCGCGGGCGCATCATGGCTCGATTGTGTGCTGGCGGTCGAAGAAGTTGCCCGCGAATGTGCGTTATCGGCGCGCATCCTCGTCGAGTCCAATATGGGCGCAATCAGCGCCGTGATGGCCTATGGCACGCCGCAGCAAAAAGCCTTCTGCGCCGCGCTTGTACTCGAAGGTGACAAGCCCGCCATTTGCATTTCCGAGCCGGGTGCGGGCAGTGACGCCACCGCCATGCAAACCACGGCGAAGCGCGATGGTGATCGTTACATTCTCAACGGCACGAAGCATTGGATTACGGGCGGCGGTGTCTCGAAACTGCATCTCGTCTTCGCCCGCGTTATCGGCAAGGGCGGGCGCGATGAGGGCATTGGCGGGTTCATCTTACACGCCGACCCCGCCCCCGATGGTTTTGAGGTTATCCGCCGCGAGCGCACGATGGGTCTGTGCGGTATGCCGGAGGCTGAATTGCGCTTCACGGATGTTGAAATCCCCGCAAGCCGCGCCCTCCTACCCCCGCGCGGATTTGCCGATCTGATGAGCGCCTATAATTCCCAGCGCGTCGGCGCGGGCACCATCGCCATGGGTGTTGCCGCCGGTGCCCTTGATCGCGCCACCGCCTATCTCAATCAGCGTGAACAATTCGGTCGCCCTATCGCCGAGTTCCAAGGGTTGCAATGGATGCTCGCCGATATGGATACACAGGTTCACGCCGCCCGCCTGATGCTGCACGAGGCTGCGCGTTCCGGCGAGGGTGGCTTTCCCGACCGCAATCTCGCCGCCCGTGCCAAGCTTTTCGCCTCTGAAATGGCCGTGAAGGTCGTGAACGACGCGCTTCAGATGTTTGGTGCGCGCGGGTATTCCGATGCCGAACCGTTGGAGCGTATGGTCCGCGATGTGCGCATGTTCACCATCGGCGGTGGCACGGCGCAGGTGTTGCGCACTCAAGTCGCCGGTCATCGGCTCGCCATTCGTGTGCCACAGACTCGCGATGGCCATATCCCCTCACCCGTGGCCGTCGCGGCGGAATGACTTGACGCGCCCCTGTCCGCAATGCTCCATCGACCTATGGAAAACGCCGTTCAGACCCTCGACATCCTCTCCGACCCGATTTGCCCGTGGTGCTATATCGGCAAGGCCAAATTCGACGCCGCGCGCGCCGAAGCCCCCGATCTACCGCTCGATATTACGTGGCGCGTGTTTCAGCTCAACCCCGACATGCCAGAGGGTGGCATGGATCGTACCGCCTATCTGGAGCGTAAATTCGGCGGTCCCGATGGCGCGCGACAGGTCTATGGCCGTATCGAGGCGGCGGTGGTGGATGCGGGCCTGCCCGTTGATTTCTCGAAGGTCAAGCGCACCCCAAACACCCTCGACGCCCATCGCCTGATCCGTTGGGCGCGCACGACCGGCGCGCAGGATGCCGTGGTAGACGCTGTCTTTACCGCCTATTTCGTGAATGGCGTCGATATCGGCGACCGTGATGCGCTGATCGAAATTGGCGTGGCCAATGGCATGGAGGAAGACCTGCTCCGCCGCCTCTATGCCGAGGATGCCGACCGCGCCCTCCTGACCAACGAAGACGCGCTGTCCCGCCAGATGGGCGTTACCGGCGTACCGTGCTTTATCTTGGGCGAAACCTACGCCCTAATGGGCGCGCAGGAGACATCGACATGGCGCGATATCTTCACCAAACTCGCGGGCGGCGAGGTATTGGGCGGGTAATGAATACTGTTATGCCCGCGTAGGCGGGTATCTCTCTCCATCGGGAATACCGCCCCCAAAGCGCGTTAGTCTCCTCGGTGTGTTGATCGCGTATTGCCAAACTTACATAACAGCCATTCAAGCGCGTGATTGAGAGGAAGCGCGACAAGCACGAATACTGGGATAGCAAGGATCGCGTACCATCTGTGAGTATCGCTTTCATAGCCACAGGCGACGGATGCCGCCGCAGCAGATAAAGCCATGAACAGGCTTGCTCCCGGATATCTGAGCAGATAGCTCAATAAGGGCGGGCCGATAAGCAGCGCAATGGCCATCAGCGCCGTAACCTGTGTGCCAGAGACCTCCACCTCCGCCACCTGTTTGGCGAAATCCACCACTGCCCCAAGAATATCCCCCACACGCCCCTCCCCGAACGCAATACACCCGCACCATGCCGCCCCACACCCCGGTTGTCATCCGCTATGATGCCCGCCGCCGAAACTGTCGACCTTGGACTTGTTCCACGAGTGTCCGATAGGAAATTTGTTGCGATAGTGCATAGCATTGCTTCTAATGGTTTTCAGAATGTTGGAAGCATTTTGGGACACGAAAAGGCCAATGCCATGCGTGCTCACGATACCGTTTTGAACGGACTTCTCAAACACGTTCCGATGGACCACTTTGAGGCGTTGAGCCGCGAGCACGGAACGAAATTGCGCAGGCTCACACCACGCCAGCATCTGATCGCCTTGCTGCATAATCAGTTCAGCCGTGCAGAGAGCTTGTGAGCCGGGTTGAGGGGCTGCGCACCGCCGTTGGCTTTGTCTATGTGGCTTTGTGGGTGGCCGCTTGCAATGGCTTCGAGGGTTGCCTTGATATAGGCGAAGGGCTCGACGCGGTTGATCTTGGCGGTTTCGATGAGGGATGCGATGCGCCTCCATGCCTTTACCCTGCACTCAGTGCTGGGGTACATCAGCCCCGACAGATACGAGGAAATCAACGCCCCGCACCGGCGTCTCCGCTACGGCGATGAGGACGGGGTTGGCGATCATGGCGAGGGGGATGAGGTAGAGGCCGATTCCGAGGGCCATGGCGGTCAGGGCGGCTTTTCGCCAGTCATCACTGATCATCCCGGCGGCGATGAACACGGCTCCGCAGATGGGGGGCGTGATGGTCGACCAGCGTTGTCAGGGGGTGGGTGTTTGTGGCATGGCGGGGTGATCCTTTCTCTACAACCCTGAGGCCCATTCCCATGCGTGATTTTCAGCTTCCTGGTCGTTCCACTGTCCATGCGAAGAACGGCATGTGCGCCACCTCGCATCCTCTGGCCGCTGAATGCGCGGTGGGTGTGCTGCGCGCAGGGGGAAATGCGGTGGATGCCGCCGTGACCGCCGCGCTGACCATGGGATTGCTGGAACCGGCAATGACGGGGATCGGCGGGGATGCTTTCGCGCTGATCTGGCGGGACGGGGAGGATCGGCCACGGGGGCTGAACGGGTCAGGGCGTGCGCCCGCTGCGCTGGATGCGGGCCTGCTACGCCAGCAAGGTCTGACGGAGATCGACGTGCATAGTGCCCATGCGGTCACGGTGCCGGGGGCTATCGATGCGTTCGATATGCTGCTGAGTGAGTATGGCACTTACGGATGGGACCGGGCGATGGCTCCGGCGATTGCGATTGCGCGCGAGGGGCATCCGGTAGCGCCGCGTGTGGCGTGGGACTGGGCGAAGGACGAGGGCGCGCTGTCAGGGGCGATGGCGCGGTATTTTCTGGCGGATGCCACACGCGCGCCGAAGACCGGCGAGATGTTTGCCTATCCAGCACAGGCCGAGGCGATGGAGATCATCGCGCGGGAGGGGCGCGCGGGTTTCTACGAAGGGGCGGTTGCCGAGGATATGGTGGCGTCGCTGAATGCACTGGGCGGGCGGCATACGCTGGCCGATTTCGCGGCGACGAAATCCACATGGGTCGAGCCGATCAGCGGCACCTATCGCGGGATGGAGATGATCGAGCTACCACCCAATGGTCAGGGTGCCTGCGCGATCCTGATGGCGAAGATTTTGGAAGGGTTTGAGTTCGACGAGGTCGACCCCCACGGGCCAGAGCGCGCGCATATCGAGGCCGAAGCGGCGCGGCTGGCCTATGACGCGCGCAACCGATTGATCGGCGATGCGGATGCGCCGGGGGCCGCCGAGCGGCTGGCGCATATGTTGTCTGACGAGACGGTCAACGCGCTACGCGACCGGATTGACCCGATGCGCGCGCGGGCTGATCTGCTGGATGATGTGGCGGAATTGCACGCAATGGGTCCGGCTGTCGGGACCGGGGGCGCGCCGCATAAGGATACGATCTACATCACTGTGGTCGATAAGGACCGGACGATGGTGTCGCTGATCTACTCGATCTTTCATGCCTTCGGCTCGCGCATCGCCTCCGACCGCTACGGCATCAATTTCCAGTGCCGGGGGGCGGCGTTCTCGCTGGAGGACGGGCATCCGAACGAGTTGCAGGGTGGCAGGCGGCCCATGCACACGATCATTCCGGGCATGTTCGCCAAGGACGGCAAGCCGGTCGGCACCTTCGGCGTGATGGGCGGGTCGTACCAGTCGAATGGGCACGCAAGGCTGATCTCGAACCTCGTGGATTATGGCATGGACCCGCAGGAGGCGATGGACGCCCCGCGCAGCTTCTTCGACAAAGGCGTGCTGGAAGTCGAACGCGGGTATTCGCAATCAACCCTGAACCTCCTCGCTTCGCTGGGCCACGACGCGCGGATTGCCGAAGGCCCGATTGGCGGCGGGCAGGTGATCTTGCTGGATGCAGAGACGGGGTGCCTCATCGGTGGATCAGACCCGCGCAAGGACGGGTGTGCGCTGGGGTATTGAGGGGGGTCCAACTCTGCAATCTGCTTCTGAAGATCGACAAGCATCGCTGCCTGATCATGCAGAAGCGCGTCTTTCTTGGAAGCGGTCAACTGGTATCGGAAAGGTGAACCCTGTCTGTTAATCCCCCTTAAACTTCTCCTCCGGCGCGACGCCCCATAGCGCCTCCTTGCGGACCCAGCCGCCATAGCCCTTGGCCGAGCCGTAGCACCAGTTGGTGCTACATTCCGACAGGCGCAGCACCACCCCGGCCTCCGCCCGGACCGCGATCACCGCGTCATCCTCCGCCTTGCGGTACAGCGGCGCACGGTCCTCGCGCACCAGCCCGTATCGCGCGCTACTCAATTGCGTGCGCTTGATCCAGCCGATATCGCCATAGGGATCGCGCACCTGTCGCCAATCCTGATATTCGCGGAACACCTGCACCGGCAATCCTTGCCGCTTGAACAGCCATGCGATGGGATAGCTGCGCCCCGGTCCCTTGCGCATCCGCACGGTATCGAACCGCAAAGTCTCATAACGCGGGATCGGTTTGCCCGTTTCCGGCCCTACCGTCTGGGCGACCCCCGGCCCTGCGACCAGAAGCGCAGCAAAAAAACCAAAAATAATGCCGTTTCGCAAGATTATGTCGTCCCTACCCGGTTTCGCCGCTCGCCCGTGCCTGTTATCCAGCGCATGGACCGACTCGCTATAGGACAATAGCCCATGCCCGCCCGCACGAAAGTCATCGTCACCCGTAAACTGCCCGACGCCGTCGAGGCACGCTTATCCGAACTGTTCGACGTGGAGCTCGCCGATACGGACAAACCCTTCACGAGCGCACAGCTTGCCGATGCGGTTTCGCGCGCCGATGTCCTTGTGCCTACCCTCGGCGACCAGATCAACGCCAATGTTCTGGCGCGGGCGGGCGAGAACCTGCGCCTGATTGCTAATTTCGGGGCAGGGGTCGATCATATCGACGTCGAGACGGCCCGGCGGCGCGGGATTCTCGTCTCCAACACCCCCGGCGTGCTGACCGAAGATACCGCCGACATGACGATGGCGTTGATTCTCGCCGTGCCCCGCCGTCTGGTGGAGGGCGTGCAGCTCGTGCGCTCCGGTGAGTGGACGGGTTGGGCACCCACGGCCATGCTTGGCCACCGCATCGCGGGCAAGCGCCTCGGCATCATCGGCATGGGCCGCATCGGACAGGCGGTCGCCAAGCGCGCGGCGGCCTTCGGGCTGGAGGTGCATTACCACAACCGCAAGCGCGTCCATCCACAGATCGAGGATGCCTTGGGGGCGCGCTACTGGGAAAGCCTCGACCAGATGCTCGCCCGCATGGATGTCGTCTCGGTCCATTGCCCCCATACCCCCGGCACCTTCCATCTGCTTTCGGCCCGGCGGCTCAAGCTGATGAAGCCGTCCGCCTATATCGTCAACACGGCGCGCGGCGAGATCATCGACGAAAATGCGCTGGGCCGGATGCTCTCGGCGGGTGAATTGGGCGGCGCAGGGCTAGACGTCTTCGAGCACGGCCCCAATATCCCCGACCGCTTGAAGGACGCCCCGAACGTGGTCCTGATGCCCCACATGTCCTCCGCCACTCACGAAAGCCGCATCGAGACGGGCGAAAAGGTCATCATCAACATAAAAACCTTCGCCGACGGCCACACCCCGCCAGATCGGGTCGTTCCGGCGATGCTGTAGGATCAGCCCGCGCCCGAATCCCGGCGTGCGACATAATCGGCGAGTGCGACGGCGACGAGATGGTTGAGCGATACGCCCTCCGCATCCGCCGTGAGCTTGAGCTTCTGGTGAAGCGAACGCGGCACCCGCTGTCGCCATTGTCCAAGAGAGGAACCAGGCACCGGCACGGGACGCCCTAGGCGGGCGGCTTCCTCAATCCATGAGGGAATCGCCGCCAAGGCATCCGCCGTCGCAGCATCCTGCGTTTCGCCATCACCCATGCATCCGGGAAGATCAGGCACGGTGGCGACGAATCCGCCACCATCCTCGTCAGCAAGTGGTTCGACGATAATCGTGTATGCCGTCGCGTTCATTTCTTGTCTTTCCGCTTCTTCGCTTCGATTGCTTCTGCCAGCCGTGCTGCGTCGATCATTCTCACCAGCGCGCGCATGTAGACGGGTTTGATTGGGCGATGCGCTGGAACTGTAAGAATATCACCCACCAGTGAATGCGATATTTTCCAGTGCGACCCTCCACCGGTTGGCGCGGTACAGATCAATCCTTCCTGCGCACACAATGTCTGGACATTCGCTATCGTCCAGTTGCCACGCGGATTGCCTCGAACCTTGGAAAGCAGTTTCGCCATCGGGACCAGATAGCACGATACCCTATGCGGTATCAATGCAGATGATCGAAATGATTTTTACGACAGCAATTATGTCCTATTGCGCCGCCATCCATCGCGCCCTACCGTATAGGCACATCGCCACACCGGAGGACTCGCCATGGATGCCCGCGCCGTTTCACTGAACGACCGATACGAGTTGACCTCAGGCCGTGTCTTCATGAACGGCTTGCACGCGCTGACCCGCCTGCCGATGGTTCAGATGCGGCGCGACCGGGCGGCGGGGCTTAACACTGCTGGCTTCATCTCCGGTTATCGCGGCTCGCCCTTGGGCGGCTACGATCAGGAATTGGTGCGCCAGAAAAAGCGCCTCGACGCAGCGGGTATCGTCTTCCAGCCCGGCGTGAACGAAGACCTCGCCGCAACTGCCGTATGGGGCAGCCAGCAGGCCACCATGTCACCCGGCTCGCGCCATGACGGCGTGCTCGGCATCTGGTACGGCAAGGGTCCGGGCATCGCCCGCTCTGGCGATGTGTTTCAGCATGCCAACGCCGCCGGAACCTCCAAAAATGGCGGTGTCCTATGCCTCGCGGGCGATGACCACGCGGCTAAATCCTCGACCGTGCCGCATCAATCCGAGCATTTCCTGTCCGCCTCGGTCATTCCCGTCCTCTACCCGTCTTCTATCCACGAATTCATCGAGATGGGCCTCCTCGGCATCGCCATGTCGCGTTATTCGGGGTGCTGGGTTGGCATGAAGGTTATCGCCGATACCGTCGAGACGACCGCCACCGTCGATCTGACCGGCGAGGATCGCGTCTTCACCGTCCCCGATGATTTCGAGATGCCAGCGGATGGTCTCAACATCCGCTGGCCCGACGACAGGTGGGAGCAAGATCACCGCCTCCAACACCACAAGGGCTACGCCGCCATCGCCTTCGGACGGGCCAACAACGTCGACCGCATCGTTATCGACAGCCCGCACGCCCGTTTCGGCATCATCGCATCGGGCAAAGCCTATGAAGACGCTCGCGAAGCCCTACGCCAGCTTGGCGTCACTGAAGACGAGGCCGCCCGCATCGGCCTGCGCGTCTACAAGGTTGGGATGCCGTGGCCCCTCGAACCCGAAGGCGTGCGCCGTTTTGCCGAAGGGTTGGAGGAAGTCCTCGTGATTGAGGAACGCCGCGAGATGATCGAATTTGAGATCAAGAAGCAGCTTTTCAACTGGCGCGCCGACGTGCGCCCTCGCATCATTGGCAAGTTCGACCATAACGACCAGCCGAACCTACCCCTTGATGTGGAACTAACCACCGGAGCCGTCGCCCGTGCCATTGGCCTACGCCTACTGGAACTAGATCTCGACGAGCAAGTCGCGACCCGCATTCGTGACAAGGTGGCGTGGTTCAAAACCCGCGCTGATATCCGCAAGGCGCATACGCCGCCCGTCCTGCGCAAACCCTATTTCTGCGCCGGGTGTCCCCACAACACCTCCACCAATGTCCCGGAAGGGTCGCGCGTGGGCGCGGGCATTGGTTGTCACTTCATGGTGACATGGATGGATCGCAACGATGCTGGTTTCAGCCAGATGGGCGGCGAGGGCGCGCAATGGCAGGGCACCGCCCATTTCACGGATGAGAAGCATCAATTCATCAACTTAGGCGATGGTACGTATTTCCATTCCGGCCTACTCGCCATTCGGCAGGGTGTCGCGTCGGGCGTGAATCTTACTTACAAAATCCTCTATAACGACGCCGTTGCCATGACCGGCGGACAGCCCATAGACGGTTCCCTCACCCCGCAGCAGATCACGCATCAACTCGCTGCTGAAGGCGTAGGCCGTACCGTCCTCGTCACCGATGCGCCCGAAGCCTACACTCCGGGCGAGTTGGCCAAGGGCGTCGAAATCCGCCACCGCGACGACCTTGATACCGTGATGCGCGAATTACGCGAGGTGCCGGGCTGCACCGCCATCCTCTTCGTCCAGACCTGCGCCGCCGAAAAGCGCCGCCGCCGTAAGCGCGGCACCTTCCCTGATCCCGACCGTCGCGTCATCATAAACCCCTCCGTCTGCGAAGGCTGTGGTGATTGCTCGGTCCAGTCGAACTGCATCGCCGTCGAGCCGCTTGAAACTGCGATGGGCCGCAAGCGCCGTATCAACCAATCCTCCTGCAACAAGGATTTTTCCTGCGTGAAGGGCTTTTGCCCCAGCTTTGTCACTGTCTCTGGTGCGGCCCTCAAGGCCAGCGCCGCAACCACCATCGACCCCACCACGATCCCCGATCCGCGCGCCTCCGTCACCGATCTGGCCTGTCCGTGGAACATCGCCATTACGGGCGTTGGCGGCACCGGCGTCCTGACCATCGGCGCGGTTCTCGGCATGGCCGCGCATCTGGAGGGCAAAGCGTCGATGATCCTCGACATGGCGGGCCTTGCGCAGAAGGGCGGGGCGGTCTTCTCCTATGTCCGTATTGGCAATGACCCCGACGATGTGACCAGCCCCCGCATCGTCAGTGGTGGAACTGATTTACTGTTCGCCGCCGATGCCGTGGTTGCGGCTTCCACCGATGGTGTCGTGTTATGCGAGGCCAACTGCACCCGCGCGGTCGTCAACACGCACCTCACCTCCGTCGCCGATTTCATCAAGGACCGTGACCTCGATTTCCGCAATGAACTGACCATTGCTACTATCCGTAAGACAACGTCAGAGGACAGTGCATTCCTCGATTTCACCGCCCTTGCCGAAGCCGCCTGTGGCGATGCGATCATGACCAACATTATGATGCTCGGCTATGCCTGCCAAATCGGCGCATTGCCCGTCGCCATGCCGTCCTTGCTACATGCTATCGAGATGAACGGCGTGGCGGTCGAAGCAAATATCGCCGCCTTCCATTGGGGGCGCAAACTCGCTACCGATCCCAAAGCTGCAACCGCGCTTCTAAAAAATGAAGCGGCGGATACCCCGCCACAGACCTTGGATGCCCTGATTGAGCATCGTGCTGCGCATCTAACCGGCTACCAAAACACCCGCCTTGCCAAACGCTACCGTAAGCGGGTCGCGCGCGTGCGTGCATGGGACGAGGATGCCGCCTTTGTTGTCGCCCGAAACTATGCCAAGCTATTGTCTTATAAAGATGAATACGAAGTCGCTCGGCTCTTTACCGATGGTCGTTTCGCTGCACAGGTGGCCCAGACCTTCGAGGAAGGCGGCGACCTCACCTTCCATCTCGCTCCGCCGGTCTTTAATTCTGGCACCGATGCGAAAGGCCGCCCGAAGAAGAAGGAATACGGCGCATCCATGCTCCGTAACTTCCGCCTATTGGCCAAACTAAAACGCCTGCGCGGCACCCCTCTCGATGTCTTTGGCTATACCGAGGAACGCAAATCCGAACGCGCGCTCATCAAGCAATACGAAGCCGATATCGACACTGCCCTTGCGGGCCAGCCGGGACCGCTGGCTACAGCCCTCCTAAACCTTCCCGACGCCATAAGAGGCTTTGGCCCCGTCAAAGCCGAAGCAATGAAAGATGCCGCCCTTCGCCGCACCGATATTCTGGCCCGTATGAAGGGCGGTGCCGCCCCCGAAGCCCCACGCATGGCGGCAGAATAGAGCAATGTCGCTCCCGCGAAGGCGGGCGCGCATTTTGCCCGGTGCCAAGCCTGTTGCGCAAACGGTGATGAGTTTTGGCGAAGGTACATTCGGATTCCCACTTTCGCGGAAATGACCATTGTACTGCGCTACACCAACTTCCCAGTCGCCGTATCTAACCGGATTGGAAATTCCGCCCGTACTGCCGCGTCGATTTCTGGCGACAGCAGTGCTAGCGATGGCTCGCCAAGGATTTCCTTCTTCTTCGCAATTGCCGTTTCGATCAGCACTGGCTTATTCCGCTCCAGCCATTCCTTCGGCGAGGATCGATCCCCGATATCGGGGTAGAAGTAATCTGTTTGCATGAGCGAGAGTGTCTGGTCCGACCCTAGGTAATGCCCCGGCCCCCCATTCAGACACGCGGCCTTCATCTGCTCGATGGATAGCTTTTCATCCGTCACCTCGATTCCCCGCACACAGCGCAAGCATTGGCCAAGGATATCATTATCAATGATAAGCCCTTCCAGTGAGAACCCTAGCAAAGATGCGTACATTCCGGCGGATTCGTAGACCATGTTTAGCCCCGCCAGCCCCGCCATGACATTCGTTACGCCATGTTCGGCCCCGGCCTGTTGATCGGGGTATTTTGCGTCAGACATGCCCCCCGCGCTACCCGTGGGCAAGTCGTAGAACCGCCCCATCTGCGCACAGGCCGCCGTTAGCAACGCCTGTTCTCCTGACCCCGCGCACATTGCGCCCGTCCGCAGGTCCGATACGAACGGCCATGTCCCAAAGATTGCTGGATGCCCCGGTTTCACCGCGTTGACATAGACCAACCCGGCCAGACATTCCGCCACCGCCTGCGCAATTGTCCCGGCCAGTGCCGCCGGACCCGTCGCCCCCGCCTGACCGGCGGAGAGTAGCAGCACTGGCATCCCACCTTTGATACAAACCTCCATCACCTCGCAGCTTTCGGTTGCGAATTTCAGTGGCGGTACAACAAAACAGTTCGAGTTCGACACGAAGGGCCGCTCGCGCCATTTATCCTCGCCCCCCGCCATCAGGTGCAGCATCTTGAGCGCGTCGCGTGCGAAATCAGGCTCGGTAAAGCTGGTGCCGATATGTTTGGTCGTTCCATTCACGCTGGCGTAGATCGTGTTCAGGTCCATCTCGCGATTATCGAGAATGTCTCGCGCGACCATGCACCGCTGAAAGAAATGCACATTGTCGAGCTGATCCGTAATGCGCGCGGCCGCGTATAGATCACCCAGCGTGCTTTCGTCGTATTCGCCCGTTTCGATATTGGCCAGATGCACGGCTGCCCCTGCCGTCCCATAATGCACACGGTAGCCGCCCGGATGCAGATCATGTTTTGGGTTGCGGGCGTGTAGGGTGATATCACGTGCAGCATCCCCCAGCGCCTTCTCGATCACCGCCGCCGGAAAGCGCACGCGGCCATCATCGGCGGAATACACCGCGCCATAGGCGGTCATCGCGTCGATGCCGCTTTGTGGGGCGAGGCTGATGCCGATTTCGTCGAGAATCTGGAAAGCCGCTGAATGGATGCGTTGCACTTGATCGTCGGTCAGGGGCTTGTAGCGCCCGCCTTCCAGTCCCGCGCGGATTGGGCGGCTGGCTTCGGCGAGGGGGGCTTCGCGCATGGCAACGCGGGCGGCGCGTCCACCGCTGCGGCGGCTTGGCTTTTCGATTGTTTTGGTCATGGGGTCGTCTCCGTCCGGCTGAAAAGATAAGGGCGATTCAGCGCAGGGAGGGAGGTGCTTGCCTCGGGTGCGAGGGCGCAATGGCGGAGAGTGTCGGGCACGGGTCGGCCACGACAGTCAATCGTCCCAGCCATCCTGCCTTAATGGTGCGTCTTCTCATTGACAAATCGTCGCATTCTGCAGACCCGACGCGCGCCCGAAAACGACATGCGTAGCCGTTTGCGACATTCTATCGACTGCAAAAGGGCGCACCGTGACAGCGCGCCCCCCGTTTTCTCCCTGAACTCAGAGCCGGTATCATACGCATAAAACATGCGCTTTGCGCTCTCTCAGTAGGTTTGCGCCGGTGCGGCTACGGTTTCGTAGACGATGCCATCGATCGTTTCGGTCATCGACGGCACGTCTTGTGCCATATCTATCCCGTCGATGGCATAGACCTGCTCGACGCTCTCGGCAGAATAGCCGAACTGATCGTAGATCGGTACACTGTATTCGGCCTGCTCCATAGTGGCTTCGTCGATATACACGATATCGCCCGCCACATAGGTGTCGCCAAAGGCAGCATCTGGTGCCGCCGTGACATAGTTCTCGTCATAGGTAATGAAGGTGGAATCGCCGATTGTAACTTCGGACGATAGCACAGGTGTAACGGCCACCGCGACAATCGCGGCTGCGAGGAGATATACGTTCTTACGCATCTCGGTCTCCAGAAAAAGGACGCCTAAACCGCGTCCGGTCGCAATTCGGAATGAACTGCGTCGAACTAATTACGCTTCTTGAATGCCACCTGATCGCCTGTTTTCGACATGCGCATAAAAAATAATGTCGAAAACGGATCACGGCCATATTGCCGCTACTGACCTACAGAAAGCCGATAGCCCGCCCTGATGCGAGGATCCCGATCCACAACGTCAGCGACGCCGCAGCCGACAGGCGCAGGCCCATCCCCCGCTCGCCCAGCCGCCGCAGCATCCAGTGAAACACCACCACATTCGCAAGCGCGAGAACCAGCAGCCCCATCTTCAATAGAAACGGTGTCATCGTCACGTAGCGCGAGGCACGCACGGCAAACAGCGCGCCCCCTGTCAGCACAGCCAGCACAAACCCCGCCCGCGCGAGCGGTAACGCCTCGGCCATACCTTCCCGCCAGCGATCCCCGCGCCACAGGCCCATGATACGCAAATCCACATTGACGATGGACCCTAACAATATCCCGATTGCGAGAATATGCGCGGCGTTCAGCGCGCCATAGCCCCATAGGCTACGCCGCAGGGTCACGACCCATTCCCAATTTTCAATCGCGGCCAGCAGGTTCCGGCTCGCATGTCTGGGTTTCCGCCTGCACTTTGCCCCCGGCTCGCACTGACGATCCATCCGGCAAACGCACCCATTGCGCGCGTAGGGGTTTGGGTTCCTCGCATCCGCGCAGCACGATCACCGCCACCCGGTCGCCAGTCTTCAAGACATCGCCGAGCGCCCAGAACCGTTCCTGTTGCGGAAACTCGATCTCGACCACGGGCCGCAGATCGCGTGGGGCAGTGCGCAGTTTACCGGTCAGATCGCTCGCCTTTTTATCGGCAAACCCCGCCTCCGGCATCGCGCCGGGGATGATCCGCAGATCAAACTCCGCATGGGGCAAGCCATAATACCCCGATACTATTTCCCCCTCGATCCAATAAGCTTTCGACGCATCGTATTCCATGCGAAACCCATGATGCGCAGCCACGGGTGTGCCCAGCACGAGGGCGGCGGCGAGCAGTCTCTTCATCTTACAACAGCTCCGCGATGGGTGGGATTTCTTTCCATGCCGGGGTTGGCTGTTCCTTGCCCTCTTCGGGGATATACCGTGAGGGTGCAATCATTTCCATTTGCGGGATATAGCGAGGGCAATTGGGGAAGACATGCGTGACCGTCACCTCCACCATCCGCTGCGCACCGGGATACTCGGCCAGCAAGGGGTGATCGTCATGTATCACTGCCTTGCCGCTAACCCGCACGCGCAGATATAGCGCGCCTTGCCCTTCCTCGGCACCGAATTTCATAAATAATAGCCCGACATTCGGGTTTTCGGTGATGTTGCCGAGTGATTTATACATCCGATTACCATCGTAATCGGGAAAGACAATCTGGTCGGGTGCCGCCACCTTTACGAAACCCGGTTCCCCGCCCTTAAAGGAGCAATCGGTATTCTCCCCCGCCGATGTGGCGAGAAAGAAGAACGGCACGGATTCGATAAATTCCTTGAATTCGTCGTTGATCTCGGACGCCTCCACCAGATCGACAATCCGGTCGGCAACCGCACGGCCCCCATAGCGGTCTTGCAGCGTGCGATTGCCGTTGTTGAACATTGTCATGGCCATTCTCCCTTTCGGGACAGCCTATCGAAGTGCAACCCGTGCGCAACCTTCTCAGAAATCGGGCAATCTTGGCATCGATAATAATGCGCCAGTATCGATCAACACGCCAACTGGCGCATAATCGCCGATATGGGCACCGCCTTCCTGCCCTTTTTTCGGTAGGGTTCGATCAAAGGCAGGTACCTTGTCGATACCATTTGCGAAATCAGCACGGGGCAACATGTGGCGATAGACCAGCAGCATCTTCTCACCCACCAACCACGGCATGAAATTCACCCCCAACTCATCGGCCTTTGCGCGTAGGGCGGGGACGTCATCTCCGATGACGATCTCGATTATGCCATCCGTGCCGACGCGCATGTCGCGGTCTGCGAGGGTTGCGAAGTTATATGTCGCGTCATCCCCCTGACTGACCGAGAAATACCGCACATCCGCCGCCGCATAGCCCTCCGGCATCGCCGAATAGCGGGGCGCGCGGAACCGCACCACCAGCGACTGTCTCGGCGCACGGATCGTCGGAATGACAAGATAGAGGTTATCCTTATTTGGATAGGTGCCGTCGGTCTGGTAGTTGTAGGATTGGAGTATCTGGCCCGCCTCAAAATCATCAAAGGTTTTGGCTACCACCTGCCGCGCGACCACTGAGTTGAGCGCCACTGACCCGCTACCGAACTTCTCACGCATCGCGGCGACGGTCCCTTCGGGATCGGCTTGATATTGCGCTTTCAGCTTTTGAGCGAGGGGCAGTAGATACCGTTCGATTTCTTGCTTCGACAGTTTCGGTATTGGGTTGCTGGAATCGGCGGGTGTGACCGTGTTCGTATTCATATCGACCGCTGAGACAGTCGGCAGTGGCGCACCGCCCAAAATCCCGCCCTCGGCAAGGTAATGACGTAGGAATACCGACAAGCTCGTCAGGCTGTCAGGGAAATACAGCACGTTCGGCGCATCGACCTTCATGGTATCGGGCATGATATAGAGCGTATAGAGGCCGCCTTCCGCCCCAACGGTGCCGCCCTTGCCCAGAAACGGGTTCGCGGCCCCCGCTTCGGGTATGATATCGACATCCGTGATGCTACCGACCGATTGCTTCACGTCATCATCATAGACGTTGAAGCTGAAATACCGCGCATCGGGATAGCGCCCCCTTATCGCAATGCCCGTCCGCTCACCCGGCGCGCGTTTCCAGCCATACCGCCAGTACACCGCGTTCGCATCGGGCAGATACAAGACCGTCGTATCCGACCCAACATAGGCATCCTCCCATGTCTGCGTCTCGGCATAGGTGGCGGATAACGGCGAAAGGGCTAGCATCGCCGCAAAAAGGCGGCTGATAGGCTTTGATGGTAGTGGCATGAAAGTCCCCCTCTATATTCAGTACACGACGCACGCTAGGGACGAGCGTGTCGTTGCGCAAGTCGCTTGCCGACGCGCAATCGTTGACATCCCCGTCCCTTCCTGCCATGGGCGCGCCAACTCTCCCTATTCTACGCGCGAGGAACCATCATGGGCTTCAAGGTCGGAATCGTCGGGTTGCCGAATGTCGGCAAATCCACGCTGTTCAACGCATTGACGCGCACGGCCTCGGCGCAGGCCGCGAACTTCCCCTTCTGCACCATCGAGCCGAATGTCGGTGAGGTGTCGGTGCCCGATGCCCGTCTCGACACCATCGCCGGGATTGCCGGGTCGAAAGCGGTGATCCCCGCCCGCATGACCTTCGTGGATATTGCCGGTCTGGTGAAGGGCGCGTCAAAGGGCGAGGGTCTTGGCAACCAGTTCCTCGCCAATATCCGCGAGACCGACGCCATCGCCCATGTGCTGCGCTGTTTCGAGGATGACGACGTCACCCATGTCTCGAACAAGGTCGATCCGGTCGATGATGCCCAGACCATCGAAACCGAGCTGATGCTCGCTGATCTCGACAGCATCGAGCGGCGTTTGGCGGGGAACGTGAAGAAGATACGCGGCGGTGATAAGGAAGCCGTCAAGGCAAGCGAGTTGATGGAAGCGGTAAAGGTCTTGCTCGAAGACGGTCGCCCGGCCCGCCATTTGGAAGTCGCCGAGGAGGACATGAAAGCCTTCAAGATGCTTCAACTCTTGTCGTCGAAACCCATCCTCTACGTCTCGAATGTCGAGGAGGAGAGCGCGGCGACCGGCAATGCTCTGTCGGCCAAGGTCGCGGAAATGGCCGAGGCGCAGGGCGCGGCCCATGTCGTCATCAGCGCGGCCATCGAGGCCGAAGTCGCGATGCTCGATGACGAGGAGCGCGCCGTTTTCCTCGATGATCTGGGGTTGGAAGAATCGGGCCTCGACCGCCTGATCCGTGCAGGTTACGGCCTGTTGCACCTCATCACGTATTTCACCTGTGGCCCAAAAGAAGCCCGCGCATGGACCATCCCCACCGGTTACCGCGCCCCCCAAGCTGCGGGCACGATCCACACTGATTTTGAAAAAGGTTTCATCCGCGCTGAGACCACTGCTTATGACGAATACGTCGCCCATAACGGTGAGCAGGGCGCGAAAGATGCGGGAAAGATGCGCCTCGAAGGCAAGGAATACCTCGTCAAAGACGGCGACATCATGCATTTCCGCTTCGCGAACTGAGGCTTTTGCGGCGCGGTCCTCTATCAAAACGAGGGTACAGGTATGAAAGCTGTCATCTTCGATATCGGCAATGTCCTGATCCATTGGGATGTGCGGGCGCTCTACCGAAAGATTTTGCCGAATGAGGCGGCCATAGACCGCTTTCTCGCCGAAACGCGCCTGTTGGACGCCAACCTCGAATTCGACCGGGGCCAGCCCTACGCAGGAGGTCTTGCCGCACTTGCCACCGCGCATCCGCATTATGCAAGTGAACTCGCCGCCTTCGATGCGCGCTGGGAGGAGACGGTAACGGGTGCCATCGACGGCAGTGTTGCGATTCTCGAAGAATTGCGTGCGGCGGAGGTGCCCCTCTACGCGCTCACCAATTTTTCCTCCGAGAAATGGCCATTGACGTTAGCCCGGTTCCCTTTCCTCGGCGGTTTTCGTGATGTGTTGGTTTCGGGACATGAGCGGATGGTCAAACCCGATCCAGCAATCTACCGCCGCCTTCTCGACCGCAACGCCCTCGACCCCGCCGATTGCATTTTCATCGACGATTCCCCGGCCAATGTCTGCGGCGCGCAAGCAGTTGGCATCGATGCAATCCTGTTCGATGGGGCCAATGCCCTGCGCGCCGCGTTGCGCCAGCGTGGGCTACCCTTACGGAACACTGATAAGAGCGGCCCAACGAAGGATTGATAATAATCGGGCCGGTGTTACTTGTCCTTGGACGTTGGAAATCCTATTTTTCTGAAACATTCGACCGCCACCTGCGCATTTAAAAGGCGCATATTCGGCGGCCCACCACCGCTCGACACCTATCGGGAGCTACGATGTCACAGAGAAAACCAGTCGCAATCGCCGCGCGCCGGACCACCACCCCGCCCGCGCTCAAGGTGGCGCTTGCGTCCCTCATTCTGCTGTTTGGTGCCATATTCGCCCAATTGGCGGATGCCCGGCCCGCTCCTGTCAGTTTTGCTGATCTGGCCGAGACACTCAGCCCGTCAGTGGTCAATATTTCGACTTCCCAGACGGTTAAGCGCCCCAATGCGGGGCCGCAGATGCCCGAACTGCCCCCCGGTTCACCCTTTGAAGAATTCTTCAAAGACTTCTTCGACAAGCGCGGCGGACAAGGCCCAGCTGATCGCAAGGTGCAATCGCTCGGTTCCGGCTTCGTGATTGACCCAAGTGGCTTCATCGTGACCAACAACCATGTCATCGAGAATGCGGACGAGATTGTTATTAATTTCGCCAATGGCGATTCGGCGGATGCTGAACTGGTTGGCACCGATCCGAAAACCGACCTTGCTTTGCTCAAGCTGATCGAAAAGCCAGCCGAGCCACTTCCTTTTGTCAGTTTTGGTGACAGCGAGGCTGCACGTGTGGGTGATTGGGTGCTGGCTATCGGCAACCCGTTCGGCCTAGGCGGCTCAGTTTCCGCAGGCATCATCTCCGCCCGGAATCGCAATATCAATTCTGGCCCCTATGATGATTTCCTCCAGACCGACGCGGCCATCAACCGGGGTAACTCTGGTGGTCCGCTGTTTAACATGGATGGTGACGTTATCGGCGTGAACACAGCGATCTATTCGCCCACGGGCGGCTCAGTCGGTGTCGGTTTCTCGGTTCCTTCCAACATTGCCATGAACGTCATTGACCAACTTCGTGAATTTGGCGAGATCCGCCGTGGCTGGATTGGTGTGCGCATTCGTGAGGTCAGTGAGGAACTGGCCGAAGGTCTTGAACTTGAAGATGCGCGCGGTGCGCTGGTTGAAGACGTAACGAAGGATGGCCCCGCCGCCGAAGCGGGTGTCGAAATCGGCGATGTTATTCTCAGCTTTGATGGCAAAGATGTTGAGGAAATGCGCGATCTACCCAAAGCAGTCGCCGAAACTCCGGCGGGCGATACTGTGCGCATGGTTGTCTCCCGCAAAGGCAAGAGCCAGACGCTTAAAGTTACGGTTGGCCTGCTTGATGCCGAAGGTAATGCCGTATCTGGCGATAAAGATAAGGAAGAGCCAAAAGCTGACGAGACGGCCAAGACCGAAAAAGTCCTTGGCATGACCATGATGAGTCTCGACCGTAAGCAACGGGAGGCTTTTGGCTTGAAGCCTGAACAAGAAGGCGTGCTCGTCACAGAAGTCGATTCCACTAGTGCCGCCGCTAAGAAAGGTCTGCGCAAGGGCGACGTGATTGTTGAGGTTGCTCAGGATGCCGTCACCACGCCGGATGCGGTGATCGAAAAGGTCAAGGCGCAGAAAGCGGACGGCAAAAGCTCTGTCCTCCTGCTGGTAAGCCGTAAGGGTGATGTGCGCTTCGTGGCTCTTCGTTTCGAGGATACCGAAGAAGACTGAACCTTTCAGCGCGTCCCATGCATATAAGAGGGTCGGGGCGATAAGCTCCGGCCCTTTTCGTTTTTGGCATCCCTTTTGCTCCTTCTGACTACGAAATGGCCCGTGGCCTGTGGTCAGAAAAGAAAGTGAACCGATCATGCCAGAATTTCGCACAACCCTGTCCCGTTCCGAAACAGGCGTCGCGCGGGCCTTTACAGCCCTCGCGTTGACCGCCGCCCTCGCCGGTTGCGCTGCACCCTCCGGGATGCGTGCAGTCACCAACGCAGAACCGACATTCATGCGGCTGACGGAGGAGCGTGTCTTTGCGCAAGCCCTGCGCCAGCGTTACCTCGAACTTGCGACCAATGCTTATGATCGTGCCGATTTTGAGCGTTCCGACTTCTATTCCCTTCGGGCGATCATGGCCGTGGAGGGCAAGCTTGCTGACCCATCGGGCGCGGGGGCTGTCGATACCGATGCGCTTGGCGCGGCCCGTATCCGTCTTGCTAATGGCTTCGCAGGTGGCGCCCGACTCGGTGCGCCCGATCTGGCCGCCCGTGCGCAGGCCGCCTATGATTGCTGGTGGCTCGAAAGTCAGGAGGGTGGTGATCCTAACATCGCCACTGCCTGCGCCACCAATGCCAGCGCGGCCCTTGCCGAACTGGATGTGATTGGTACTGGCAACCGTCTCGCCGATGCGCGCATTGCGTCGCCATCCGAGCCGCGTCAGGTGGTTATTAATGGCCAGACGCCATCGCAAACCATTGATGCTGGCGGTTCCACGATCCAGATCATCAATCAGCCGGTCAATAATTACGCTGCACCGCAGGGCGGCTATGCTGAGACTGTAATCGCCACACGGCCTATCGGACAGCCGACGCAGCATCGCGCGGTCCTTTCCCGTACTGTGCCGCCAGTCGAGCCAATGCGCTCCCATTCTGCCCGTGCCTTTGTGGTCGAGGCGCCTGCACCGCTTGCCCCAATGCACCCGGCGCCGATGCCGGTAGAGCCGGTGCGCAGCACAACACTATACTCGGCGGATGATGGTGCCTTTGACACCGTGATCCCAACTGTGCCGGTTATGGATGCGATGCCGGTAGAAGATCATTACGCGCCCATCAATCTGATGCCTTCGGTCGAGGTTGCGACCATGGTCGAGACGGTTCCGATGATGGAAGCGCCGATCCCGCAGGGTCGTTACGTTCCCTTCCAGGAAGACCGCCGCGCCGTCACGGCGATGCAGCCTATCTACGATGATGACATGCCAAGTACGCAGGTCGCGGCTCTGGATACGCCAGTCTACACCGACACGGCTCCTATCGCGCCAGCGCCCGTTATGATGGAGCAGGCATCGGGTGACGTGCTTACCTCGCTTATAGATGCGCGTGACGATGGTCGTGCCGACTATGCCGTTTATTTCGGCTTCGATAGCGATGAGATCACGCCCGAAGGCGAGGATGTCCTGATCGACAGTATAGAACGCCTCGCGTTGGAAGACCGGGATACTGTCTCCCTTATGGGCTTCACCGACTCGGCGGGGGATTCGCGCTATAACCAACTTCTCGCTATGCGCCGCGCCAATGCCGTGCGCAAATTCATTCAGGAAAAGTCTGACCGGAAGCTGCGGTTCGAGATCATGCCCGTGGGTGAGGCCGAGGCCGTCGAGAACGGTGGCGATGGTGTTACAGAGGCTCTGAATCGGCGCGTTGAGATCGTCGTGCGCTGATTCCTGTCTTTTCCCTGCGGTCTGTTATTTAGGTGCCGCAGGGGAAGTTATCGCCTTTGAAGAAACTCAGGTAAGATTCCGTCCTGTCCGGTCCCCGGACGGGACATTTTCTTTCGGAAAATCAATAATCTGACTCTTTGTCGTAAAAATGAAAAAAAGCTCAGAAAAGCGCTTGCGTGCTCCGGCGAATCTCCATAGATAACCGCTCACCGGACGAGACGCAGACAACGACAGCGGCTTAACGGAAGGCTCCAGATCGTGAGCCGACGCTCTTTGAAAACTGAGAATTGAAGGGATATGTGGGTGGCTGTTGCTTGCTTTGGTGGCGAGTGATTGTCTCGTGCATATCTGCCTGATTAGCGTCATTGCCTGGTTGGTTTTTGATGTGATGATATTGGGATACCATATGAT
>CALFVD010000054.1 GCA_937928005.1 uncultured Neomegalonema sp. | reverse complement strand
ATATTGAGGTCTTCTACAATCGACAGCGCCGACATTCAGCCATCGGCTACATCACACCCGAACAGGCTTGCCAAAACATGACTTGGAAAAGCGCCACATAGCATCAATAACTGAAATGTCCGGGATGAGGGACGAAGTCCATGGCCCGAGAGTTGGACCGACAGGTCGCTGAATTGCAAATCCGTGCCGATGTTCTCAACAGATTCACCGCGCTTGGAACCCCCAAAACTGTGGCTGTTTTGAAAACGTAAGTTCAGCGAGGGTAAGGGAAAACTCGCCACAAAGCTGATTTATGCAACAAAGCCATTCGGATGCACCTAGATTGGTACCGTTTCCATGATTTCTTTTTCCTACCGCCGTCAGGAAAGTAGTTTAGAAAATTTTCCGAAGATCGTCGGGTTTGCCGCAACGACGGTGCCGGTGCCGAGGATATCCGTCCCCCCGGATATATCGCTGAGATAGCCGCCCGCTTCGCGCACCAGCAGCAGCCCTGCCGCCATATCCCACGGTGCCAATTCACGCTCCCAGTATCCGTCATACCGACCCGCCGCCACATAGGCGAGGTCCAGCGCCGCCGAGCCGAGCCGCCGCACCCCTGCACAAACTGGCATCAGCGAAATCAGGTCTTTGGTTGTCGCGCCCAATGTCTTCTTTTCGCCGAACGGCACCCCGGTCGCAAACAGGCATTCCGACAGGTCTTTGCGGTTCGACACACGCAGGCGCTTGCCGTTAACCCACGCACCACCGCCCTTTTCGGCGGTAAACAGCTCATCTTTGATCGGGTCAAAGACGACGCCCGCTACGACTTCGCCCTTATGCTCCATCGCGATGGAAATAGACCAATGCGGGATACCATGCAGAAAGTTCGTCGTCCCATCCAGCGGGTCTACAATCCAGCGACGACGCGGATCACTGCCTTCCACCGGCTCGCTTTCCTCGCCCATCCAGCCATAGGCGGGGCGGGCGTGCATTAATGCATCGCGGATTACCTGTTCGGCTTTAATATCGGCCTTCGATACGAAATCCCCGACACCCTTTACCGAAACCAGTAGATTCTCGACCTCACCAAAATCACGCCGCAGCCCCCGCGCAGCATTGCGTGCGGCCCCGGTCATTACGGTCAGGTTGGCGGTATAATCGGCCATCAGGAAGCGCGGCTGACATAGGCGGCGGTTTCGGTCATCACTTCGACCTTCTCGCCCACACCAACGAAGGGTGGCACGCTGATCTTCACGCCATTATCTAGGATCGCAGGCTTGAACGAGTTCGCCGCTGTCTGCCCCTTCACGACCGGCTCAGTTTCCGCAATTTCGCAGACAACCTTTTCCGGCAACTTCGCGGCCAGCGGCTCTTCTTCGTAATATTCGATCTCGACGATCATGCCATCCTGAAGGAAGGCGCGACGATCCCCTAGAATTTCAGCATCCAATTCGATCTGCTCATAGGTATCGTTATCCATGAAGACCAGTTTGCCGTCGGTTTCGTAGAGAAATTGCTGCTTCTTCTGCTCTAGCCGCACCCGCTCCACCTTATCCGCCGAGCGGAAGCGTTCGTTCAGCTTTGAGCCATTGCGCAGGTTTTTCAACTCCACCTGTGCAAATGCCCCGCCCTTGCCGGGCTTTACGTGGTCGGTCTTCACCGCGATCCACAGACCGCCATTATGTTCGATGATATTGCCGATGCGAATTTCGTTGCCGTTGATCTTGGGCATAGGAAGCCTCGTCTCATATGTTGGGAGCGCCAGCGCACCCGCGCGGCTGATTTGCGCGACCTATAGCGGGGCGGCAAGGGCGATGCAAACGGGTTGGACGATCAACGATGCGGCCCGATATGAAAGCGCATCCCCGTTAGTGCAGCGTCGATATATGTAAGCGGGCGGTAGGCGTAGTAGAACACCGGCTGATCTTGCGGGAAGATGACGTAGGTTTGCCCGTCCCGCTCCCATATCTCAGCGTTAGCCGTGCGAAAGAATGCATACGATCCAAGATACAGGATCATTAGAATGGCGAGTACGCCGCCTATCTTTGAGCGCCTCATGCATTATCCTTCCGTCTCCGCACTTCCGCAAACACGATCTCCGGGTCCGCATCTGGCATCCCCACTTGCCGCGCCACATCCTCCGATACCGCGCGTAGAAACGGGTTCGTCGCCTTTTCCAGCCCGATAGTCGTTGGCGTCGTGCGCCCGCCCGCCTCCAACGTTGCAATCACCTCATCGACCCGCTGATGCAGCGCCGCATTGTCCGGGTCTACTGTCAGCGCGAAATCGGCATTCGTTGCCGTGTATTCATGCCCGAAGAACACCAATGTCTCCTCCGGTAAGGCCGCCAACGCCGACAACCCGCCCCACATCTGCTGCGCCGTTCCCTCGAACAACCGTCCACAGCCCATCGCGAACAGCGTATCCCCGCTGAACAGGACCCCCGGTTCGGGCATGTGATAGACGATATGCCCGACCGTATGACCCGGCGTATCAAACACATCGACCTCGATACCACCCCAGTTAAAGCTCTCCCCCGGCGATACCGCCTGCGTTAGGATCGGTAGGCGCGTGGCATCCGCCGCCGACCCGATTACCGACACAGCGCCTAGCGACCGCAACCGCTCCACCCCATCGATATGGTCGCCATGGTGGTGCGTGATAAAAATATGCGTCAGCGTCCAGCCTAGCGCCTGCAATGCCGCTTCCACGGCTTCGGATTCCGGCGCATCGATCAATGCAACGTTGCCATTCGTCTCGTCCCGTACGAGATAGGCGAAATTGTCCTTGAGGCAGGGCACGGAAACGATTTTCAATGCACCCGCTTCTGTGGTTTCTAGGGTAGAGAGGGCGTTGGCCATCGGGTATGTCCTCGTATGGGGCGTGTTCGGTAAACAGCGTATAACAGGGTGGCCATTAATGCACCACGATGTGACATCGCTATCAGAATTCTACTATGCCAGCGATCTTGGCCGCTCGGCACAGCGAAACCTGCAAGAAGCCTTGCGCGAAATCTGGCCTAATACAAAGCGTATGACGGTTGCGGGGTATGGCTTCGCGGCCCCGTTCCTGCGCCCCTTTATGGCCGACGCGACCCGTACGCTATGCCTGATGCCTGCACGGCAAGGGGTGATACACTGGCCCCATGATGCGCCAAATACCGCCACTCTAATCGACGGGGGCCGCTGGCCCATCGCCAATGGCTTCATCGACCGCCTGATCGTCGCCCATGCCGTCGAGACAGAGGGGCATCTCGATGATCTCTTCGAGGAAATCGGGCGCGTCCTTGCACCAGAAGGCCGCGTCATCGTCATTGCCCCGAATCGCTCTGGCATCTGGGCGCGGGCGGATTCGACACCTTTCGGGATTGGCCGCACCTTTTCCTACGGTCAGTTGGAGCAGTTGATGGAGCAGCACGACCTCTCACCCACCGCCCGCGCCGCCGCCCTCTATGCGCCGCCCAGCGAGCGCCGCTTCTGGCTTCGCTCCGCCAAGGCTTTAGAGCGGTTCGGCCTACGGATCGACGCCCAGCGCGTTGCCGGTGCTTTGTTGGTCGAGGCTACCAAGCAGGTCTACGCTCTACCCAAAGGCGGCATCCGCGAACGGGCAGGCGGCGTGCTACAACCGACTCGCGTGCGCCCTATCCCTGTCGGCGCAACCTCCGAAGCCGACCTCGCCGCACGGAACAAACGCAATGGATGACAGTGATTGGCGACCCGCCTCGCTTGATGAAGCGCGCCAGCGTATCGACGCCATCGATTCCGCCATGCTCGACCTCTTGCACCAACGCGCGCGTGTCGTGGTGGAGGTCGGAAGGCTGAAACGCGAAAATGGGGGCACGGGTGCCGCCAGCGCCTTCCGCCCTGCACGTGAAGTTGCCATGCTGCGTAGCCTTCATGCCCGCACGAACGCACCGCTCACCTTCGCTACTGTCGATGCGGTCTGGCGCGAGGTTATCTCCGGCTTCACGGCGGCGCAAAAACCGCTCACGATTCTAACCCCCACCACGCTTCTCCCCATCGCCCGCAATGCCTTTGGCGCGCAGGCGATATTGGACGACCGCCCATCCTCCGCCGATTGCCTTACCGCCTTGAGCGCATCCCCCGGCGCAATCGCCCTAATTCCGATGCGAGACACGGATTGGGATGCCCTCATGGCCAGCGGCGGTACAATTAGCGCCGTCATCCCCTTCGCCGGTTCCGCTATCGACGCATGGTGTGTCACGATAGCTGACCCTGAACCCAGCGGCGATGATGTAACCTTACTCGCAACCGCCACCCCGCCAGACGGCGCGACGCTCCTTGGCCCCTGTACCAAGGGCCATGTTGCCGCCCTCCCCGGCTTTCATATGGATCGCCCAGACGCCATCGGTGCCTATCCCCGCCCCCTCACGACCGGACAGACCACGCCATGACCGACCAGCAACCGCTCCCTACATCGCCCCAGCCGCTCCCCGGCCCCTTGCGCATCGCGCCCTATGTTGGCGGCAAGGCGACCGTTGGCGGCGTCAACCGCGTGGTAAAGCTTTCCTCAAACGAAAACCCCTACGGTGCCAGCCCCGCCGCCATCGACGCCTTCCGCGAGACGGGCGACCAACTTGCCCTCTACCCTGATGGGGGCGCAACTGCCTTACGCGAGGCTATCGGCAAAGCAGAAGGTCTTGACCCCGCGCGCATCGTTTGTGGGGCCGGATCGGACGAAATCCTTTCGCTTTTATGCCTTGCTTACGCAGGTCCAGGCGATGAAGTCATGCATTCGGCCCACGGCTTCCTGATGTACCGACTTTCAGCCCTCGCCGTCGGGGCCGAACCGGTCAGCATCCCAGAACAGAACCTTACCGCCGATATCGACGCCATGATCGCCGCCGCGAACGAGCGCACAAAGATCGTGTTCCTCGCCAACCCCAATAACCCCACCGGAACGATGATCGCAGATAGCGAAATTCGCCGCCTGCGCGACGGCCTGCCCGCACATACGCTGCTGGTGATCGACGCCGCCTATGCCGAGTACGTCGAAGACCCCGATTACGAGCCGGGCGCGCGATTGGTGGAGGAGCGCGAAGATACGGTGATGACGCGCACTTTCTCCAAAATTCACGGCCTTGCAGCCCTACGCCTCGGCTGGGGGTATGGACCCGCCAGCGTGATCGACGCCCTCAACCGCGTACGCGGCCCCTTCAACGTCTCTGCACCGGCATTAGCGGCGGGAACCAAGGCCATCGCCGATGACGCCTTTATCAAACAGGCCCGCGAAGGAAACGCGGTGGAACGTGCGCGCGTGGCGGATGCTCTGGAACGATTAGGCTTCTCCGTTACGCCATCCCAAGGTAATTTTGTCCTCGCCGAATTTGGCACCAATGGCCCCCGCTCGGCGGAAAACGCCGACACATTTCTCCAGAAACGCGGTATCCTCATCCGCCGCATGGAGGGTTACGGCCTACCTGCCCATCTGCGCATCTCAATCGGGACAACCGAGGAAAATGGCCTCCTCCTCGCCGCCCTTGAAGACTTTGTAGCACCATGAGCGCCCTGTTTGAGCGTGTTGCGCTGATTGGTTTGGGCCTTATCGGCTCCTCCATCGCCCATGCCGTGCGGCGGGGTGGGCTGGCGCATGAGATCGTCGGCTATGCTCGCTCGCCTGAAACCCGCAAGACCGCCGCCCGCCTTGGCTTTCTTGACCGGGTGACGGATACCGCCGCCGATGCCGTAGAGGGCGCCGACCTCGTCATCCTATGCATCCCCGTCGGGGTCATCGGCGCTGTGACCGAACAAATCGCCCCAAGCCTCGCCCCCGGCGCAATCCTGAGCGATGTCGGTTCCGTTAAATCCTCCGTCATCGCCCAAGCCCTACCGCACATGCCCGATTATGCCGAACTCATCCCGGCGCATCCCATCGCGGGCACCGAACAATCTGGCCCCGAATCTGGCTTTGCCGAACTTTTCGACAACCGCTGGTGCATCCTCACCCCCCTACCTACCAACAAACCCGAAAGCGTCGCAAAACTGCGCAGATTTTGGGAAGGTCTGGGCAGTCAGGTCGACACGATGGACGCCGCCCACCATGATCAAGTGCTGGCCGTCACGTCCCACATCCCCCACCTCATCGCCTATTCCATCGTCGGCACCGCCAGCGATCTGGAAACCGTCACCGAGAGCGAGGTGGTCAAATATTCTGCCTCCGGCTTCCGCGATTTTACCCGCATCGCCGCTTCCGACCCGACCATGTGGCGCGATGTGTTTCTCCATAATAAGGAGGCAACATTAGAAGTGCTGGGCCGCGTGACCGAAGATCTCTTCGCCCTACAACGCGCCATCCGCTGGGGTGATGGTGACGCCTTGTTTGAGCGATTCTCAGAAACCCGCGCCATACGTCGGGGTATCGTCGAAGCGGGCCAAGATACCGCCAGCCCCAATTTCGGGCGCGGCAAACCGCCAACCGAGTGACCTACAACAACCCCATCCGCTGCAATTCCTCCCGCATATCATCGGGCATATCATCCAGCAAATCAGGGTTCACATCCGTATCGGCGGGCGCATCCTCTACCTTCAGATAACGCCACCCCTGAAAGGGCCGCTTTGGGCGGTGTTCTGTCTGGTATAATACAGGTTCGAGGATCAGCGCACATCGCGCAATCCCATCCTCCCCCGTCATTGGCTTTAATTCCACCAGCGGTTGACGCGCCTGTATCCGCCCCTGAATCACCCAATAGATTGACCCACCGGGCAGCAGTTCATCGCCCCGGCGCGGTTTCATCCGTGTAACATGCCGAGGGCGTGGATCGATCCCCAGCGCCCTATACTCGGCCATACGCCCCGCCTGCCATTCGGCCAGCCCATCCACGCTCTCGGTCCCAACCGACAGCTTGATCATATGCAACCGCGCCGTCGATTTTGGTGCATCCGCCGCCGACAAAACCTTCACGACCGGGGCCGTGCCATTAGTCATACATCACCTGTGAATGGTTGTGCGAAAGGCGCTTTATCCATCATGCGATTAAACTTTTTCTTAGAGGATTGAGCGTAACTCTAACGGGTGAACGGTGCATCCGGGAGAGAGAAAATGCACGCTGAAAAAGCCGTTGCCTCTGAAGAGATCGACGAAAGCGTCTTTACGCTCGAACCAGTTGCACTCGTCAACATTCCACAGCGTCACCCTGTATCCGCCTTCGCGGCACGATATCAGGATATGACGGAGGGACATTTTATCCCCGATGAGCGCCTGTTGCTCAAGGATGATATGGTCCGTGCCCTCGCCTGCTGGATGGAGCATGTCGAGCCGGTTGAACTCGGGGGGCATGTCGATTTCTACATCCTCAGCCCCGGCGAAGCCTTTTCGATTGCCGATGAGGAATATCTGCGCGGCAGTTGGATGAGCGAGACGGTGGATGAAGGTTTCGCCGCCGCCCGCTATCATGAATCGGTGACAGCCTCTATCCTGCGCAAACCAAGCTTCTCACGCGGAGCGGTGCCCTCGTTGGAGCGATCCTTCATCATGCAGTATCGCGGTGTCTTCCCAATGTTCGCCAACAACCACGCACGCCTGCGCCTCGCGATCATCGCCGCCGAAACCTTTATCGAACTCAAGGACTGATCACCGTTCCTCCTTGGCCGATAACTCGGTAACGCGCTCGGCCAGCCAGTGAATGGCTGGCTCTTTCACATCTAGATACCGCAGGTTTTCGACCGTCTTGAACAGGTACTCACGATTCGAGCCCGCTGGCCCGATTGCCCGCGCGATAATCTCGGCACGCTTTTCCTGATTAAGATGGCCGCGATATTGTTCATGCTCGATATCCATCACATAACAGATCGCGTGAACGCTCTCCTGCGGATGATCCGTCAGGGTCAAGGGCAACCGCCGCTCGAAATAGGATGCCGTGCCCAATTCGCGCTCACGCAGATATCGAAGCGCCTCCTCCGCTTTGTCGCGCGAAACCCGAAAGGCGACGCCGGTACAGCTTGCCTGCTCCTTTGGCTCCAACGCCAACACCAATCCCGGATATTCGCGTGTTCCCCGATACCGCACAGAAGCAAGGCAAAAACTGCGCTGATACCCATCGAGCCGCGCACGAACCCGTTCTGCATGGTCGAAACCGGGGTTCCACATCAGTGACCCGTATCCGAAAACCCAGAATTCTTCGGCCATGATACATTTTATCCTCTATTCGCGCATTATATAGAGGATCAAGCATAGCAATTCGAGAAAGATAACCATTATGGGCAAGGCTCTGACATCCGTTGTCGCATTGGTCGGCATCACCGCCGCCGCATGGTCCGGCTTCTGGTTCTACGGCAAGGGCAAAATCGTCGAGGAAATTGAGGCGCAAGCGCAGCTCGTTCGCGATCAGGGCGGTGAGGCAAGCTATGAATCCATCGATGTCAGCGGTTTCCCATTCGGCTATGAGGGCCGAATCATATCGCCTAAGATTACGATGGCGCAGCCTGCAACGGAGGGCACTGCTCCAATCACCTTGAAATGGAGCGCACCGTGGATCGAAGCGAAAGCCAACGCCGCATCGCCCAATGTTATCGAGATGACCGTCGCCGATACACAAGAACTCCTGATTAATCTCCCCGAAGAAGATGGCGGCCCCCTCCCCGTCGCGCTCACCTCATCCAATCTGATTATCGAGACCGAGGTAACGAAAGATGGTGTCCTTTTTCGCGGCGGCGCAACCACCATGGGTGGTCGCTTTGAACGCATGACGGACAAAGCCGGTATGGCCAATGTCACCTACACGATCGATGATCTGAAAACATCGGGCCGGGTTAATGACAAGACGGGCGATACGGATCAACCGCCCATGGTTGTTGAATACACTCTCGCCAGAATCGGTGGCACGGCGGATATCACGGGTACGCCACAAAATCCCGGCGGCAAGATCGATTTCAAGACCGCCGCCATTACCGGCACAACCGATACCTTAGGCGATGAAACCACCGGAAAGGCGGTTTTCAACGATCTCGATATGAGTTTCGAGTTTGCGCAACTCGGCAACCTGCCTCTCGATTTAGGCATTGAGCAAATTAATCTCGAAACGCGCATCCCCAATGGCGCTGCCGCCGAAGCGCAGCCCTTCGGCTACCGTATGAGCATGAAGAATGTCACATTGGCCGATTTGATCTGGACTTTTATGGACCCGCAGCAGGCATTCTCACGCGAGATCAACAACTTGACTATCGACATCGACGGCACAGCCATTTTCACCGCCACCCCCTCGAATGCCGAAGCTTTCGCCGAAGCGATGGAAACGGGGCTGCCCATTGATGTTCAGACGTTGCGCCTGAATGATCTAACCGTAGACGCCCTCGGCCTGACCGCCAAGGGCACAGGTGAAGGTGCCTTGCGTAATGATGTGCCTGAAGGAAAGGCAAGCGTCGGCATCGACGGCTTCCCTGAATTTATGAAATCAATGGTTCAATCTGGCCGGATACCCCCACAGCAGGCGATGGTCGTGCAATTGATGGTTGAAAACTTCGGCAAGGTCGCCGAGGGCGAAGAAACGATCCGCTTTGATTTGGAGGCGCGCGACGGGATGATGTACGTCAACTCCCTCCCCGTCGGTCAAGCCCCCGCTCTACCACAGTAAAAATACACCAAAAGCGGCGCTACTCCGCCGCTTTTGGCTCATCCTCATCTTCTTCACCCTCGTCCCGGTCAAAGCGTTCAGCGGCCTGCAACGCCCAATCATCCGATTCCGGGGCTTGCGAAAAATCTGACCGCAGCACATCCCCCAACTGCTCCGACCGCTCGCGCGTCCGGTTTACATAATTGGGATCGTTCATAAAATCTTCTGACCAGACCTCGCGCAGCACCTCGAATGTCTCATCGTCATGCCGACGAAACGCGCGGGCGATGCCTTCAGCGCGATAAGGGTGCGTGCCAAGCTGTTTGAGCGCCTCACGCCCTGCCTCGACCGACCCGGCCAACATCTCGCGCACCACTGTCTGCGCACCGGCGGCAGCGATGCGATAGGCGGAATTGCGATCCGTTGCGCGGGCAATGATATGCACATGGGGCCAGCGTTGACGGATTTGCTCGATCATTTGAATCTGTTTATTGGTGTCCTTCAACGCCGCAACGAAGACCTTTGCCCGCTCGATCCCCGCCGCCTCCAGCAATGACAGGCGCGACGCATCGCCGTAATAAGCGCGCACACCAAACCGACGTAGCGTCTCGATCTGTCGCGCATCCTCGTCTAGCACCACCGTCTCAACCCCGTCTGAACGCAACAAACGATTGACGATCTGACCAAAGCGGCCAATCCCCGCGATGATGACTGTCCCCTGATGCTCGATAGTATCCGCATCCTGCACCACTGCCTTGCCCGCACCAAGGCGCGGATCAATGACCTTTTCATACAGGATGAACAAGACGGGAGTCAGGAACATCGTCAGCGCGATTACCAGCGTCGTCAACTGTGCGATACCCGTCGGCAAAGCCCCTGTCGAAACGGCCAGCGCCAACAGCACAAACCCAAACTCCCCCCCTTGAGGCAGCGATAACGAGAACAGCCACGCATCACGCGGCGGAAAACGCGATACAAGCGCCAGAACCCCCAACACCACCATCTTGATGGTAATTACCAAGAACGCCGCTCCAAGGATTAACAGGGGTTTTGACAGCAACAGCGCAAAGTCCACTCCTGCGCCTACTGTGATAAAGAAAATCCCCAGCAATAGCCCTTTGAACGGCTCGATATCGCTTTCAAGCTGATGCCGGTATTCACTGCCCGAAAGGACGACCCCGGCTAAAAACGCCCCCAGCGCAGGCGATAATCCAACCAACGTCATCAACATCGACGTTCCGATTACCAGCGCCAGCGCAGCGGCGGTAAAGATTTCCCCCGACCGTCCCGACGCGATGAACCGAAAGATCGGATAAGCCAAAAACCGCCCCGCAAGGATAATCGCGGCGATCACGACGAGGATGCTCAACCCCTGCGCCCAAGCAGGCAAATCCTGCAACAGGCTGGCACCATGATGCATGGCATCGGTATCATGCCCCGAATCTTCGTATTCATGCGTCTGCGCCAGCAACGGCAACAGTGCGAGCATCGGGATGACGGCGATATCTTGGAATAACAGCACGGCGAACGCGGCCCGCCCCCCTGTCCGCCGTTCCAGATTGCGCTCCTGCAACGTCTGAAGGACGATAGCGGTCGATGATAACGCAAGGATCATCCCAAGCGTCACGCCAATGCTTAGGCTACCATGCAGCGCCCAGACACCCGCAATAATCAGGCCCATGGTCCCGAACACCTGCGCCCCGCCCAAGCCCAATAGCTGTGCGCGCATCCCCCATAATTCACGGGGGCGCAATTCCAGCCCAATCAGGAACAGCATCATCACCACGCCGAATTCCGACAAATGCTGCAAATCGACATCGTTCTGAGTGACCAGCCCCAGCGCAGGGCCAAGCGCGACCCCTGCAATCAGATAACCCAGCACCGAACCAAGCCCGATCCGGTTGGCAATCGGCACCAACACGACCGCGCCGAGCAGATAGGGCAAAATATATCCCAGAACTTCCATCAGCCCGCCGCCATCTGTTGCCGGTAAGGCTGTGCAAGGTCGAGTTTCTCGTCGCGCAGGTCGCGTAGGAATCGCGCATAAACGGCGGCATGGCGATCCAGCCGATCACTACGCACCTCACCCTCAACTTCGCGGAACAACGAAAATGGCGGTAGGTAACGCATTCCACACAAGCCCGCCATCGCCTCGTAGGAATGAAACTGCTCGCGTAGGGCCGACCGCCCCGTTACCTCCTGCGCGAATACGCCATGCGATGCCGCCGTGGTAACAGCATGAAGATAAATCTTGCCCTTCAACGCCTCGCGCTCGCCCAATGCCCAACCGAAGGTCACAACCCGATCCACCCATTCCTTCACCAATGACGGGGCCGAAAACCAATAGACGGGATGTTGAAAAATCAGAACGTCATACGCCTCGACCCGCTTCTGCTCACGCAGCACATCAATATGATGCGTTGGATATTCGGCGTAGAGATCGACGACCGAAACCTCCGCAATACCTTCCGCCACACGCTTGAGTCGCCTGTTGGCCACTGACCGTGATGGCCGTGGATGTGCATAGAGAACAAGGATAGATCGTGGCATGGCCTATCATCCGATTATTGCAGGACGAATGCAATCGACGGTATCGCCGTACGGAAAATAAATCCGGCTTGATTACGGCGCTTAGAGCGGTATGCGATCAAGCTGCGTCAAGAATTGCGCTTAGAGTACGCATTTCCTGACGCTCTATGGCTTAACCTGAGCGCGGTTCACTGTAATGGCCGTCAAAACCACATGCGCCGCAGCACCCCATCCTTGCGCGACAGTCCATGGTGCAACGCAGCACCAATATGGATCACGACAATAGCAAAGATGACCTTGGCCATAACCCCATGTACCGCGAATAATTGTTTAGAAAGATCACGATCCGCACCGATCAATGGCGGAATATCGATCAATCCGAAAAACGGTATCGGCGCAGGATACGCACTCGTCGCCGCCCAGCCAACAATCGGCATCAACAAAATTAGCGCATAAAGCATGAAATGCGATGCCCCAGCGGCGGTACGCTGCCACGAGGGTACCTCAATGGGCAATGCGGGCGCGCCAAAGACGACCCGCGCCGCAATACGCAGGAGCATCAAACCCAATATCGCTATTCCGTTTGCTTTATGAAGGGCATAGAGCTGGTTTTTGAACGCCCCATTATCGAGATATTCTAGCAGCGCCCCTGCCCCCAACGCCCCAATCACCGCCAGCGCAATGAGCCAGTGCAGTAGTTTTTGTATAAACGTGTATCGCCCTACAGCATCCGTCATTTCGCACCCCCCTGACCATGCGATTATCCATGCATAGTAACAGCCAAAAACCTCAACCGCGCAAGTCGCACTGGAACAAGACATCACCATCATCGAATAGGCGCGTCACTGTTCGCGGAGTCAGCGCCTCATCTAGCGTATCAATAGGCGGCAGGGTGATGCCCTCCCGACCTGATCCGAATATCTTCGGTGCGACCATCACATGCAACTCGTCTATCGCCCCCGCATCGAGGAAATGCGATAGCGTCGTCGGCCCACCCTCAACCAGCACCCGGCGGAAGCCTCGCGTAGCAAGCGCATCAAGGATCGCGCGCGGTTCGAGTGTATTATCCGCCCCGGTGGCAACCGTTATCGAGCGGTCATCCACCGACACACCCTGGCGATGAATCAATACCGTCTCCACAGCGTTATCCGTCAGACAACGCGCATCACGCGGCACCCGCCCCTCTGGATCAATGACGACACGTACGGGTGATGCACCTTCACATAATCGCACCGTCAAGCGCGGATCATCCGCGATGATCGTACCAACCCCAACGATCAGTGCATCAACCCCCGCGCGCAGGCGGTGCAAATGTTTCAGCGCGCATTGGCCATTGATATAGAGCGACTTACCAGAGGGCGTGGCCACGCGCCCATCCAAAGTCTGGCCAATCTGGCCCATGACGAAAGAAGGGGTCACAGCGCGCGCACTGACCGGGCCGAACGGGTTATAAGGATCATATCGCATCACTCAGATCGCGCATTTCGCCGAAGCGCCATGGTTGAAAACCATCATATCGTTTCGCATGGCCTTGTCCTTATTTTACGCCAGTTTGGAAGAGGAGTGTGGCGAAGAGCGGGCAAGTCAACAGACTTCACGGGCGAGTGAAAGCATGGAATCAAGATCGAGATGGGTTTCGAGATGCTCAGCCAGAGCATTAAGCGTTCTATCTACATCGCCCGAATATTGCACACCGCCCGTCACCGCCCCAATTTCGCGTAGGAAAGCCGCACGGTATGCATCCGCGCTAAACAGCCCGTGCAGGTATGATCCCGTCACCAATCCATCCGCCGAAGCGGCCCCTTCGGTGCGTCCGTCCACCTCGAAAGGCGCACGCGCACAATCCGGCCCGTTTGTGACACCTATATGGATTTCATAGCCTGACAGATCGACCCCGCTGCGTCGGTCAGTCGCGGCTACTTTGGTCAGTGCCTTCTTTGGAATCATGGTCGTTTCGACATCCAACAGACCCAAGCCTTCGGATTTTCCCGCTTGCCCTTCGATCCCCTCTGGATCGTCAATCGTGCGGCCTAACATCTGATATCCGCCACAAACGCCCAAGATGCGCCCACCCCGCCGCCTGTGCGCGGCAAGGTCAATATCCCACCCTTGCGCACGTAAAAACGCCAGATCGCCCCGTGTCGATTTGCTACCCGGAATAATGACCAGCGCCGCATCCCCCGGAATCGCCTGCCCCGGCGCAACCATCTCAACCCGGCATCCCGGCTCGGCGCGTAGGGGATCAAGATCATCAAAATTCGCGATGCGCGATAGCTGAAGACAAACGATCCGCGTAGGGCCGTCATGCAATGTCGTACGCAGGTCGGACCCATCTTCGGCGGGCAAGCGGTTGGCATCAGCAAACCACGGCGCAACACCAAAACCGGGCCAACCGGTATGCTGTTCGATCATTGCGTAGCCATCATCAAACAAGGACACATCACCCCGAAACTTATTGATGATAAACCCTTTTATCCGCGCCGCATCCGCTGCACCCAGTACCGCCTGCGTCCCCACCACCTGCGCAATTACACCGCCCCGGTCGATATCACCTATCAGCACGACGGGGGTATCCGTCGCCTCCGCAAAGCCCATATTGGCGATGTCGCCAGGGCGCAGATTCACCTCTGCCGGGGAACCCGCCCCCTCAACTAATACGAGATCAGCACCCTGCGAGATTCGTTCAAAAGACTCGCATACCGCCTTGAGAAGCGTAGGTTTCAACGCCGTGTAATCCCGTGCGGTGGCATGGCGCAATCGTTGTCCCTGCACCACCACCTGCGCCCCGCGCTCGGTTTCGGGTTTCAGTAGGACCGGATTCATATGCACCGATGTCGGCACCCGCGCGCCCAGTGCTTGCAATGCCTGCGCCCGGCCAATTTCGCCACCATCATCGGTCACGGCGGCGTTGTTCGACATGTTCTGAGGTTTGAACGGCACGACCCTCAGCCCCCGATTGGCATAGGCTCGCGCCATCCCCGCCACCAACATCGACTTGCCGACATTCGAGCCGCAACCTTGAAGCATGAGGCGGGCGGTCACAGCTTCCCCTTCAACGTCATCGGCAACCCCGCCACGACGAATTCTACATGGTCGGCGGTGGCGGCGATGCGTTGGTTGAGCCAACCCTGTTCGTCCCGAAACGCCCGTGACAGCTTTTCCATCGGCACCAAACCCATGCCGATTTCGTTGCTGACAAGGATCACGCGGGTTTGCATCTCTCCCAAGCTTTGCGCAAGTATTTCAACCTCTTGCCGCACATCGCGCTCATGGTGCATCAGGTTTGACAGCCACAATGTCAGGCAATCGACCAGCACAGTCGCCTCCCCCGCCGACCGGATTGCCCCAACCAGATCGAGTTCCTCCTCAATCAACTGCCACGAAGGGCCACGTTCGGCCTTATGCGCCGCAATCCGTCGCTCCATCTCGCCATCCAATGCCTGCGCGGTTGCGATGTATGTGTGAGGTGGTTGAATGGCAAGACTAAGCGCGCGCGAAGTCTTACCAGAGCGTGCACCGCCTAAAATCAAAGAAGTCGAAAACATTTTCAAAATTCTTTCATTACCTTGACGCTCCATCCAAATTAATCCATTTTTAATACATCATTCAAAATAAGCTTGGAGTTGAAAATGTCGATTACAATTTGTGAAGTAATTGCACAATATCGAATATATATTCATAAATTAAACAATGGCGAGCCATTCATACTCAAGGCGATTGTGCATCAACAAGGTGATTATGATAAACTTACAATTCAATTTTCTCACACATATATACCTTTCGAGGGTAGTGGCCCTTATTACAGTAGTGCATACTCCAAAGCCACCTCCTTGAAGCAGGCTAAAGTTCATATCGAAAACTTTGCGAAGCAGTTTAAAACCGCATTCAAGGTAGTTGACTGGACTACTGACCTTTAGTGACGGTATCGCTACTCGGGCGCAGGAATACGCGCGACGAAATGGCCTTTCACGCCTTGTGGCCATTGCTTGAACGGCACCTGCCCCGTCTCCGCCGCCGCATGAAGCTGCGCGTATTCGACAATTGCCTCCGCCGCCTCTGCATCCGGCGTGAACTTACCGATTACATAGCTGATTTTACCCGGCGCAGTGACCGACACATTGCAATGTCGCTCGCATCCCATCAGGCAGGATTGTCGCTTAACCGTCAGGTCAGGCACCCCATCGGCAATGCGTTCCACGTGCTCGGCAAGCATTTCGCCGCCAGTCTTTTCGCCGTGATACTTTTCATCGGCGGAGTATTTGCAGGTATCGCATACGAAAATCGTCGTCGTCATTGTGGCCCAACCCGTCGCATTAACAATTGCCCTGCACATAGCGCAGGCGTTAAGGATACGCCACGAAACAGTGCGCCTTTTTACCGAAGGCCGAGCGGAGCCGCCGGGAAGGTTCGACCCATATCGGGGAACCGGGTGCGGGCCTGTCGCGAGCGTCGCACCATGCGTCGCCCTTCGGTGATCTTGCGTACCGAAGGGAACAAAACCATGAAACAGCTCGCTTTTCTCATGATCGTGGCAACCACACCCGCAAGCGCCCATGCGGGCCATATCGCCGATTTGGCGGGTCATGCCCATTGGATCGGCCTCGGCGCGGTCTTGGGTGCGGCGGCGCTTGCCGGTTTGCTCGCAGGTAAGGGTAAGGACGCACCCAAAGCGGAAGAGGAACCCGAATCCGAAGAGTGCCCCGCATGACAAAATTCGGTGTGATGGTCTGTGGCCACGGCTCACGTTCACAGGCCGCAGTCGATGAATTCGCGGTCGTCTCCACCCGTCTGCGCGAACGGTTCCCTGACTGGCCGGTAGAATACGGCTATCTCGAATTCGCCAATCCCGTCATCCGCGATGGTCTTGATAGCCTTCGTGAGCAGGGATGCGACGAAATCCTCGCTGTGCCGGGAATGTTGTTCGCCGCCGGTCATGCGAAGAACGATATTCCCACGGTGCTAAACACCTACGCGAAAAAGCACGACATCAAGATCCATTATGGCCGCGAATTAGGCGTTGACCCCAAGATGATCGCCGCCGCCGGACAGCGGGTGCGCGAAGCCGTCGAACGGGCAAATGCCGAACTCAGCCCGATGGATACCCACGATACCTGCCTCGTCGTTATAGGGCGCGGGGCCAGCGACCCGGACGCCAACTCCAATGTCGCCAAGATTACCCGGATGCTGTGGGAAGGCATGGGGTTCGGGTGGGCCGAAACCGGCTATTCCGGCGTCACTTTCCCGTTGGTCGAGCCATGCTTGCAGCAGGTTGCAAAACTTGGCTTCAAGCGCGTGATCGTGTTCCCATATTTCCTATTCACCGGCATCCTGATTGACCGCATCTACGGTTTTACGGATGAGGTCGCGGCAGCCCATCCTGATATCCAATTCGTCAAGGCGGGCTACCTGAATGATCACGCATCGGTCATCGACACATTTCAGGAGCGCGTGACGGAGATTCTCGAAGGCGAGAACCTGATGAACTGCGCCATGTGCAAGTACCGCGCACAGGTGTTGGGCTTTGAGGCCGAAGTTGGCGCGGCACAAGAAAGCCATCACCACCATGTCGAGGGGCAAGGGGCCAGCGCACCGGGATCAAATGTCGAGGATTGCGTGCATTGCGACACGTTCTGCACTGGCGCTTGCCGCTTGGTGATGCAGGATCACCACCATGATCACCATCACCACGGTCACGACCACTCGCATGACCACGACCATCACCACCACCCGCACCCCCACGCCGATCACCCGCTTGGCCCCGAAAGCGTGCGCGACCGGGTGAAGAAGTGACGACGGGACTATCCTATGAGCGCGATCCGGCGGCGATATATGCTCAATCCTTCGCCACCGTGCGCGCGGAAGCCAATCTCGACCGCCTGCCCGAAACTTTGCAACCCGTCGCCACACGCCTGATCCATGCTTGCGGGATGGTTGATGTTGCCGATGATCTGGCCTTCTCGGATGATGCGGCGGATGCGGGCGTCGCCGCGCTGGCTGGTGGCGCGCCGATTCTGTGCGATTGCGAGATGGTCGCCGCCGGGATTATTCGCACCCGCCTGCCTGCGGAGAACGAGGTGATCGTCACGCTCAATGACCCTCGCGTCCAGATGCTGGCCAAGAAACTCAAGACAACACGCTCGGCGGCGGCGGTCGTATTGTGGCGCGAGCGGCTACCCGGCGCAGTGGTCGCCATCGGCAACGCCCCCACAGCCCTGTTCAACCTATTGGAACGCCTCGATACCGGTTGGCCCAAGCCCGCCGTCATCCTTGGCTTCCCGGTCGGTTTCGTCGGCGCGGCGGAGAGCAAGGCCGAACTGGCCGACGACCCGCGCGGCACGCCATTTCTGACACTGCAAGGTCGGCGTGGCGGCTCAGCCATGGCAAGCGCCGCTGTCAATGCACTGGCGGGTGGTCTGGAATGAGCGAATTTTTCGCGTGCCCATGCTGCACCTACCCAACCCTCACGCAACGCGGCCAATACGAAGTCTGCACAATCTGCTGGTGGGAAGATGCGGGCCGCGCCGAAGAGACACCGGACGAGGAAAACGCCACGAATCACGGCTACACCCTGACCCGCGCCTGTGCGAATGTGGCCGACCATCTCGATATGTACGATGCGGGGACAGGCATTGGCGCGGTCACGAACCCTTCCCCAGAGCGCAAAGCCCTGCTCGCCTATATCGGCACCCTCCGCGCGGGTCAGCCCTTCGACGAGCGTAAATTGCACAGTCTGCTGCGGGGCCAATCCGATGCTATGCGCCGGAGCGGGTTATGACCCCGTGGCTGCATATCATCGGAATCGGCGAGGACGGTATGGCGGGTCTTTCCGCCGCCGCCCGCGCACAGGTTGAACAGGCCGAGATCATCATCGGCGGTGATCGGCATCACGCCCTCGCGCCCAACGTCACCGCCAAACGGGTCGCGTGGCCCTCGCCCTTCGATGCGATGATCGAGACGATATGCGGCTATCGCGGCAAGCGCGTCATCGTGCTGGTGACGGGTGATCCGCTATGGTTCAGCGTCGGGGCACGCATCGCCAACCCAGCCTCACCCGCGTATATCCCAGTGCAGGAAATAACCTACCACCCCCAGCTTTCCGCCTTCCAATGGGCCGCTGCGCGCATGGGCTGGTCCTTGGCTGATGTCGAGACACTGACCGCGCATGGACGCCCCGCCGAACAGATCGTCCCTTATTTCTGGCCCGGTGCGCGCCTATTGATCCTCACCGCAGGGGCGCAGACCCCCAATGAGATCGCCGCCCTTCTGAGCGCGCGAGGATACGGCGCATCCCGCCTTACCGTGCTCGGCGCACTTGGCGGTCCGGATGAAGCCCGTATCGAGGGCAACGCGCAGAATTGGACTGCCCCTTCCCCGGCCTTCCACACCCTCGCCGTCGAGGTCGAGGGCGGGCCCGATACTTTGCTTCCTCGTGTACCCGGCTTACCGGATGACGCCTTTGTGCATGATGGCAAGATGACCAAGCGCGAAATTCGCGCATTGACGCTGGCCAAGCTGATGCCAGCGCGCGGGGCGTTGTTGTGGGATGTCGGCTGCGGCTGTGGCTCGATTGCCGTCGAATGGATGCGTGCGGCCCCCGACGCACAGGCCATCGGCATCGACGATAAGCCTAACCGCTTGGCGATGGCCCGCGAGAATGCCACCACCCTCGGCACCCCTCGCCTCAAGCTCATCAAGGGCCGTGTGCCCGTCGCCCTTGCGGACCTACCCGCGCCGGACGCCATCTTCATCGGTGGTGCGATTACCTTGGATACAATCGCCCGATGTCTCGCTGCTCTACCCCCACAAGGTCGTCTTGTCTCCAACGCCGTGACCCTCGAATCCGAGAGCATATTGGCGGCGGCACAGGCCGAACATGGCGGCGAGTTGGTTCGCCTCGCCGTACAGCGCGCAGAGCCAGTTGGCCCTTACCGAGGCTGGCGCGCCGCCATGCCCGTCACCCAATGGAACCTTGCCACATGACCGGCACCCTTTTCGGCATCGGTGTCGGCCCCGGTGATCCTGAACTGATGACGCTAAAGGCCCATCGCCTGATCTCAGAGGCGAAGGTGATTGCCTATCCGGCCCCGGATTCCGGTGACAGTTTCGCCCGCTCCATCGCCGCCGATGCCATCGCCCCCAACGCAATCGAAATCCCCATGGTGGTGCCCATGCGGGTCGAGCGGTTCCCGGCGCAGGATGTCTACGCAACCGCCGCAATCACCATTGCCGAGCATCTCGAAGCGGGCCGCGACGTGGTCGTGTTATGCGAAGGCGACCCGTTTTTTTATGGCAGCTTCATGTATCTTTTCGCCCGTCTGTCGGGCCGCTTCAAAACCGAGATCGTGCCCGGCGTCTCATCGCTTGCCGCCTGTTCCGCTGCTTTAGCCCGTCCACTCACGGCCCGCAATGATACGCTCACCGTCCTGCCCGGCCCCCTCGATGATGATGCCATGCGCGACCGGATTGATAGCGCGGAAGCCATTGCCATCATGAAGGTTGGTCGCCACCTACCCCGCCTGCGCGCGCTGCTCGACGATATGGGCCTCACCAAACGCGCCGGATATATCGAGCGTGCATCGCTTCCCGCGCAAGTCGTTTTGCCCCTCGCCGATGCGCCCGAAGCGGCCCCTTATTTTTCGATGATCCTGATCTACAAAGGCGATGACCCGTGGCTCAACCAGTAATCCTGTGCCTCTCCCGCTCTGGCGAGGCAACCGCCCATCGCATTGCCGCCGCTCTTAGCATTGCGGTCCATGGGCGCGAAGGCCGCGTCGAGCGGGCGGATGCCTTTTTCCCCGATGCGCTAGAACACGCCCGCGACCTCTTTGCCGCCGGAACCCCGATTATCGGCGTCTGCGCCGCTGGAATCCTCATCCGCGCCGTCGCCCCACTTCTCAATGACAAACGCAGCGAGCCGCCCGTCGTTGCTGTGCCCGATGACGGTTCCACCGTCGTTCCCTTGCTCGGCGGCCATCGGGGGGCTAACCGCTTAGCCCGCGAGATCGCCGAAATCCTCGGCGGCACAGCAGCCGTCACCACCGCCGGAGACATCGCCCTTGGCATCGCATTGGACGAGCCACCCGCCGGGTGGCGGCTAATCAACCCGGATGATGCAAAAGCCGTCATGGCCGCTCTGCTTAACGGTGACGAGGCCACCATTTGCTACGACAAGGCCGACTGGCTCGCCCCCGTTGGCGAGCGCCCCAACGTCAAGACCGTTCATGGCGCGCTTGATGCCCTTCGCCATATCCGCGCCGATGGTTCCGAAGAACACACGCAAATCATAGACGCGAGCCATCACGCCCTGATCGAAGTCACCGACGGCCCCCGCCTTCTTTATCGCGCGCAGCATTGTATTCTAGGCGTTGGCTGCGCCCGCAACTGCCCATCGGAAGAGTTAATCAAGCTGGCAACCGAAACGATGGAGCACGCCATGCTCCTACCCGCTGATATCGCGGCGGTCGTCTCCCTCGATCTCAAGGCCGATGAGGTGGCGGTGAACGCGCTGGCCGCCCATCTCGACGTCCCCGCCCGCTTCTTCGACGCCGCCACGCTGGAGCGGCAGAAGCACCGCCTTGCCAACCCCTCGGAGGTGGTCTTCGCCGAAGTGGGCTGCCATGGTGTCAGCGAAGGGGCGGCGCTTGCGGCGGCTGGCCCCGCCGCCGCCCTCGTGGTCGAAAAGCAAAAGACCATCAACGCCACCTGTGCCATCGCCCGCGCCCCCGAACCCATCCTAGAGGTCCAAGGCCGCAAGCGGGGCCGCGTTTCCCTCGTCGGTATCGGGCCGGGACAGGCGGCATGGCGTACGCCCGATGCCTCACGCATGGTTATGCAAGCTGAGGAGTTGATCGGTTATGGCCTTTATATCGACCTGCTCGGCCCGTTGGCACACGGCAAACCACGCCATGATTTTCCACTGGGCGGCGAAGAAGACCGCTGCCGCTTTGCACTGGAGCGCGCAGGCGAGGGGCGCGATGTAGCGATCATCTGTTCGGGGGATGCGGGCATCTACGCCATGGGCGCGCTGGTCTTCGAGCTACTGGATCGAGGCGATATCAGCGATGCCGCCCGCCGAGTCGATGTCATCTCTGCGCCCGGCGTTTCGGCCCTGCAAGCCGCCGCCGCGCGCGCGGGTGCGCCATTGGGGCATGATTTCTGCGCCATCTCGCTATCGGATCTCCTGACCCCCCGCAATGACATCGTCCGGCGCATCGCCGCCGCCGCCGCAGGCGATTTCGTCATCGCTTTCTACAATCCGGTATCGAAGAAACGCCGCACCTTGCTCGCCAATGCCCGCGATATCCTGTTGAAACATCGCCCCGCCGATACCCCCGTCCTCCTCGCTTCCTCGCTGGGTCGCCCAGAGGAAAAGCTGGTCTACCGCCGCTTGGATGCTCTTGATGCGGACGAGGTGGACATGCTGACGGTCGTGCTAATCGGCTCCTCACAATCAAAGCTGACGGCGGGCGGGCGCATGTATACGCCACGCGGCTACGCCAAGAAGATGGAACCTACCCCATGACCGTCCATTTCATCGGTGCTGGCCCCGGCGATCCCGATCTCATCACCGTTAAAGCCCTGCGCTTAATCCGCGAATGCGCCACCTGCCTCTATGCCGGGTCGCTGGTGCCAGAGGCCATCGTCGCAGAAGCCCCCGGCAAGGTCATCGACACGGCTCCCATGGCCCTCGACGCGATTATTGATGAAATGACCGCCGCCCATGCGCGCGGCGAGGATGTTGCGCGCGTTCATTCCGGCGACCCCTCACTCTATGGGGCCATTGCCGAGCAGATTCGCCGCCTCAAGGCGTTGGGCATCCCCTATGATGTCACCCCCGGCGTTAGCGCCTATGCCGCCGCCGCCGCCGCGCTGGGCCGCGAGTTGACGATCCCAGAGGTTGCTCAGACCGTCATTCTCACCCGCACCGCAGGTAAATCCAGCGCCATGCCCCCCGGCGAGGACTTGGAGACCTTAGGCCGCACCGGCGCGACGCTCGCTATTCACCTCTCGATCCGCAACCTCCTGATGATCGAACGCACCCTATCGCCGATGTATGGGGCCGATTGCCCCGTCATCGTTGCCTATCGCGTTGGTTGGCCTGACCAAATGTTCATTGAGGGCACATTGGCCAATATCCGCGAGAAAGTCCGCGCCGAAAAGATCACGCGCACTGCCCTCATCCTCCTCGGCCCTGCCCTGCGAGAAGTCGATTTTCGCGATTCCGCCCTCTATGACGCCGACCAACCACATGTGCTGAGGCCAAAGAAGAAGGGAGGGTGACGCTTCACGGCTTTGAACTTGGGTTAATGTTCTTGTTTTGACTGTTCTGTGGTGATTCAAGGTGGTTTTCTGAACGGAGTCACCTATGGAAGACTTGAGCGAGAAGCCGCGATTGCGGAGCCTTCTGGATCATTTTTCGGCGATAGAGGATGATCGGGAACAGTGGCGTGTGGCGCATCCGTT
>CALFVD010000053.1 GCA_937928005.1 uncultured Neomegalonema sp. | reverse complement strand
AGCCGGGCACAACGCAAAGGCTAAACCCTCCAAAAAGATCAAAGTGAGAAGGCCCCCGGCATGCCGGGGGCCTTCTCACAACAGCGCCAGTGGCCCAGTTTTACGCCGCGACATGGCCCCTTTTTGCTCCGGGATTGACAGAAGGATGACGGACATCGGAGAACTCCTCGCGCTTGGCACCCGGCATTGGGCGCGAAAGGCAAGAGGCCGCCCTCGTCCTCGGGGACGGGGCGGCCATGATCGTTGGTTGAAGCGAAGTTGTCAGTCGACGAGGTCCATCATCAGGATTTCCTCCGCCCCATGCACACCAGGTTTCCCGCATACGCCACAACGGTATCCGCGGGCATCCGACTCGACGGCGTCATCACTCGGTTCGCCGCAGAGAATGCAGAACCCGCCATCTTCGAACATCGCGGTTTCGATATCGGAGAGAGGAAACCGCTGTAACGTCGCTTGATCCATCATGGCGTGACCTCCTCACTCTCAAGGAAGAAATCCAGCGCATCCCAGATGACAACGCTCGGTGCCTTGGTGCTGCGCATTTCGCAGCGATACTCGGCACAACCTGACGGGATATGGCCGTTCGGCTCAGCACGCCGGGCCTCTCTCTCAGCGCACCAGCGATCAGCATGGTGCCGAGGATCGAGAGTTTCCGAGGGCGAGAGACGCCGCAACAGCATCGTCTCGCCCCGATGGGTGATCTCCACGAACATCCTCAATACTCTGCGGCAAGCATTATTGTCAGGATGCGATAGGTCTCCTTCGGATTCGTGGGATCGCCGGACCCGTGCTGCAGGTCGTTCGCATAGAGGTCCAGCTTCCAGAAAAAGCGCTTGCCCTGCACCTCGAAGGCCCCGAAATCATGCTCACCGTTGGGGTCGTTATCCTCATCGAAGGTGTCGAAGCGGGCAACGCTGCGAATGACATCGAGATGTTCGATGGGCGGCAATGCCGCCACGCCTTGGGTCATGACGATCTGACCGGGCAGGTCTGGCGTCTCACCAAGGCTACTGCGAAAGAGATCATTCTGGGCGGCGATGGTTGCAGCATCGCGTGTGCGTTCGGTCTGAAGGGTCGCTGTCTGATCGCTCATGGGATCGTCCTTTCTCCATTCACACCCGAATTGGGCGCAGAACGACGAAAGCCGCCCTCGCTCTCTTGGGAGCGGGACGGCTTGGACGTGTTAGGATGGGCCGGATGTCAGGCGGCGCAGGCGGAACTCGATTGCCCGGTCTCGATCCCGGCTTTGGCAAATACCCAATCGGCAGCGCGTTGTGCATCGGCAGCGGCGCGGAAGATGTAGCGCTTGTCCGACTTCAGGGATTTCAACCAAGAGGACAGGTACGCCGCATGATCATCAAGATGATCCGGCGTCAGGCCAAGTTCGGCGGAGATAAACGCCGCACCAAGCTCGGCCACCAACTCTTCCTCGGCGCGCGCTTTGATATCGGCATGGTATCGGTCGAAGCATTCGCGCCCCAGCCGGTCCTTGATGCCACAACTATGGACATGCTCATGGGCAAGAGTGGCATAGTATCGCTCCGGGTCATCGAAGCGGCTGATATCGGGCATCAGGATATCATCGGTGAGCTCCCGATAGCAGGCCCGTTCCCTGCCATTGACGACCGCGACGGGCAGCTTCTCGAAGAAGGCTTCAAGTTCGGGAATGGGCCGTGATCCGGTATCGAGTTCCTCCTCGCTCGGATAGAACCGTTCCGGCAATCCCTCGATCTGCGAGGCGTTGAAGACCGCGTAGCCCTTCAGGAAGCGATAGACGCCGCTCTCGCCCGCATCGGTCTTTCCGTCGTTCCCGCCGCCATCGCCGTCGCGCTTATCCACCGTCCCGAAATAGACAACATGGCTGGCCTTCTGGCCCTTGATGACCGCCCCGCCATATTCCTTCGACTGGCGAAACGTCATCCAATAGGGCGAGGTGAAGCCTCGCGCGAAGGCCTCCAGGCTGAGGATCAGGTGATTGATTCCACGATAGCCGATCCCTTCATGGCGACAGGGATGGGCGATGGCCTTGCTCTTCCACGGTTTGCGCCATGGCAACACACCATCCGATGCCTCGATCCGCTCGATGATCTTGTCCGTGATCTCCTGGGCGATATCCCGCCGCTTGCTCCGTTCTCTGGCCATGGGCCCAACCTTTCTTCCAACCGACCCCAATCGGGTCGGTCAGGCCAAAGGCAACCTTTCACTTTCAGCATTGGTCAGGGGCGCGGTACCCGTCCCCGCAATCAAGGCCGGAACACCTCAAGCGCCTTGGCCCGGTCCGCCAGCAGGTCGCCGCAGGCGGACGAGCCCCCCACGGCAGAGATAGCCGGAGGCGAGCCTCGTTGGTTGCGGGGGCGGGACAAGCGGAGCGCGGGATGGGCCATGGTGACCATCCCCAATCGATCCGGGCAAGGCCCGCTATCAGATCACAGTCAGACGCAATGGATGATTCGGGACGATTCGCCCTTCATCAGGTATCCGAGCGCTCCCTATCGACACGCCGCGAAAGTTTTGTGCCGTAAGGCACGAACAGGCAAAGCGCTGGCGCGGAACATCTCTTCGGTGACGGGCGTCAATAATACAGCCTTTACAATATTCTAGCTGAACATTTCCTGTTGAAAGCGTTGCTTGTCCCGATATAGAGCAATTGCAGAACAAACGAGTTGAAGGAGATCGAATGCTGGAACGACAACGAATGAATGGCGCGGTGGTCGCGGGTCTTCTGATCGGGATGCCGGTCATCGAGGCGCGGGCCACGGTGATGGAATTTGACGAGGAAGGACTGACCCGAATGCGGCCAAGCCTGAACTACATCCAGCGCTCCGAGCATGCAGCACCGGCATCGGTGAAGCAGGTGCCGATGATCGATGCCGCAACGAAGATCACGCCCGCGGTAAAACCCACGCAGATTTCCACGCCCGCCAGAATTGCGCCCGTTACCGGAAGTGGATCGCCTCAAACCGTGGCTCTCGCCTCCGAACTCTCCGCACCATGGGAAGAGATTCTCCTCGCCAGCTATGTCCCGATGGGCGCTCTGCCCGAAGAGGAGATCGGCCCCGAAGACGGCGAACCCGATGAGGGTATGCCTGAACCCGATGACGTGATCATCGAGACGGGTACTGGCAATCTGAAGCCGTCGCTTGATGCGCTGGCGCTTGCAATCCCGCTGGAGGCCATCACGGTTCTGGGCGCAAGCGCTGCAAAGCGTCGGGACAACGATGATACGCTTGATGACGATGCGAACGTCTTCGCGCATCTCAACGATGATCCGCTAGCGCAGCTCGCGGGCGAGATTGCGATTCATCACGACATCCCGCCCGCGCTCTTCGTGGCGTTGATCGAGGCGGAAAGCAGCTTCGATCCTGACGCCGTCTCGGTGAAGGGCGCGATTGGGCTGACGCAGCTGATGCCCGCCACGGCAGAAGAACTCGGCGTCGATCCGGAAGACCCTGTCGAGAACATGATCGGCGGCGCGCGCTATCTCGCGGCGCAGTTCAAGCGCTTCGGCGCATGGGATCTAGCGCTTGCCGCCTATAATGCCGGACCGACCCGCGTGGCGCGGCTGGGCGCGGTTCCCGACTACGCCGAGACCCGCGGGTTCGTCGCGCGGGTAATCAAAGGCGCAGCGCAAAGCCCGGTGCGCCTTGCCAATCTGAACTGAGGCGCGCGGCTTCGCGTCTCACTGACCCTTTCCCATCCATCTACCTTCCCAACCGACCTGAAGGAGTGAGCCTTGCTCAAGTCTCTGACCACCCGACCTGTCTTCAAATCTCTGATCGGCGGCGGCGCTCTGGCGCTGTTCACCGCTACCACCGCCCATGCCCAAGACCTCGCCAAGGCCGAAGAGGGTCTCGGCAACTTCCTGTCCTTCTTCCAGGGCAATATGGGCAATATCATCGTCGCCTTCGCGATCATCGCGGCGGTGTTCATGATCCTCGCCCGCCGCGCCACCTTCGGCATGGCAGCAGGCATCGTCATTCTGGCGATGATCCTCGCCAATGCGAAGGAACTCGCTGACCAGCTCGACGCCTGGTTCTGATGCAAAACGCCTCGCCTCTCTATCAGGCGATGACGCGGCCCCCCGCCTGGGGCGGGGTGCCCGTTACGCATTGGCTCGGCCTTGGGGTCGTCGGCGTGATGGCGCTGCAGTTGAGCAAGAGCATCGTGATCGGCTTGCTGATCACGATGCCTGCCTATGCGCTTATCCGCTTCGCCGCACGTCACGATCCGTATTTCTTCGAATGCTGGGCGATGCGCCTGCGGCGCACACCGCCCCAGCGCAATGCTATCCATCATGGAGGATCGAGCCATGCGCCATGGTGAGATGACACATCACAAGAGCCTCGCGCTGAAGAGCCTGCCGAATTGGCAAGTGATGGCGAATGAGCAAAAGGTGTCGGACCGGATACCCCTGATCCGGCTCAACGATGACCGCACGCTGGTCACGAAGAACGGCGACCTCGCCCGCGTCTTCCGTCTGAGCGGCATCGTCACGGAAACCTTGGCCGCGGAACAGGTCTTGGCGGCGCGGAATGCGCTCGCCAATCTCTACCGCCAGCACGGACGCAGTGGCAGCGCATTCTATCTGCATACGATCCGACGGCGTCTGGCGGAGGCTGATTTTGCCGCGTCTGACACCACGCCGGATGGCTTTGCGGGCTATGTCGCCCGCTTGCGTGAAGCCGAGCTTTCCAGCGGATCGCTGGCCGAAGTCACGCATACTCTTACCGTGCTGCAACGCCCAGCAAGCGGTGCCGGATCGCTGCTGTCATCGATCTTCGGCGGCAGTGGTGACAGGACTGACGGCACATCACACTCAGCAGCGCGCAGCCTCGCGCGGCGGCGTCTCGACGAGATAAGCCTCGCCATCGAGACCCTGCTCGCCCGGCTTCGCCCGACAGCATTGACCAAAGATGATCCGCGCCTGACCGGCTTCCTGTCGATGCTCGTCAATGGCCGTGAGACGCCAATGCGCAGCACAGCGCCGGGCCTCGATACATGGTTGCCCACGCACCGCCCGATCTTTCGCGGCGAGACGCTGGAGCTACTCGGCCCTGTGCCGAATGATCATCGCGTTGTCGGGATGCTGGCCCTGAAGGGCTATGGCGACTCCACCCATCCCGCCATGCTCGATGCGGCACTGGCATCCGATGCCGAGTTCATCCTCACCCAGAGTTTTGTCCCGCGCGAGATGACGGACACGCTGTCCCGCATGAAGTGGACCCGCCGCAAGATGCTGGCGGGCGAGGATGAAGCGCAATCCCTTGCCGAAGACCTTGAGGCGGCGACCGATGCCGTCGCATCGGGCCGCGAAGTTTTTGGCGATCACCAGCTGAGCCTTGCGGTGCTGGCCGACAACCAAGACGATCTGGCCTTGCAGCTTTCCGACCTCGCCACGGTGCTGACCGGCGGGGGTCTGCGCCCCACCCGCGAGGATATCGCGCTCGAAGCGCTCTGGTGGGCACAGCTGCCGGGCAATATGGCCTATCGCGCCCGCACGGCGCTGATCTCGGCGCAGAATTTTTCTGACCTTGCCCCCTGTCATGCCTTTGCGGGCGGCGAGACGCGCGACCTGACATGGGGTGCGCCGATTGCGTTGCTGGAGACGCAAAGCGGCACGCCGTTCCACTTCTCCTTCCACGGTCCCGGCAAAGCGGCCAATGGCAATACGCTGATCTTCGGTCCCTCGGGCGCTGAACCGGCCCGGGTTTACCGGAGGGTAAAACCCTCGGAAGATGACCCCTATGAGCAAGAAGACGTATACCCCGACATACAGCGCGGAATTTCGTGAGCGAGCGATCCAGCTTTTCAAGGATCATCGCGCTGAATATGCGAGCGACAACAAAGCCTACCGTGGCATAGCCGAGAAGCTGGGCTGTTCTGGCGACAGCCTTCGGACCTGGTGCCTGCAAGCGGCTCGTGATGCCGGTCAGCGTCCCGGCCCGACCAGCGAAGAAAAGGCGCGGATCAAGGAACTTGAGCGCGAGAACCGTGAATTGCGCCAAGCCAATGAGATCCTGAA
>CALFVD010000052.1 GCA_937928005.1 uncultured Neomegalonema sp. | reverse complement strand
AGCAACTGCATGCAGATACCTCATCAGCATGCGCCAAAAATCCTGTTGAATCTTACACATAATGCAATCTATGCGTGAATTAATAATCATACCGGACACTCGTGAAACACGTCCGACGATGGCAGCGGAGAAGTCAGCAGTAAGGGCCATTGGTCTGGGATGAGGGGAAGTTCACGGGTTTTCTTATGGAGAGAATCCACATCCTGCCCTCTCCCAAAGGGAGAGGGTTCAAGAAAGACCATATCATAAAAAATGGCCCCGGCGGTGATCGCCGGGGCCGTCTATTTTTACGGTATCAACACGCCTTATTCGATGACGAGATCGCCCAGATACGGGAAGTTCATCGCATTGACGACTTTATCAATGCCAACGCCTTTGCGCGCGCCCCAAGCAAGGTTTTGCCAGTGGAAGGGTACGAAAGCCGCATCGTCATAGAGGGTTTTTTCGACCTGCTGCAACAGTGCAGAGCGGCGGGAATCGTCGGTTTCTTTGAGGCTTGCCTCGGTCAGCGCATCAACGACCGGGTTGGAATAGGCACCTGAATTGTACTGGCCACGGCCCGTATCTTCATTCGGGGTCATGGTGAGGAATTCGTAGAAGTTGGCCGAATCCTCGGTATCCGAATGCCAGCCAATCATCATGATATCGGCGGCGCGCTCGTCGAATTTGGGCCAATACTGGGCCTTTGGCATGGTGGTCAGGTCGATCTTGATGCCGATTTTGGCAAGCATGGAAGCGGAGGCTTCACAGATCTTGAAGTCGTTCACATAGCGGTTGTTCGGGCACATCATTGATAGTTCAAGACCGTCGCCGTAGCCCGCCTCTTTCATCAACTCCTGCGCCGCCGCAACGTCGTAACGGGGCGTTAGCGCGGGGTTGTGGCCGAGGTAGCCAGCGGGGGACATCTGCGCCCCGGCGGTGCCGAAACCGCGCATGATTTTCTTGACGATGCCCTCGTTATTGATCGCGTGGACGATGGCCTGACGGACGCGCACGTCCTTGAAGGCTTCGACGCGGTCTTGGTTCAATTGCAGCGTGATGATGCGCGTGCCGGGCATGGTGACGAGGGTGGTGTCATCATCCTTGTCCACGCGGTCCAGATCGGTTGGCGGCACGGGGGCGATGAAATCAACGTCACCAGCGAGAAGCGCGGCCACGCGAGTCGGGGCTTCCTTGATGGGCGTTAGCTCGATGGTGCCGACATTGCCGGGGCTGTCCGTATCCCAGTAATCCTTGTTGCGCTCGAACACCATCTTGATGCCCTGTTCACGCTCGGTGACGGTGAAGGGGCCGGTGCCGGAGGCGTTGCGGGAAGCGAAGCTGTCGCCGCTCTTGACGATTTCGTCTTTCGGCTTGCCGTTGTCGTCGCCCATGTAGAACTTGCTGTCCAACGGGAACACGTAGGTCATGGTGTGTAGGACCAGCGGGAAGGGGCCGTCAGTTTTGACCTCGATGGTGGTGTCGTCCACGGCCTTGAGGCTGTCGAACAGGGCGAAGACGCCCTTGAAATCGGCGGATTTCTTCAGGCGGTCGAAAGTCCATTCCACATCAGCGGCGGTCATGTCATTGCCGGAATGGAACTTGACGCCTTCACGCAGGGTAAAGCGCATGGTGGTCTCATCGACGCGCTCCCACTTGGTGGCGAGGCGTGGCTCAAAGCCGAGATCCTGATTCCAGCGAATCAGCGGGTCAAAGACGAGATGCGAGAATTGCAGCGTGCCGCCCGAAAGCTGTTCATGGGGGTCCATCGACACGGGGTCGGCATCATAGGCCATCTTGAGCGTCTTCATGCCCGAATGTCCATCGGCGAAGGCGCTAGTACCGCCAGCGACGAGCGCGATGGCCGTGGCGGCGGCGAGCAGTGATTTCAGCATGGAACGATTTCTCCCTGATCCAAAGATACATCCACCGGAGACGGCTCCCCGGTCGTTCGATGAATAGGGTTGCCCGGATTCGGCAGCGTTGTCACTCTTCTTAATCACCTTTTGGGCGAACGAAGCATCGAAAACCCAAGCGTGGGTCAGGCAGATAGGTTGGGCGGTTGATGCGGGGCCGTGCGCTCAACACCCATTTTCAGGCTACGACCGATACGGCGGGCAAGTGTATCGAAAACCACCGCTTTCTCAGGGGGCAGGGTATCGGTAGCGGTGAGTGTAAAGAGGTCGAGCCAGATCGCGAAATCCTCGCCCACGATCTCTGGCATGGCGCTGTGTACGAGCATCGGATTGCCGTGATAGGCGCGCTCGTTCAGCATGACATTTGCCCAGAATGCCTCGATCTTGGCCATATGGGGCGCCCAGTCCTCCCCCGTCGTCCCGACATGGGTGGCGAAGATTGGGCCGAGGCGGTCATCGGCGCGAATACGGGCATAAAAGGCATCGACAAGACGGTGGATATCATCGCGGGTGATGCCAGCTTTCGCCTCCCTCAATCCGGTGGTCACAGCAGGTTTATCATTATGATGGCCATTACGGCCCCCCAGAAGATGCTGTTGATGAAGCCGCGTAACATGCCGCTGTCATCGCTGGGGGATGCGCCGATGGCCTGACAGAAGCGGTTTCCGGGCCAGATGGCGAGGTGAAGCAGGGTTTTGAGGATGATCATGGCACTATCCTTAGACTATGTGCGGTAGATTATAGCATATAAATAAGGGTATCCGTAATTTGTGATTGATCAGGCGAAAAGCGCGTCTTTATAAAAAGCGCATTTATTTGTTGACAACGCAATCAGGCGTGCCCTATATTCAGTTCATGGCAAGGGCAATCAGGCCCGGTCATAAAGCAAGGGCTAGGAGGCCCAGCAACAATGGCAAATTTCAGCGCATATCACATCGCAACGATCAAAGCAGGTCAGGCCGACCCGCACGCTGGCAACTATGATCTGTTCATGGTCAGCTACGATCAGAAGCGTCATTACTACGAGGCTGGCGCTGGTACGGTCGAAGAGTTCAAGAGTTTCGTTTCGTCGGCTTGGGACGAGATTGAGAGCGTTGACGACCTGCTGGCGGATGCTGGCAACTGGTTCAGCCCTCGTCACATATCGCTCGACTAGTGACCCGAGACGAATTCATATCAAACGCGGTCGCGCTCATGGGAAGCGCGACCGGGTGGCAAGCGGGTCTCGCTCGACGCATGGGCATTGAACCACGCACGATCCGACGCGCGGTGAAGGATGGACCAAGCGACAATCTGGCCGCGGCGCTGCTCGCACTCATGAGCGAGACTTCGCCGCAAGCGGTTCATGCAGAGTGGATCGTCGGGACGGGCGACGATCACCGAGAATACCTGATCCATACCACCCGCCCGCGCTTCACCTGCCTCGTCGTTCTCCCCGGCGACGATTACGACCTCGCCAATGATGATGGCATCAAGTACGGCTCTGGCGACACGACGCTGGCCGGGTTCGTCTGGCTGGACCGTGTGCCGGACAACCTCTCGATGCTGATGGAGAGGGCCTGTGATGCACTGGAACGGATCGAGTGACCCTGCTTCAGCTTGACGGCTACGATCTGGTCAACACGACTGAGCAGGATCACGATTATCACCTGCATGTGACCGTCGAGCGGCCAACAACGATCTGCCGTCACTGCTATGCCAGCGAGATTGTCGGGTTCGGACGCCGCGAACAGGTCGTGAAAGACCTGCCGCGTCTTGGCAAGCGCACCGCGATTTACGTTGAAACCCGCCGCTGGCGCTGCAAATCCTGCGGGAAGACCTTCTTCGACCGTCTTCCGCATGTCGATGAACGGCGGCAAATGACCGATAGACTTGTTCAGTGGATCGGTCAGGAGGCCGTCAGCCGGACCTTTGCAAGCATCGCCGGAGAGATCGGCGTCACCGAAGGCACGGTGCGACAGGTGTTCAGCGACTACGTACAGAGACGCTACGCGCAACTGGATTTTGTCACGCCGCGATGGCTCGGTATCGATGAAATTTACCTCATCAAGCCGCGCTGCGTGATGACCAACGTAGAAGAACTTACCGCACTCGATATTCTCGAAAACCGCAACAAGAAAACCGTTATCGCCCGCCTCTCTGAGATGGATCGCTCGCGCGTCGAGCTGGTGACGATTGATATGTGGCGACCCTATCGTGATGCCGCGCGGATAGCGCTGCGCGACGCGCAGGTGGTGATCGACAAGTTCCACGTTGTCAGGATGTTGAACGCGGCCTGCGAGACGGTTCGCAAGTCGCTGCGATCCAGCCTCACCAAGCATCAGCGCAGAGGGCTGGTGAATGACCGCTTCCTGATCCTCAAGCGCGAGCGAGACCTAACCGACAAAGACCGGATGATGCTCGATGGGTGGTTGCTCAACTACCCGGCTCTCGCCGCCGCTTATGAGACGAAAGAGGCTGGCTACCGCATCTACGAGGCCGCATCATCTGCTGATGCGGCAGAGCGATATGCTATCTGGAAAGCATCGGTTCCTCACGAGATGCGCGGCGCTTTTGGCGACTTTCAACGTGCTTGGGAGAACTGGGGAGATGAAATCCTCGCCTATTTCGACCACCGCATCACGAATGCGTACACCGAGAGCCTAAACAACCTGATCCGCACGACGAATCGCATCGGTCGCGGCTATTCGTTCGAGGCGTTGAGGGCCAAGATTCTGCTGTCCGAAAACGGCCACAAGATCGTCAGGCCGAAGTTCCAGCGAATCCGCTCGCCCGATGTTATGGAGCGGCGGGCCTTCGAGCCTGAGCCGAACCTCGGTGTCGATCTATCAACACTGGCCGAGATTCTTGGCAAAGACGAAATCGATCCGGATCAACTATGAATTACGGATACCCATAAATAAGAATCTTAAATACCAATTATAAGCTGGCGTTGTTTTCCTGTGCAGATAATGATGTCACGAGTTTCTGCATACCGCTGTTCTTGTTAATGACATCGCGCAGTGTGAAGCGGTCGAGATGCGCGAAGAATGCCTCCTGTGCGCCCGTAAGCAGCGGCAGTAATCCGCAGGCCGGGCTGAAGGCACAAGATCCCTGTGGCGATAGACATTCGACCAATGGCGACCCGGCTTCGGCTTTTCTCAGGACGTCCCCGATGGAGATATCCTTTGCGGGCTTGGCCAGAACCATGCCGCCGCCGCGCCCCCTTGTGGCGGTGACATACCCCTCCGTCGCCAACCATTGCGAGACCTTGGCTAGGTGACTGATTGAAATGTGTTGCCGCTGCGCAATCTCGCGGGTGGACAGCGTTTTCTCCGGTTCGATTGCCAGATGGATCAACACCCGCAGAGAGAAATCGGAGAATTTGTTGATCTGCATGATGGATGGTTCCGCGTTTGGCAGTTTTGATTCGGCGTGCGCAGCATAGCCGCCATCACCATTAGATGCGGGAATGGCGCGGCACATGACACAAACTTATAGCCATTTGCGCCGCAAACCCGGTTGCCGCTTTTGCCGAAAATGCTCAGGCGTGGGTGATTTTGGTGCAGAGGCGCATAATCTCGCCTGCTTCGGCCTTGGTGAGGCCAGTGCTAGCGAATACTTCGGAAGAAACGCCACAGCTTTTCTGCCAAATATTGCGCCCATCCTGCGTTAACGTCACGATTTTTTGACGCTCGTTCCCTTCCTGAATTTTGCGTGACAGAAGACCTTTAGCCTCCAATCGGCGAAGTAATGGCGTCATTGTTGCCTTGGATACTTCCAACCGACCAGCAAGGGCCGAAATTGATATGCCGTCTTCCTCCGCCAAAGCCATCAGCACGAGATACTGAGAATATGTCAGATCCCGAGCCTTTAATAGGGTTTGGTATTGCTGCCCTATCGCATTTGAGGCGGCATAGAGAGCGAAGCACAATTGATTATCCAATCGGACAATAGGGCGTTCTGTGGTTTCCGTTCGTTCTTGCAAGGGTTTGCAACCTTCTTTCATGGCAAGGGTTAGAGCGATACGCGACCAAGCTGGGCCAGAAATTGCGCTTAGAATGAGCATTTCCTGACACCTTAAACCTTAACCTGATCACGTTTCATTGTAAGTGCTGATAGCACCGAAAATTTCTCTTGCAAACTGTTTGTGCGCTAAATATTAGATGGCGTACTATTATAGTACACAGGAGAACTCCATGCTGCGAACGATCCTTATGGCTAGCTGTCTTGCTCTGGCGTCCCTTCCCGCCGCCGCAGGCGAATTCGATACCGAGGACGGCTTTGCGGTCTTTGAAAAGCTGTTCGGTGTGACCGAGGGCAAACGACGCAACCACACAAAGGGCTTTTGTGTCGAAGGCGTGCTTTCGCCGGTTAATGCGGCGATCAAGGACTACTCCAGCAGTCCATTGTTTACGGGACAGTCAACCGTGATTGGGCGTGTGTCGCATAAGGGCGGCAAGGCGAATCCGGCGGATGACAAGTTCGGCGCGCTCGGTCTTGCGATGGAGGTCACGACAGCCGATGACGATCTGCATGTGATTGCGTTAAATACCGAACATTTCTTCCCGGTCGCCACCAGCGAGGAATTCATCGAATTGTTGCGCGCCAAGGCCACAAGCAAGGACGCAACAAAAGCCTTTGCCGCCAAGCACCCTGCGCTCAAGGTCTACAGCAAGTATCACGGGGCGTTGGACAAGACGCTGAAGCCTTATGAGGGCACCACCTTCAATAGCGTGAATGCCTTTTATCTGGTGGATGAAAAGGACAAGAAGACCGCAATGCGCTTTTCTTTCCGCCCATCCGGTGAAGAGGGAATTGTCGTGGATACAAATCCCGATTTCTTTTTGGAAAACATGCAGGCGAATATCGCCAAGGGCAGCGTATCCTGGGACATGGTGGTGACGTTGGCCAACCCCAGCGACGCGGTCGCGGACCCTTCGGTGCAGTGGACAGGCGATCATAAGGAGATCGTTGCAGCTCGCTTTACCGTGAAGAAGGCGATGGCGGAAAATGAGGGCCGTTGTGACGCGCTCAATTTCGATCCCACCGTTCTGACCGACGGATTCGCGCCATCCGAAGACCCAATGCTGGAAGTTCGCTCGATGATTTACGCGCTTGGGGTTGGAAAGCGTCTGTCTGAGAAAGAATGATGGCCCAGCGATCATAAAACCGGCTGATACCAAGCGCCTTTGACGCCCAGTGTTATCGAAATCTTTTCCGCCCCGATTCAAGATCGGGGTGGAAATTTGATAGAGGTGAACCCCAAAGGCCATTGGTATGCCGCGCCTACCCATAAATCCGCTTTTATTGGTGGGCGCTTCGATATAGACATCATGTCGCACGGGAGAGAGCATCGAGAGATGCCGCCGAAGGAGCAACCGCCCCGGAAACTCTCAGGCACAAAGGACCGTGCAAAAACTGAACTCCGAAGAGCGACCGGGTGCCATCCGGTCCACCGAAGGAGCAAGCGAGTCGCCGGTTTGGCTCGTGAATCTCTCAGGTCCATGACGGAGGGGGCGCTGTGCATCATGCGATGCGCGGCCATCCCCTCATGGCATGACGCTGAAAGAGAACCATGACTCAAGCAATTCGTACCGTCGCCGTCCTTGGGGGCGGAATTACTGGCGTGACCACCGCCTACGCCCTCGCGCGGCGCGGTCTTGACGTGACCGTCTATGAGAAACATCGCTATGCGGCGATGGAAACGTCGTTTGCGAATGGGGGGCAGCTATCGGCCTCAAACGCGGAAGTATGGATGCATCCCTCCACGATCCTGAAAGGGATTATGTGGATGTTTCGTAAGGATGCGCCGCTGCTGCTGAACCTGTCACCCAGTTGGCATAAATATTCGTGGATCGCGGAATTCCTCGCCTCCGTGCCGCAATACAAGGGCAATACGGTTGCGACTACGCGGCTGGCCATTGCGGCGCGTGAGCATCTGTTTGGCTGGGCGAAGGAAGAGGGTATCGATTTTGATGCTGAGCATCGCGGCATTCTGCATGTCTATCGCAAACGGCAGAATTTTGAACATGCACAGCGGGTCAATGCGCTGCTGGCCAAGGGTGGGCTGGTGCGCGAGGAACTGTCCCCCGCCGATATCGCGCGGGCCGAGCCAACATTGCAGGGCGACTGGCATGGCGGGTTTTTGACGCCCTCAGATGCCAGCGGCGATATCCATCGCTACACGGTCGGGCTGGCCAAGGCGGCGGCAAAGCGGGGGGTGACATTCCTGTACGGGACCGATGTGGTCAAGCTGGACCGGGGAACGCAGGGCGGCGGCGTGAAGGTGCGTACGCTGGTGGATTCCACGCGCTATGATGCGGTGGTGGTCTGCGCGGGATGCGCCAGCCGCCAGTTTGCCGCGCAGTTAGGCGACAGGGTGAATGTCTATCCGGTGAAGGGGTATTCGATCACCGTGAACCTCGATGATGATGAAAGCCGCGCTGCCGCGCCGATGATCAGCCTGCTGGATGACGAGACAAAGCTGGTATCAAGCCGGTTGGGGCCGGATCGGTTTCGTGTGGCGGGAACGGCGGAGTTTTCGGGCTTTAACCGCGATATCCGGGCGGGGCGGACGGCACCGCTGACCCGCTGGGTCGAGACGCATTTTCCGGGGGTATCGACCGAGCGGGTGGTGCCCTGGGCGGGGTTACGGCCCATGATGCCGAATATGATGCCACGGGTCGGGCCGGGGCGTGCGCCGGGGGTGTTCTACAATACCGGGCACGGGCATCTGGGATGGACGCTGGCGGCGGCCACGGCTGAGGCGACGGCGCTGGCCGTGGCGGGACCGGAGGCGATGATGGCGGCGGATAGGGCGGCTTAGGCGCATTTTGATCGAGGCTGCTTTCCAACCGATCCCCTGCTTAACGGTAGGGGATTCTCAAACGCTTTCCGAAATGCTATGTAGATGTGGTGTAAGATCATAACTCAGCATAGGCAGGCATCCGATTGACTCAGAACGATCCTCTTCTTTCCGGGTATTTCAGTATCGTCTGTGCTGCACAATTGCTTAACGTGTCGCCAGCATCCGTGCGCGGGTGGCTGAACGGGTATTCCAGCAGTGATTCAGGCCCGGTTGTCGAGCGGGATTTTGAGGGAACCCGTGCCGTCAGTTTTCTCGACCTCATGGAACTGCGGTTCATTGCATTTTTTCGCAGACAAAAAGTTTCAGTGGCGACATTGCGAAAAGCGTCCGAACGGGCACGGCGGGAATGGAACGTGTCGCATCCTCTTGCCCTGTCGCATGAGAAATACGTGACCGATCGGAAGCACATCTTCGCAACATCCTCGGAGGACACGGGCGATAAAACGACGTGGAATCTCGCTACCGGGCAGCACGAGATGTGGATCACCATCGAGAGGACGATCCAGAAAGGCGTCGTTTTCGATCCTGTAAGTCATCTCGCAACGCTTTGGATGCCGAAATTTGGTGAGTTTCCGGACGTTATCATCGATCCGAGAATTGCTTTTGGAAAACCGGTTGTGCGCGGGACCGCCGTGCCGACCGAGACGTTGTACCGACAGTGGCTTGCTGAGGACAGTTTTGGCAGGGTTGCAACGTGGTACGGTGTTCCCAAGAATGCAGTGGAAACGGCGGTTGAATACGAACTGGAAGCTGCTTGATCATTCGATGCGATGAGCACGTCTCGCCGGTTATTGTCGGCGCTATTCGAGAGATTGCCCTTCGTGATGGTTGGGAACTTTCATCCGTATTGACTGTGGGTCATGGCGGCGCTTCAGATGTTCACTGGATTACGAAATTTGCCGAGGACGGGGGCGATGCTATTCTTTCGGCGGACAAGGATTTTCTGACACTCGAACCTCAGATCAATGCGGTTTTCGATACTGGAATACGGGTGATACATTTGCCCCCTCGCTGGGCGCAGGCGAAAGGGCGGCTGCAAGCTGCGCATATCCTGCAATGGTGGACGCGCATTGAGGATCAGATTGCGAAAATGAGGTCGCGCGAATGCTACCGGCCAGAATGGAATATCTCGGAAACTGGAGTGATGAAAAAAATCACAATCAATTTTGCAAAAGCACAGCGAAAGCGCAGGAAAACTCGTAGCTGAGTTGACTACCTCGGATTGCGGGCTTCCCATAGGGTCATGACGCCGTGGCACTCGATTTTTGTGTTGGTGAAGCGGTGTTCGATCTCGGCGCGTAGGGCGTCGTGGTCGTCGTGTGCATTGTTGAGTGCGCCGCTGCGGTTTGAGCCTGCGAGAACGGCCCGCCCGAAGGGATTGAGCGAACGGCCCGCAGGGGTGACGCTGGCACCGAAACAGACGCCGCCGGGGGCCAGTACGTCTATCGCGTGGTCGAAGGCGATGGCCTTCTCGGCGATGGTTCCGGGCATACAATGCAGCAGATGGAACATCGCGATGCTGTCGAAGGGACCACGCACGGGGAAAGGCTGTAGCGCGTCGCCCACGGTTTGCACCACGTCGAAGCGTTTGAGTTTTTCAGCGGCGTAGCGGGTGGCGTTTTCGTTGAGGTCCATCAGGGTGATGTGTTGGGGGCCGGTATGGTCGCGCAGGGTGCGGCGGATGAAATAGCCGGTGGCGACGCCGATATCGAGGTGGCGACGGCTAAGCAGGCGGTCGTACATGCTGCGCTCATGCGAGAGCGGCACGCCCCAACCATAGGGGACGGCGATGTTGAGGACGGCGGTATCGTAGAGGGGCAGGGTCAGCGCGCCATAATAGCGTGCGCCGGGGTGGATTGCCTCTTTCATGTGCCCATGCCGATCTTCATGGCGAGACGGCGGAGCGGCGGGGTGTTGCCGAGGATGGACAGACCCATACGGCGGATATCGCGCAGGGGGCGGAGTTCTGTGCGCACCGAGCGGTTGAGCAGGTCTACCCCGGCGGTGCGGGCGAGGATGTCGGGGGTGCGCTGGCGGGCATAGGCTTTTGTGAGTGCCTCGGCGCCGGGATCATCGGCCTTGGCGCAGAGGGTGGCGAGCGCCTCCACATCGCGGAGGGAGAGATTGAAGCCCTGTGCGCCGATGGGGGGGAAGGCGTGGGCGGCTTCGGCGATTAATACGGTGCGGCGCGCGGTCAGGCCGGTGGCGACTTGGGTGGTGGCGGGCCAGACGGCGCGGGGGGCCGTGGCGGTGATCTGGCCGTAGACACCGTGGCTGCGCTCGTTCAACTCGGCGAGGAATGCGTCGTCATCGAGGGCGGCAAGGCGGTCGGCCTCGGCTTCGGCGTTCATCCAGACGAGGCCGGAGCGATTACCGGGCAAGGGCGCGAAGGTGAGGGGGCCACCAACATGGTGCATCTCGATGCTGATGCCGCCATGGGGTTTGGTATGCTCGACGCGGGCAGCGAGGGCTTTTTGCGCATAGCCCCATTTGCGCAGGCCGATGCCAGATTTCTGGCGCACCAGCGAGCCGCGACCATCTGCGCCGACGAGGAGCTTGGCGGTAATGCGGGTGCCGTCTGATAGGGTGGCGAGGACGCGATCCTGACGGGCGAGCCAATGGTCGAGGCGGGTCTCGGCGATGAGGGTGGCGCTGTCTTGCTCGGCAATGCGATTGGCGAGGGCGAGGCGGGCGAGGCCGTTTTGGACGTTCCAGCCGAAGGTATCGCCGCCGGTCTCGGTGGCATCGAACAGGGCTTCGTCGCGGGGGGCGCGGTCCTTGCCGCCGCAATCGAGGATGCGCATGGCGGGCATGGGCTGGGCGTCGCGGGCGATGTCCTCCCATGCGCCTGTACTGCGCAGGGTTTCGATCCCCGGCATCAGGATGGCGGTGGTGCGCTGGTCTTCGCCCGCATTGTCGTCGGTTGGTGCAGCGCCGTCATGGATGCAGGTGACGCGCAGACCCGCTTCACCCAGACGCGCGGTCAGGGCCAGCCCAGCCATGCCGCCGCCAATGACGAGAATATCGGTTTCCATCGTCGCGCTCATGCCTGTCCCCCCAGTTTTCTGGCCTCCACGATGCCCGTCAGGAAATCCGTCAGGTCGTTGGTTATGAAATGGATATGCGGATCGTTTTTACCAGCCGACGCGATGTCACACTGGGTTGGCAACAGGACCGTGCGCATGCCGCGCCGGTGTGGTTCCAGAAGGTTTCGGGCGCTATCCTCGAACATGGCGGCGCGGGTGGGGGCTGTACCTTCCGCCGCCGCAACATGGTCATAGGCGCGGGGGCCGGGTTTCGGCTCAAAGCCTGTTCCCTCGATATCATAGACCGCCGCAAAAAGAGCGGGGTCGATATCGAGGCGTGCCAGCACGCGGCTAACATGGGCCTGATCTGAATTGGTGTGGATCACACAGCGCCCCGGCAAAGCGGCAATGGCATGGCCAAGGGCGGGGTTGGGGGCGATGGGCGACAGGTCTACATCGTGGACATGGGCGAGGAAATCACCCGCCGCGACGCCGTGATGCTTCATCAAGCCCCGGACGGTCAGGCCGTAGCGGAGGAAATAATCCTTCTGCACGCGCCGCGCCTCCACGGCATCAATGCTGAGCAGGTCGGAGATGAAACCACCCATACGCCCATCAATCTGTGCCCATAACCCCGGCGGATAGGGGTAGAGCGTATTGTCGAGATCGAAAATCCACAAATCGATATCGGCGAAGGCGAGGGCGTGGGAACTATGCATGGGGTTGTGTAACGTGGTTTGGGGGGGATCGCCAATGGATGTGGCGGAATCCTTATGGAAGGTGCGCAGCCCCGGCCTTGCGCTTACCGGGTTCACACTAGCGGAGGCAATTGCCGACCTTTTCAGGCGCTGCCCCGGGCGAAGACCCGGGTCTTCGCCCGGGGCAGCGGTGAAAAGTGTCGTCGATCTCCGCCCTTGATATCACACATCCGATTGCGCTTTGGCCTTGTGCTGGAGCTGCAAATGTTGCGGGCAGCGCGCGGTTGACTTTTTGGTTTTTACAAAGCCATATGTTCGTGATTTGTTTCTATAAAGGCATGGCGAATGATGATGGATTGGGAGGCGGGGATTGAGCGGCATCGGGGTGATTTGCTTCGGATAGTAGCCGCGCTTGCCCTAATGATCGGGTCCGGGTCTTTTGTCGCGCGACATGTGTATCTGGCCGTTTTGGCGGTATTGCGACCTGCGGAATCTGCGGCACGGCGGCTGATTGCTGTGGCGGCGCGGGGGATTGTGGTTGAGCCAAAAGCGGCGCGGGCCGCGCCGGGCCAGCCGATTCCGAAAGGGACGGGCGAGCATGTGCCGTCTTTTCCGCTGTTCGATCGGCGTAAGCGGGTTGGGCCTGTTGCACAGAAAGTGCCGGGGCATGGGCCGAATATCCGGCATTTTGACGGGCTGGATGCGCCAATTCCAGAATGGCGCAAACCGATGGCCGATGATCCCGTGGATATCGCGCAGATCATGCGCCGGATGGCGGCTTTGCGCCATGCGCTGAATACCATTGATGCACAGGCGAAACGATTGGCACGGGCGCTGGCGAAGCGGGAACGCCCGGTTCGGCCCATGCGACCGGGTAGGCCGCCGGGTCATATGGAAAAAGGCAAGCGTGAGATCGATGAAATCCTCGCGGATTGCCACCTGATGGCGCTATGGGCGATGGATACCCCGGTCAATGATACGAGCTGATGAAGCGTTTTTTGATCGAGTATGCGGCCACCGCTCCATGGGCGGGGGGCGATTTGGTGTGCCTGCGCTGGATCAAGCCTGCTTGCCGCGTGCGCCGCGTGGATTGAGCAATTTTAGCAACTCGGCCATAGAGACCGGCTTGGTCAGGAAGGCGTTCATGCCCGCTTCGATGCAATCGCGCTCGGTCGCACCGTCATCATCGGCGGTTAGTGCGATGATCGTCACATCGCGCATTGGTGCCGCCCCGGCGCGGATCTGGCGGGTGGCTTCAAGCCCGCCCATCTCCGGCATATTCACATCCATCAAGATGATGTCAAAATTTTCGATCCGGCTGATCGCAACCGCTTTTTCACCGTCAGCGGCAATTGTCACTTCATGCCCGTCACGTTCCAGCATCGCAACGATGAGGCGCGCATTGATCGCATTATCCTCGGCGACGAGAATCTTAGACGGGGAATTCGACATAGTCTTATAGCCTTTTTCGGCGCGGCGATAACAGACGATAGCAATACGGGTTTAACAAATGACCTATGAATCCTCTCATTTGTCAGCCTAACGATATTCTTCATACGGAACAAGGGTGAGAGTTTGAAATCACGAGACTTAAAAATCCGTACACAGAAATACTATACCGCGAAAACCGAATAAATCTCACCGAAGGATTGGGGCGCGGCGATAGGAGACGGCTTCGGCGATATGCATGTCGCTGATCGTTTCGATAGCCTCGATATCGGCGATGGTTCGGGCAAGCCGGAGGACACGGTGATAACCCCGCGCACTGAGACGCAGGGATTCGCTCGCTTTTAGAAGAAGCGCGCGCGCCGAATCGGCCATTGGCGTGGCTTGCGCGAGGATATCACCGTCGGCATGGGCGTTCAGCCGCACACCCTGTGCGCCCAAGGCCGCGTAACGCTCTGCCTGCCGCGCCCGGACGGTGGCGATGCGTGCGCCGACCTCCGCCGAGCCTTCGGAAGGGGGCGGCAGGGACAGGTCGGCGGCGGAAACGGCGGGCAGCTCGATTTGCACATCGATTCGGTCGAGCATCGGGCCGGAAATCCGGGCCTGATAATCCAGCCCGCAATTTGGCGCGCGCGAACAAGCCATGGCCGGATCGCCCAAATGCCCGCATTTGCAAGGGTTCATGGCGGCGACGAGCTGTACCCGGCTGGGGTAGCGGGCATGGGCATTGGCACGGGCCACCACCGTCTCACCCGATTCGATGGGTTGGCGCAGGGCTTCGAGAACCGGGCGCTGAAATTCGGGCAATTCATCCAAGAAGAGGACGCCATTATGGGCAAGACTGACCTCGCCGGGGGCCGCATTCTTACCCCCGCCAACCATGGCGGGCATCGAGGCGGAATGGTGCGGTGCCCGGTAAGGGCGGCTCATGGAAACGCGCCCATTCTCGATCAGACCGGCAAGGGAATGGATCAGGCTTGTCTCCAGCGCCTCCTCCGCCGTCAGGGGCGGCAGGATGCCGGGCAAGCGCGCGGCAAGCATGGATTTTCCAGCTCCGGGCGGGCCGATCATCAGCATGTTATGGCCCCCGGCGGCGGCGACTTCGAGGGCGCGGCGGGCGGTTTCTTGGCCCTTCACATCACGCAAATCAGGCAGGTTGACGCCCGGCCCGGCCTCGCCCGCCACCGGCGGGGTAAGCTGTTCACGCCCGTTCAGGTGATTGACGAGGGCGAGCAGGGTGGCCGGGGCCAGCACCTCAACCGCGCCAACCCACGATGCCTCGGCCCCGCAAGCCGCAGGGCAAATCAAGCCCCGGTCAGCCTCGGCAGCCATGAGGGCGGCGGGCATGGACCCAAGGACCGGATTGAGCGTGCCATCAAGGCTAAGCTCGCCCAAAGAGACATGATGGGACGGCTCATCCGACGGGATGACCTCCATCGCCCCAAGCAGGGCCAGCGCGATGGGCAGGTCGTAATGCGAGCCGACTTTGGGCAGATCGGCAGGGGCAAGGTTGACGGTGATGCGCTTGGCGGGCAGGGCAAGACCAATGGAATTAAGTGCCGCGCGCACCCGCTCCTTGGCTTCGGATACCGCCTTATCGGGCAGGCCAACGAGGTTGAAGGCAGGCAGACCGGACGACAACTGGCATTGCACATCGACCTCGCGCGCCTCGATCCCGATGAAGGCGGCGGTATAGGCGTGGGTTGTCAGCATGGACGAGGATTCGACGAATGTTTCATTACAGGAAAGACGACACCACATCCCGCGCAAAGATTGAAGCTACAATCTGTCTCGCAATCCATACCAGATCATCGCCAGCGACAGGAGTGGGGTGCGAAAATGCGCGCCGCCGGGGAAGCGGGGGCGGGGGATATCGGCGAGGATATCGAAGCGGGTCACTTGTCCGGCGATGGCCTCCGATGCCAGCTTACCCGCGAGTGTGGCCATGCCGACCCCGTGGCCGCTATAGCCCGAAACCGAGAGGATTCCGGGGGCGGGCCGTGCGAAATGAGGCATCCGGTCCATCGTGATGGCGAGGGTTCCGCCCCATGCGTGGTCGATGGGGATGTCGGCAAGCTGGGGGAAGACCTCCAGCATCGGTTTGCGGACTTTTGCGGCGATGTCCTTTGGGAAGCGATAGCCGTAATTCTCGCCGCCGCCGAACAGCAGCCGCCCGTCGCGCGACAGGCGGAAGTAATTGACGACAAAGCGCGAATCCGCCACCGCCACGTCATCGCGGATCAGGGCGGCGGGGTCTGGCAGGGGGGCCGTGGCGGCGATGAAATTATTGATGGGCATCACACGGGCGGCGACCGATCCCTCCAATCCGCAGAGATAGCCATTGCAGGCGAGCAGGATATGAGGGGCGTTTACCGCGCCCGTAGCCGTTTCGACCCGGCCTTCGGTCACGCGGATCACGCGGCTGCGCTCATGGATACGCGCGCCCGCTGCATCGGCGGCATGGGCCAGCCCCAGCGCGTAGTTGAGGGGGTGAAGATGGGCGGCATCCATATCGAGAACGCCAGAGAAATAACCATCGCTCGCCACCATGCCACGGATTTCGTCGCGGCCCATGAAACGGACATGAGGGTAGTCATAGTGTTCGTTGAGCAGCGCAGCTTCCTCGCGGGCCTCATCCTCGAAACGGGGGCGATGCATGGCCTCCAAGATGCCGGGGCGCAGGTCGCAGGCGATGGCATGGCGGGCGATCAGGGATTTGGTGACGGCTTTGGATTCCTCGGCCAGATCCCAGAGGACGCGGGCTTTGTCGCGCCCCAACCGCGCCTCCAGCGCGGCCTGCCCGACACGCTGGCCGGAGCCAAGCTGTCCGCCATTGCGGCCCGATGCGCCCCAGCCGACGCGGTGGGCATCAAGCACCACCACATCGAACCCGCGTTCGCGCAAGTGCAGCGCCGCCGAAAGACCCGAATAACCGGCCCCGACGATGCATACATCCGCCCGCGCCTCGCCTTGCAGGGGCGCATGATCCGGCATCGTATTCGCCGTTGCAGCATACCACGAGGGCGCGTGCTGGCCGGGGCGGTCATTGGCGGTGAGCACGTCAAGGCGCATTACCTCGCCCGCCCCGTAGTTTGTGCGTCCAGACCCCGGATCAAGGCCGGGGCTGCTAATTTGCTTAATTTTCTACACATTCAGCAACAGATGCTCGCGTTCCCACGGGCTGATGACTTGGAGGAATTCCTCGACTTCCTGCCGTTTGATGGCGAGGTAGACGGTGCAGAATTCTTCGCCCAGCACATCGACCACCGCCGGGTTTTTCTTCAGCAAGTCCAGCGCCTCGTGCAGGCTACGCGGCAATCCACGCGGCAGTTCGTAAGCATCGCCCGCCACCTCCGCACGCGGGGTCGCGCCTGCCTGCATCCCGATATATCCCGCCGCCAGCGAAGCCGCAAAGGCGAGATAGCAGTTGCAATCCATCCCCGCGATCCGGTTTTCCACGCGCAGCGCCTCGGGCGAGGAGAGCGGAATACGCAGGCCAGTCGAGCGATTGTCGCGGCCCCATTCGAGGTTGATGGGCGCGGCATCTTCGGTGCCGTAACGGCGATAGCTGTTCACATAGGGCGCGAGCAGCGAGATGAGAGAGGGCAGGTTATCCTGCTGCCCAGCGAGGAATCCGTAGAACAGGTCGGTTGGCTTGCCATGCGTGTCGGCGAAGATCGTGCGGCCCGTTGCCATGTCGAGGACCGATTGGTGGATATGCATTGCACTGCCCGGCTCGTCCTGCATGGGCTTGGCCATGAAGGTCGCGAAACAGCCGTTTTTAAGCGCAGCCTCCCGGATAGACCGCTTGAAGAAGAATACCTGATCGGCGAGGCGCAGCGGATCGCCATGGGCGACATTGATTTCCAACTGGCCCGCGCCGCCCTCCTGAATGATTGTTTCGATCTCAAAGCCTTGCGCTTCGGCATAATCATAGATGGTCTCGATTACACTTTCATATTCATCCACCGCGCTCATGGAATAGGCTTGACGCCCGACGCCCCGCCGCCCCGTGCGGCCCACGGGTGGCTGAATTTTTTCGTTCGGGTCGGTATTGATCTTGGTCAGGTAGAATTCGAGTTCGGGGGCGACGACTGGCTGCCATCCCGCCTCGGCATACAGCGACAGCACCCGGCGCAGCACATTGCGCGGGGCGATGGGGATAGGCGCACCCTCCAGATCGGTCATGTCGTGGATGACCTGTACGGTCACGTCATTGGCCCAAGGGGCGGCTGTGGCGGTGCTTATATCAGGGACCAGCAGCATGTCACGCTCGGTCCATTGGTCGTCCACGCCTTCGAGTTCGGCATAGTCGCCCGTAATCGTCTGGTAGAAGATCGAGACGGGCAGAAAGCTGCGGCCCCCTTGGGCAAACTTGCGCCACGGCATCGCTTTGCCGCGCGCGATGCCCGCGATATCGGCAATGATGCACTCCGCCTCCTCAGTCTTGCGGTCGCCCAGCCAGTCACGACAGGCTTTGGGCAGGGCGTAGAAGGGATCGGCGGAGGACATGGGATTTTCCGGTTGGGATATTTACGTCGCACCCTATCCCTCAGCGTGCCATAGGCCAAGGGTTCGCTATGAAACGGAAAATCACTGACTTTCGCGAATCCGCTGTTAATGTTCTGTCAACATCTGATTCGGGAGATCACACACATGAAATTCGCGTCCATCCTCGCCGGTCTGGCTTTTGCTGGCGTCGCCACGGCGGCCTTTGCCGAAGAAAAGGTCGTCAACGTCTATAACTGGTCAGATTATATCGACGAGAGTATCCTCGAAGACTTCACCGCCGAGACGGGGATTGAGGTGCGTTATGACGTGTTCGATTCCAATGAATTATTAGAAACCAAGATGCTGGCGGGCGGGTCCGGCTATGACGTGGTGGTCCCGACTGGCACGTTCCTCAGTCGTCAGATTGAGGCGGGGGCGTTCCAGAAGCTGGATATGTCCAAGCTGCCCCATGCGGGCAATATGTGGGATGCGATTGCCGCGCGTACCGCACCCTATGATCCCGGTAATGCTTATTCGATCAACTACATGTGGGGCACAACTGGTATTGGTTATAATGCTGCGAAGGTGAAGGAAGCCCTTGGCGATGATGCGCCGACCGATAGTCTTGCGTTGATCTTTGATCCGGCAAATGCCGAGAAGCTGGCGGAATGTGGTGTTCATGTCCTTGATGCGCCGACGGAGATTATTCCCGCCGCGTTGAAATATTTGGGTGAAGACCCGAACAGCCATGACCCCGATGTAATCGCAAAATCAGAAGATGTGCTGATGGGGATGCGCCCCCATGTGCAAAAATTCCACTCCTCTGAATATATCAACGCACTGGCCAATGGCGATATCTGCGTTGCCTTCGGCTGGTCGGGCGATATCCTGCAAGCGCGGGATCGGGCGGCAGAAGCCAATAACGGGGTGGAAGTGGCCTATGCGATTCCGAAGGAAGGCGCGCTGATGTGGTTCGACCAAATGGCGATCCCCACGGATGCCCCGAATCCCGAAGCCGCGCATGTCTTCATCGACTATATCATGCGCGCATATATCATGGCGAAAGCGTCGAACTATGTCTATTATGCCAATGGAAACAAAGCATCGCAGGGGTTGCTGGAAGCTGATGTGATCGGTGATCCGGCAATCTACCCTAGCGCGGAAACGCTGGAGAACCTTTATTCCGTCACCGCCTATCCGCCGAAAGTGAACCGCAAGGTCACGCGCCTATGGACCAAGGTGAAGACAGGGCAGTGACCAAAACCCTCTACGCCCTCGCCGTCCTGCTGCTTGCGGGTACGGTGGGGGGATTGTTCCTTGATATCGAAGCGGATGTGTTGGTGCCGGTCGGGGCGAGTGGCTTGCTGATTTTCCTGTTCGCCGAATTGCGGGCATGGTGGAGGCGCGGCATGTCACCGGGGCGGCTAGAGGCGATTTTTGGGTGCCTCGGCCTGCTCTGTGGTGTGGTCGGCTATTATTTCCATCACCATGATATCGTGCTGCTCTCCTGTGTCGGCGGATTCTTTCTGTGTATGATCCTGATCTTCGCCGCCCAGATATGGGGAAAAATGCGTGAGACCCGTGAACTGACCGGGCGCTATCGCGATTGGCGGGATCAGAAGCGCGTGGCTAAGCTGGCGGAGAAGGAGACGTGACCCTTCCTTTCGCCCCCTGGGCCGACCCGGCGAGTGAGCCGCTGATTGAATTGCGCAATGTGACCAAGCGATTTGGCGTGTTTGAGGCAGTGAAAGACCTGTCGCTCAAGATTTACGAGCGGGAATTTTTTGCGATTCTCGGCCCATCCGGCTGTGGCAAGACCACGCTGATGCGGATGCTGGCGGGGTTTGAGACGCCAAACGCAGGGGAAATCCTACTTGGTGGCACCGATTTGACGCCCATCCCGCCCGCCAAACGCCCTGTGAATATGATGTTCCAGTCCTATGCGTTGTTTCCTCATCTGACGGTCGAGAAGAATATCGCCTTCGGCTTGAAGCGCGAAGGCACGCCTTCGGATGAGATCGCCGACCGTGTGGTCGATATCATGCGGCTGGTACAACTGACTGACTTTGCCCACCGCAAGCCCGATCAGCTATCGGGCGGACAGCGGCAGCGCGTTGCGCTGGCCCGCGCGCTGGTCAAGCGGCCCAAACTGCTATTGCTCGATGAACCGCTCGGTGCGCTCGACAAGAAACTGCGCCAAGAAACGCAGTTCGAGCTGATGGGCATTCAAGAAAGCCTCGGCACGACCTTCGTGATCGTTACCCATGATCAGGAAGAGGCGATGACCGTCTCGTCGCGGATTGCGGTGATGCGCGACGGTGAATTGGCGCAGGTCTCGACCCCGACCGACCTGTATGAGCGGCCCGATACGCGCTTTGTTGCGGATTTTATCGGCGAGGTGACGATCTTGGAAGGGCGCGTGACGACCGCGAGCCGGGGCGGCGTGGGCCTTGCGGTGCTTGAAGGGGCCGAAGATCTGCGCGTTGTGACCGATGCGACCCCGCCTTCCGGCACGACGGCATGGCTGGCACTGCGACCCGAAAAGGTATCGATCTCACGGGCGAAGCCGGAGGCGGATAACGCGGTTTCCGGCAAGGTTCTCGATATCGCCTATCTCGGCAATATCTCGACCTATCATGTCGAGCTGGCCAATGGGTCGATCATTAAGGCACAGGAGTCTAACCGTGCGCGTTCAGACCGGCGCGATATCACATGGGAGGATGCGGTCTGGGTGGCTTGGGAGGAGGACGCAGGCGTCCTGTTGCTGGCGTGAGAGCTTTGCTATGAATCGCACCCTCGGACAGCGCATCCTCGTCGCCTTGCCGTATCTATGGCTGCTGGTGCTATTCCTCGCGCCGTTTCTGATTGTGCTGAAGATTTCGTTGTCTGATCTGGCCGTCTCTCGCCCGCCCTATACGCCGCAATTCGACCTGTCGGGTGGCTGGGCGGGGGTGAAGGATTTCTTCGCGAAACTGGATTTCGAGAATTACACGTTCCTTGCGGAAGATAGCCTCTACATCAACGCCTACCTCTCCAGTCTCAAGATCGCGGGGATATCCACGATCATCACGCTATTGATTGGGTACTCCATCGCCTATGCGCTTGCCCGCTCGCCTCGCCGCTGGCGGCCCACGCTCGTAATGCTGGTGATCCTACCGTTCTGGACCAGCTTTCTGATCCGGGTCTATGCGTGGATTGGCATTCTCAAAACCGAGGGATTGTTGAATCAGCTTTTGCTGAATATCGGTGTTATTGCCGAGCCGCTGACGATCCTCAACACCAATACGGCGGTGTATATCGGCATCGTCTATAGCTACCTGCCCTTCATGGTCCTGCCCATCTATGCGACTTTGGAGAAGATGGATGAAAGCCTGTTGGAAGCCGCCGCCGACCTTGGCTCATCGCGGCTGGCCGCGTTCTTTCTCGTGACCCTGCCCCTATCGATGCCGGGTATCCTTGCTGGCTGCTTCCTTGTGTTCATCCCCGCCATTGGTGAGTTTGTGATTCCCGACCTTCTGGGTGGGTCAGATACGCTGATGATCGGTAAGACGCTGTGGGTCGAGTTCTTCTCCAACCGCGATTGGCCACTGGCGAGCGCCGTGGCGATCCTGCTGCTGCTATTGCTCATCGTGCCCATCGTCCTGTTCCAGCGCCAGCAGATGAAACAGGAGATCGGGACGTGAGGGTGGAGCGGGGCTGTGGGAAATGGTAGGATAGGGAATGGACAGTATCGAGACGACCGACCGGATCGAGATTGAGGAAACACTGGAGAAGCGCCTCGCCGCACTCGCGGGCGAGGGGCGCTCTGCCTCCGACCTCGCCAATGATGTGCTGCGTGCCTATGCCGAAGAGGTGGAGGAGTTCGCACATGTCGCTACCGCAGAGGATGAACGGCGGTGGCAACGCTATCTGGAAACGGGCGAGGCCATTTCCTTCGATGAAATCAAGACGGAACTGAAATCGCTGGCTGCGCGGTCGGCATCGAAAGCCAAGGCGTGAAATTCGTCTTTCTGCCCGAAGCTCGCACGGACTATCGACGTTTGTACGCTTTTCTGGACGAGAAGAATCCCGTCGCCGCTGAAAATGCGATGCTGGCGATTGATAGCGCCCTCGATCGGCTGATGGATAATCCCGAACTGGGTAAATCCGTCGATTCCACAACACGGCAGATCGTCATCCGTTTCGGTAAGGGTGCTTACATCATGCACTATCGCTTGGCAGGCGACACAATCGCCGTCACGCGCATCTGGCACAGTCGCGAGGACCGGGGCTGAAATGACCAACCGTTTCTCATGGTTCAACGCGACCTCGCTCACGCTGGGGCTGGCGTTCTTGTATCTGCCGATCCTGATCCTCGTGGTCTACAGCTTCAACGAAAGCCGTCTCGTCACCGTGTGGGGCGGGTTTTCGACCAAGTGGTATGGCGAGTTGTTCCGTAACGAAGCCTTTCTCGATGCGGCTTGGGTGACGCTGCGGGTGGCGTTAGTGTCGGCGACTGTCGCCACGCTGCTCGGAACGCTTGCGGCCTATGCGCTGGTGCGGGCGGGGCGGTTTAAGGGGCGTACGTTGTTCAGTGGGATGATCTACGCGCCGCTGGTCATGCCGGAGGTTATTACGGGGTTGTCACTGCTGCTGCTGTTCATCTCCATCGGGATGGACCGAGGGATTACGACGATCATTCTTGCGCATATTACCTTCGGGATGTGCTTTGCCTCCGTGGTCGTCTCGTCGCGGTTGGTGGCGTTTGATGGCGCGCTGGAGGAGGCGGCTTGCGATTTGGGCTGCACGCCGGTACAGGCGTTTTTCTTTGTTACCCTGCCCGTCATCGCCCCCGCCATTGTGGCTGCGTGGTTGCTGGCTTTTACATTATCGCTGGATGATCTGGTGATTGCGTCTTTCACATCCGGTCCCGGAGCCACGACCCTGCCCATGAAGATATATAGCCAAGTCCGCCTCGGCGTGACGCCAGAGATCAACGCGCTATCGACGCTGCTGATCGGGTTCGTCTCGCTGGGGGTCATCGCCGCTTCGCTGGCCACCAAGCGCGGGGCGCGCGACGCATGACCCGCATGACGATGGAGGATATGCAGGATTTCCTGATCGCGCATCCCAATGCAGAACGCATCGAATTACTGTTTCCCGATATCAATGGGATCATGCGGGGTAAGTGGTACTCGCCCGAAAGCGCCGATAAGCTGGTGGCGGGTAAAGTACGGCTACCCATGTCGTCCTACGCGCTGGATATTGCCGGTAATGATGTGGATGGCACCGGGCTGGCGCTGGCGACGGGCGACCCGGATGGCTATGGCTGGCCTATCCCCGGCACGCTGGTGACGAAACCATGGTCGCCCTCTCCGGCGGCGCAAGTGCTGATGACCATGACGACGCCGACGGGTGAGCCATGCGTCTATGACCCGCGCACGCGATTGGCGGCGGTGGTCGAGCGGTTGACGTCACGGGGGCTGAAGGCCGTGGTGGCGACGGAGTTGGAATTCTACCTCTACGAACGGGGTGAACCGGGCGACCCGCCCGTACCGCCCAAAGGGCTGGAAGGCGCGCAGGTCTATGACCTCTCGGCGGTATCCTCGCTGGAGCCGTGCCTTGAAGATATACAGACTGCCTGCGCGGCGCAGGGGATCGCGGCGGATGTATTGATCGCGGAATTCGGACCGGGGCAGTTCGAGATCAATTTCCACCATTGCGACGATGCCTTGTCGATGGCGGATCAGTCGATCCTGTTCAAGCGGTTGGTGCGGGGCTGTGCGCGACAGCATGGGTTGGCGGCGACATTTATGGCCAAACCTTATGGCGGCGACCATGCGGGCAGCGGGATGCACGCTCATATCAGCCTGATCGATGCGGATGGGCGCAATATCTTCGATGGTGGCGATGATCTGACCAAGTCTATGCGCCATGCTATCGGCGGGGCGCTGGCGACCATGCGCCCCCTTCAGGCGGTGTTTGCGCCCCATGCTAACAGCTATCGCCGGTTTCAACTGGGCAGCTATGCGCCGACGCTGGCAAGTTGGGGGCTGGACCATCGCGGGGTGTCCGTCCGCCTGCCAGAGACGAGCGGGCCGGGCGCGCGGCTGGAGCATCGTATCTGTGGCGCGGATGTGAATCCGTATCTGGCGCTGGCGGGAATTTTGGGCGGTATCCTCGTCGGGCTGGAAGATGGCATCGAGCCGCCTGCACAAACGATGACCGACCCAAGCGGCGAGCGGTTGCACCATGACTGGTTCTCTGCGGTCGAGGAATTCGGTAACGCGAAGGTTGCCCGCCGTATCTACGGCGACGCCTTCCACCACGCCTACACCGAAATTCGCCTATCTGAGATTGCCCGGCTCGCGGCGGAAATCTCGGATGTGGAATACCGGACTTATCTACGGAAGCTGTAAATATGAGCAACACCCGACACCTCAAGGCCGTCCGCAAGCTCGCCGCGCTGATCCGTGAGGAGGCGGATGCGCATTTCTCGTTGCGCCTGTGGGATGGGTCGTTGGAGCCGCTGGGCAAAGCGCCGATACCGGGATTGGCGTTGAAGATTGCTACCCCCGGTGTGTTGCCCTCACTTCTACGTAGGCCAACTCTCGACCGGCTGATCCGGCATTACGCCCATGGGCGGATTGACGTGGAGAGCGGGTCGATGATCGATCTGGCGGAGCCGCTGGCCCTCGACCGAGATTATCGCCGCCGCTTCAAGAAGATCAACCGACGGCGCGCGCTCGGCGCGCTTGCGCCGCTGCTAATAGCTAAAGGCGACAATCCCGACGTGAGCCGTGATTTTGGCTCCGACTCGGAGGGGGCTGGGCGCGGTGATGGCGACAACAAGCGGTTCATCCAGTTCCATTACGATGTTGGCAATGATTTCTACAAACTCTTCCTAGACCCGGAGATGCAGTATTCCTGCGCGCATTTCCCCTCATGGGATGCCACGTTAGAAGAGGCGCAAGTCTTCAAACTCGACATGATCTGTCGCAAGCTGCGCCTCAAACCCGGTGAGCGGATGCTGGATATCGGTTGTGGTTGGGGCGGGCTTTTGTGCCATGCCGTGCAGAATTATGGCGTTCATGGGCATGGCGTCACATTATCGGAGGAGCAACTGGCCTTCGCGCGGGAGAAGGTAGAGCGCCTTGGCATCGCCGACCGTGTCACGCTTCAACTGATCGACTACCGCGAGACGGCGGGCACCTTCGACAAGATATCCTCGGTTGGCATGTATGAGCATATCGGGCTGGACAACATCCCCGAATACTTCAAAACCGCCCGCCGTCTGCTGGCCGATGATGGCCTGTTCCTGAACCACGCCATCAGCCGGGGTGCCAAGCGTAAGAAAACGAAATTTTCCAGCCGCCCCGAACAGCGCGCCTTGCAGAAATACATCTTCCCCGGCGGTGAACTCGACGATATCGGGCATACCGTATCCGAGATGGAAATCGCTGGGTTCGAGGTGCATGACATCGAAGCTCTGCGCCCGCATTACCGCAAGACGACGCGGACATGGTGCGAGCGGTTGTATGCGCGGCGGGAAGAGGCGGAGGCGCTGGTCGGGCCGGAAACCTACCGCATTTGGGCGGCGTATCTGGCCGGGTGTTCCTTTGCCTTTCAGCGCGGCTCGGCGCGATTGTATCAGACATTGGCTGGTAAGTCGCCCAAGGGCGCACCGCCCGTGCCGCCGACTCGGTTTGATATCTATGGCGGTGACAAGACGTGACCGATTATCCCCCCAGCTACTATGCCGCCAGCGCCAACCCGGCGCGTCCACGTCCGCCCCTGAACGGGGAAGCGGAGGCGGATATCGGGATCGTGGGGGCGGGCTATTCGGGCCTGTCCACCGCGCTGCATCTGGCCGAGCAGGGGTATTCGGTTGCGCTGCTGGAGGCAAACAAGGTTGGCTGGGGCGCGTCGGGTCGCAATGGCGGGCAGATCGTCAACGGGCTGAATGCGGGCCTAGACAAGATCGAGCGTAATTATGGGGCCGAACGCGCGGCCTTCGTTGGCGGGCTGGTGCAAGAGGGTGGGCGTACGATCCGGCGGATCGTCAAGGAGTATGGTATCTCCTGCGATCTGAAAGACGGTAATCTGTTTACGGCCTATACGGCGAAACACATGAAGGAATTCGAGGAAAAGCAGGCTCTATGGCGCAAGCATGGTATGGATGACCATGAGATGCTCGATGCCGAGGGCGTGCGTGCACATGTGGCGAGTGATGTCTATGTGGGCGGGATGTACGACCGCTCTGGTGGGCATTTACATCCCCTCAATCTCGCGCTGGGTGAGGCCGAGGCCATCGAAGACCTGCGCGGGGTGATCTATGAAGATTCTGCGCTGGTGCGGCAGGAGGGGACCACACTCCATACCGCCACGGGCACCCTACGCTGCAAGACGGTCGTGCTGTGCGGGAATGCTTATCTAGGCAAAACCGTGCCCGCCTTGACCAGCCGGGTGATGCCCGTCTCGACTCAGATGGTCACGACCGAGCCGCTAGGTGAGCGGGCCAATGCGCTGCTGCCTACTGATATCTGTGTCGAGGATGCGCGGTATATCCTCGATTACTTCCGGCTGTCGGCGGATAAAAGGCTGATCTTCGGCGGGGGGACGATCTATGGCGGGGCCGATCCGGCAGATGTGCGCGCGAAACTGCGCCCTAATCTGGAGAAGGTTTTTCCGCAATTGAAGGGCGTGGCGCTCGATTATGCGTGGTCGGGCAATTTCGCCCTATCGTTCAGCCGGGTGCCGCAGATGGGGCGTCTGGAGGATAGGGTGTATTTCGCCCATGGCTATAGTGGCCACGGCGTAACTGGCTCGCACCTGTTCGGCAAGATATTGGCCGAGGCGATCCACGGCGACCTCTCGCGCTTTGATGTGTTCGCGGGGATGCGTTGGTTGCCCTTCCCCGGTGGTCGCACCTTCGGCGCGCAATATTCGACGATGGGATCGTGGTGGTACGGACTGCGGGATCGCTTGGGGGTTTGATCACTCCACCCGTAACCCTAACGCCTTGCGAAAGCGACCGCGCAGATAGGCGGCGTCGCGGATGCTGTTCGTGACCTCGCGCGGATGGTTGGCGCGGTCGACTTTCAGGACCGCAACGACCGGCCCTTTGGCGTCGGGTAGGCGGTTCGCCAGTGTCTCGACCGAGTTCTCGTCCAGCACTGTCTGCGCATCGGCGATGCCGCAAGCGCGGGCGATGGCGGCGATATCGGTGCCGTGGGCGCTGTGGCCTTCTTGCGCGCCTGTTTCGCCATAGAGGCCGTTATCGACAACCACGATGGCGAGATTGGCGGGGGCCGCGCGGCCCACGGTCGCCAAGCTGCCGATGCCCATCATCGCTTCGCCGTCGCCGGTGATGACCATCACCCGCCGTTTCGGCTGCGCCAGCGCAAGGCCCAGACCCATCGAAACGGCCCCGCCCATCGCGCCCCAGAGATAGTAGTTGAGATCATGGTCGCCACAGGATGACACGTCATAGGTTGTGCCTCCTAACCCCGTGACAACCAACAGATCGCCCCGATCACGCATCAAGCGGGCAACGGCTTTGCGGCGGTCGATCATCCCTTACCCCCCCGGTCCAAAGGTCTTGGCCCCGATCAGCCGTTGCGCGATGAGGATCGCCATCGGCGTGCCACCCTCGAAGACAGTGACGACGGCGGCGCGCAGAACCGGCTCAATATCCTCGATCCGGTCGATACGCTGCACTTGTACGCCCATCATCTCAAAAGCAAATGGCGTACCCGACCCCATCGGCACCT
>CALFVD010000051.1 GCA_937928005.1 uncultured Neomegalonema sp. | reverse complement strand
CAATCAACCGCCGCGTTGCCGCCTCAGCGAGCAATAGTGTCGATAGCACTTCGCGATGAACATACCGCGCAACCGTTTCCCCGCATCCGATCATGTCGAACAGCGCCGCCACGAACCGTAGCAGCACCTTCCGATTGATCTCGATAACGATGTCCCAGTCCATTCGCGCTGCATCTTCTGTGAAAAACAAATCACGAACATCAGCACGCATTATGGGCAAAAAGTCAACCGCGCGCTGCACACCGCGCTCCACTCCACAGTACACGACGCTCAGCTTTTGCGGGAAAAATTTGCCGACTTCAACCCTTGTAAAGCCTAACATTTTCGGGCCTTCCAAAATCAACGATCAGGCAAAACTCGCCGGAAATCATTTGTGTCGTGTACCGTGGCTCCACTCATTCATCTATGGGATATGTGGCATATTCCATAGATGAATAATAAAGAGTCACCCCTTCGCACCAAATGATTGTTCCGCATCCCCGACCACCGCGCCGGGGTCTCGATGAACAACACGCCGACCATCGGGACGCCGGATCAAAGCCTGCCCGCTGCACACCGCGTGCTGCACACCGCACTCCCCTCACTCGTCTATGAAATATGCCACATATTCCATAGACGAGTGATAAAGAGTCACCCCTTCGCACCAAATGATTGCTCTGCAGCCCCGGCCACCGCGCCGGGGTCTCGATAGACAACACGCCGATCATCGAGACGCCGGATCAAAGCCTGCCCGCTGCACACCGCGCGCTCCCCATCTTCGTTATCTATGGAATATGCCACATATACCATAGATGAGTGAAAGGTTATCCCTCCGCACCAAATGATTGCTCCACAGCCCCAACCAACGCGCCGGGGTCTCGATGGACAGCACGCCAATCACCGAGACGCCGGATCAAGTGCGGCGCAGCGAAAATTCTTCCAAGCGATCACCGTATGCATACTGCGCTGCACGTCGCACACCCATCTATGAAATATGTAACATATTTTCTATATGAATGAGTGGTGAAGAGTATTTGTGCGCTTCCCCTTCCCTTCCCTTCACGCTTTCGCCCCGCCCATAGTCATCAATATATGAAATATGCAACATAATACATATATAGCGAACCTGACAAAATCTGTTTTACAGCGGTTCTTTTTGCCATCACCCTCACAAAGGCAAACAAAAGGATCGACCATGACCATACCCACCGATGTCCATACTCCACCCGGTCGGCCCGGTGAGTGGAACCATGCGCCCCCCGTCCCCATCGCAGTATCGCCGTTTTTCTCATGGCCACCAGACCCCAAGCGCATGGTCACTTGGGTGGCGAATCGCTGGTTTGCGCTGGCTGAGAACGCGATTTTGACGGTGCTGGCCATTACCGTCTGGGCCTTTTTTCAGCCGTCGCTAGAGACTGCCGCGACGCTTGCCCCCGGCTGGATCGTGATGATCTGGCTGCGCAATATGGCGCTGATGCTGATCGTTGCGGGGGGGCTGCATCTCTATTTCCATCGTGGCAAGCGACAGGGCGATGCTCTGAAATTCGATCCGCGCGAGCTCGCCAAAAAAGGCCGCATGTTCACTTTTGGCGGGCAGACCGCCGATAACATGTTCTGGTCGCTGGGCAGCGGGGTGGGGTTCTGGACCGCCTTTGAGGTGCTGATGTTCTGGGCCATGGCCAACGGCTACGCCCCGGTGATGACGTGGCGCGAGAACCCGGTCGGTTTCATCGCCGTCCTGTTCCTAACCCCCGTCTGGATCAGCTTTCACTTCTACTGGATTCACCGCGCGTTACACTGGCCCCCGCTCTACCGTCTGGCCCATGCGCTGCACCATCGAAACATCAATGTCGGGCCATGGTCGGGGTTGTCGATGCACCCCGTTGAGCATGTGATGTTTTTCTCCTCGGTGCTGATCCATTTCCTCGTGCCGTCCAGCCCGATCCACATCCTGTTCCATATGCAGCATCAGGCGTTGACGGCGGCGACCTCGCATACGGGGTTCGAGGGGTTGGTGGTCAAAGACAAAAACCGGTTGGCATTAGGCACCTTTCACCACCAGCTTCATCATCGTTATTTCGAGTGCAATTACGGTAATCTTGAAGTGCCGTGGGATAAATGGTTCGGCTCCTTCCATGACGGCACGCAGGAAGCCCATGGCCGGATGAAGCAGCGCCGCAAACGCATCGCGAACGGATAGCCTCGAAGCTCTCCTAACGGCACCCTGTCCCCTTTCGGTACATAAGTGAAAATCAATCCTTACGCCATGCTTTCGGCATGATATCTTGTTGTTATTGGCTACCGAACCTGTCTAGGCTCTCGTTTGTGAGAATCTGCCTGCCCCAGTACCGAGGCGGATGCTGAATCCTCAGACGAGATAAAAAAACGAAGACCCAGGGAGTCATAATGACCGATACCAACAAGCTGATCGAGCGTATGCTCGCAGACAAAAAAGCCAACCGCCGCGATTTTATGGCCGGAGCAACCGCCATTGGCGTGACCGCATCCTCCGCCTCCGCGCTTTGGACGGGCCGCGCCAATGCCGCCGAACCAAAGAAAGGCGGACATCTGCGCGCTGGCCTGAACGATTCGAACACGGTCGATTCACTCGATCCGACCACCTATAACGCCACAACGATGATCGCCATCAGCCGCGCGTTCCGCGATAGTCTCGTCGAAGTCGGTCAGGACGATTCTGCACAGCCCGGTCTCGCCGAAAGCTGGGAAGCCAGTGACGACGCCAAGGAATGGCGCTTCAAGCTGCGCTCCGGCGTCGAATTCTCGAACGGCAAGAGCCTGACTACCGAAGATGTGATCAATTCGATCAACCTACACCGGGGTGATGATTCCAAATCGGGCGCGAAAGGCGTGTTCGCTGGCATCTCCGATGTGACCGCTGATGGTAAGAATGTCGTGGTCGTCAAACTGGCCGATCCCAACGCTGACCTGCCATTCCTGATGACCGACTACCACATGAACATCGTCCCCACGGAAGACGGCAAGGCTGTTGCCACCTCCGACGCGGGCACGGGTTGCTATATCCTCAAGGAATTCGAGCCAGGCATCCGCGCCGAGCTGGAGCGTAACCCCAATGCATGGCAGAGCGATGATTTCGGCCATTTCGACAGCGCCGAGCTGGTCACGATCCTCGACGACACGGCCCGTGTTAACGCGCTGCTGACCGGCGAAGTCGATGTCATCAACCGCCCAGAGATGAAGACGCTCAACCGCCTGAAGCGGGTGCCCTCCATCAATATCATCGACACCGATTCCAACCTCGCCTTCACGCACCCAATGCGCACCGAAGGCTCACCGTTCAGCAATATGGACTTCCGCCTTGCGCTGAAATACGCGACGCCTCGTGAAGCCTTCGTCGAAAAAGTGCTCTTCGGCTATGGCCGCGTCGGTAACGACCAGCCTATCGGCCCGAAAATGGCCAGCTTCGATGAAAGCCTGACAATCGATCAGGATATGGACAAGGCAAAATACCACCTCAAAAAATCGGGCTTGGGCGGCGAAGCCATCAAGTACCGCTTTGCCGATACCGCCTATAGTGGCGCGGGTGAAGCGGCACAGCTCTTCCTCGAAGACTGGGAAAAAGCGGGCATCAATGTCGGCCTCCAGAAAGAGCCGAAAGACGGTTACTGGTCGAATGTCTGGAATGTTCAGCCGTTCTGCGCCTGCTACTGGGGTCCACGTCCCATCGAGGATATGATCCTCTCCATCGCCTATATCGGCGGTGCGGAATGGAACGACACCAATATCGACATCAAACGTGTCAACGAACTGGTCGTCGCAGCACGCGGCGAGCTGGATCAGGGCAAGCGTAGCGAGATGTACAAAGAAGTGCAGATGTTGATCGCGACCGAAGGCGCAACGATCATCCCAGCCTTCGGCAAGGATATCGCTGCGGCCAACAAGAAAGTCGGCGTGCCAGACAAACTCGGCGGTGGCTGGGAAATGGATGGCGGTCACTTCATCAAGCGTTGGTGGATGGCCTGATCCACGGCGCCAATGTAATGTGACGATACCGCCGCCCGGAGTAATCCGGGCGGCGTTTTCATAGTTATTACAATTACCCGTAAACAGGGCAATCGCGTTTGGGATTTTGCCAACCTCATGCACGAACACCATGAGAACGAAACTACCTCTGCCGTCGTGTTTGAGGGTAAAAGTTGTCGATTTCTTGCGCGAGCAAGCCCAGTCAACTCCAAGCGCGATTGCCCTGTTGGTCACGTCCCTTTGCGAGGATGACAAGAATTGACGGATGGTAAGGCCAAACAACTCTGCAAACATGGTATTCTTCAGCAGCCTGTTAGATCCCCAGCACGGCCCATCCGCAACGGGCGAAGCCGGTAGCGGTACTCGCCCCCATCGTCCCGCCGCCGAGAATGACGGCGCTCATTCGGTTCGGGCCGTCCGCACGGCAAGCACGTTGCATTATGTATGTAAGGGCGTGCCGCTCCGCATCTGTCGCGAGCAATGTATCGTCAGCCTCTTTATCTCTACAGTCATGCCATGGGCATTGCGTTTGCACACCTGCCCACAAAGCCTTACATAGCGGCGACCACAAACCCCCGTCCCGAAGGCCGCCGCCATGTCTGCCCCCCATCCGAGGGACCATACCGTTACGGCGGTGCTCGGCCCGACCAATACTGGCAAGACGACCTATGCCATCGAGCGGATGCTGGGGCACAAGTCCGGGGTTATGGGCTTTCCGCTGCGCCTGTTGGCGCGCGAGGTCTATGACAAGGTGGTCGAGTTACGCGGACCATCGGTCGTGGGGCTGGTGACGGGCGAGGAAAAGATCGTCCCGCCCAACGCGAAGTATTTCATCTGCACCGTCGAATCGATGCCGACCGAGATCGGAGCGGCATTCCTAGCAGTGGATGAAATCCAGCTCTGCGCCGACCTTGAGCGCGGGCATGTCTTCACCGACCGCCTGCTGAACGCGCGGGGAATGCACGAGACATTGTTCCTCGGCGCGCTGACCATGCGCGACCGGATCGAGCAGATTATCCCCCAAGCGCGGTTTCATATTCGCGAACGGTATTCGATCCTGACCTATGCCGGATCGAAGAAGATCAGCCGCCTGCCGCAACGTTCGGCCATCGTCTGTTTCTCCACCGATCAGGTCTACGCCATTGCGGAGTTGATCCGGCGGCAAAAGGGCGGGGCAGCGGTTGTGATGGGGGCGCTCAGCCCACGCACGCGCAATGCACAGGTGAAGATGTTCCAAGATGGTGAGGTCGAATACCTCGTCGCGACGGATGCAATCGGGATGGGGCTGAATCTCGACCTCAAATCGGTGTGGTTTGCGGGCAAAGCCAAATTCGACGGGCGCAAGCACCGTAATCTGCAAGCGCAAGAACTAGCCCAGATCGCCGGGCGCGCAGGGCGGTACAAAAACGATGGTAGCTTTGGGGTCACCGCCGATTGCCGCCCGCTGGAACCGGAGGTGGTCGAGAATATCGAGGATCACCAGTTCCCCCCTGTCGGATCGCTGCAATGGCGCAATTCACGGCTGCAATTCGCTTCGCCCCCCGCTCTACTGGCCAGCCTCGAATTCCCAGCACCGATGCCGGGATTGCAACGCACGCGCGAGGGGGAGGACGTAGTTGCACTGCGGATGCTGGCCGCCGACCCGGATGTACAGATGAGCGCAAAGGGCAAGAACGCCGTGCGCCTGCTCTGGGATGTGTGCCAGATACCCGATTTTCGCAAAACCATGGTCAGCGAGCACGCCGACCTACTGCGCCGCCTCTACGGCTTCCTGACTACGGGCCAGCGGGTAATCCCGACCGATTGGATGGCGCAACAGATACTCAGAATCGACAAGATCGATGGCGATATCGACGTATTGTCGAAACGGCTGGCCTATATCCGCACGTGGACCTATACCGCAAATAGGTCGGACTGGTTGGACGATGCCAAACATTGGCGGGAACGGACGCGCGCCGTGGAGGATCGACTCTCCGATGCGCTCCATGCCAGACTGACGCAGAGATTTGTCGATCGCCGTACCAGCGTGCTGATGCAGCGGTTGAAACAGAAGGAGGAGCTGGTGGCCACAGTCGACAAGGACGGGGGCGTCACGGTCGAAGGCGAGCATGTTGGGCGCATCGAGGGCCTACGGTTCCAACCCGACAAGGGAGCCGAGGGCGTTCACGCCACGACCCTACGCGCAGCCAGCACAGCCCCCGTTATGGCGGAGCTGACCCAGCGCGTCGAAAAGCTGTATGCGGGCAATGACGGCGATATCGACTTCACCGAACAGGGTGGCATCGTTTGGGACAATGTCGTTATTGGGCGGCTGACCAAGGGGGCGGATGCCCTGTCGCCGGTTGCAAAGTTATTCGCCGACGAGTTGCTGGAGCCGACCAGCGTGGAGCGCGCCGAACGGCGGCTACAACAATGGATCGACCGGCGAGTGAAAGCGTTGTTCGAGCCAGTGATCGCGATGCGCGACGACGAAACAATAACGGGCATCGCGCGGGGTGTCATTTTCCAGCTCGTAGAGGCGATAGGCGTATTGCCGCGAGGGCCGGTCGCGCAGGATGTGAAATCCATCGAGCAGGAAACGCGCTCACTGATGCGCAAACACGGGCTGCGCTTTGGGCAATACACATTGTTCCTGCCCGCCATGCTCAAGCCCGCACCAACGCGGATGCGGCTTGTGCTGTGGGGAATTGCCAACGGGATGGACGAGATTCCCGCGCCTCCCCCTGCCGGGGTCGTGACTTTCCCTGCACTCGAAGGGTTGCCGGATGCGTATTTCCAGATGGCCGGATATCGCAAGGCGGGCGACCGGGCGCTACGGCTGGATATGCTGGAGCGGTTGGCCGATATGACGCGCACGCTTGACGCGCGCAAGGGGTTCGAGGCGACGGCAGATATGCTGTCGATCACGGGGTTAACGCTGGAGCAATTTGCCTCGCTGATGGACGGGCTAGGCTATCGCGCCGAAAAGGGCGAGCGGCCCAAGGTGAAGGCGGCGGCGGTCAACACTGCCGATGCGAAAAATGAAGCAAAATCGGCGGTCGAGCCCCCAAGCGAACCAACCGTAGACGACGCTCAGCCAACGGATGGTGGGGAAGCCACGCCCGAAACCGTAGGCAAAACCCCCGACGAGGGAATGCCCCGGCCCGTTGATGCAGTCATCACTGAAGAGATGCCGGGCGATGCGCTGGATGATGCACCCGCCGCAACGGTCTATGCCGAAGCCGATATCGCGGCCATCGAGGCGGTCGAACATAGCGCAACGGATGTGGATCAGGCACCGGAGCGTCCCGCTATCGAGGAAACGCCGGTTGCCGTGACCGATGATGGCGCGGCGAGCGGTGCGGTGGCTGAACCCGTGCCGAGCGATGTCGCCCCCCGTGTCGAGGCAACCGAGGAGCCGGTGGCGGCAATGTCGCAGCCGTCCTCCGCACCTAAGGAAGCCGAAGGCAAGCAAGTTGAGGTATCAATCCCGAATGTCGTAACTGGCGAGGTCGAGACGTTCTACACCTTCCGTATCTTACCACGCGGACGGCGCCAGCGTGGGGACCAGAACCGCAACGAAGGCGGCGAGCGTTCTGGCAACCGTGAGAGCGGCAATCGTCGGCGTAAGCCAAAAGCCGAGGCAGGCGAGCGTCCTGCACGGCCAGAAGGTGGCGGCAATCGGGATGCGAACCGCAAGCAAGGCGGCAAGGGCAAGCCACGCGGCAAACCGGGGCAACAGGATCGCCAGCCCAAACGCGAACATTCCGCATCACCACCCCGCCCAGCCAAACCGATAGACCCAGATTCGCCCTTCGCAATCCTGCAAAAGCTTAAGGATGGCAAGTGAGTAACGAGAACGATGCGGAGGAAACCCTCCGCATCGACAAGTGGCTCTGGCACGCGCGGTTCCTGAAATCGCGTAGCCTTGCGGCAAAACTCGTGACCGAGGGCAAGCTGCGCATCAACGGCGACCGTTATACCAAGGCGGGAAAGACGGTACGGGCCGAGGACGTGCTGACCTTTACCCTGCATGACCGCATTCGCATCGTGCGGATTATTGCGCTCGGTACGCGGCGCGGCCCTGCCCCTGAAGCGCAGGCGCTCTACGAAGACATGTCACCCGCTCCAGAGCCAAAACCACCGCAGGCAAGCGTAACGCGCGAAAAATGGAGCCGGGATCGCAGGCCCGACAAATCGAAATATGATTCAGCGTGAATGCTTCTCGATAAGAGCAAACGCCTCTTCAACGCTCCAACTTCGGCGCAGGATGCTGTCAATGATCTGGCCGCGCGCATCTATCAGGAAAACCTCGATGCGGTGGCGGTTTACGGTGGTTTCACCGTAGCCGACGCCGAGGTCGAAATGCTCGATCAACGTCCCCATTCCCTGTGGTGCGCGTAGTAGGCGAAGGGGGTTATAAGCGGGTAATCCGCGCGAGCGGGCATAGCGGGCCAGTAGAGCGGGTGTGTCGAATACCGGATCATAGGAGATGGCGGCACAGGTCACGTTATCTGGAACCAGCATCGCCAGCGCACCCATCTTTTGCACCGTTAGCGCACATTTCTGCGGGTTCATGCAGCGGGTGTAGAAGAAAGCGATGACGTTTACAGGGGCGGCAAAAACCTCATTGAACGCGATGGTCTGGCCGGTGGCGTCCTGCAAATCGATATCGGATATTTCTTCGCACCCCCTGCCCCGCGCCGGAGCCTCAATGGGCAGAGCGCAGCAAGGCGAGACACCGGCGCAAGACTGGGGATGCATTTCAAGCACGTCCCGTAGAACTGACGCCGTCGCATCATCGAAGGGACGCATCGTCATCGCGGCGATCTCATCTAGCCGCGCACGCGTATCGGCATCGACCGCGACCCGCCCGAAAGCGGCGAATAACTCGGCCAGCAACCCAACGCGCCGTCCATCAAGATCGACCACTTGGTCTGAGAATAACCACCGCTCGACCGAGACCAGTACCGCCGATGCAGGTACGCCCTGCCCCGCCGCCCGCGCGGCACCCGCCGCGCAAACCGCGCTATCGCCGATTTCCAATTCTTCGATGATATAGGGCAGCGCCGACGGCCCCGCGCGCAGCATCTCAGCCACCCGCCGCGCATCCGCCTGCGCAACCGACAGGCCCGCATAGGCGGGCGCACGTTCGGAAAGGCTCATTCGTAGCTCTTGTAATGCTCCATCAACCGCTCGGAGGATTTCTCCAAGGCGGCGGATGGTTTGCCCGCCATCGCCTTCATCACATCATCGGCGACCGCTTTGCGGTCGGCGGGGGCAAGGGCGGCGGCGATATTGGTCAGGGCGGCAACAGAAGATGCGCGCAAGTCGTCATCCTCGCCCTCATCCGCCACAATCTGCCGCGCCGTGGCCGAATAGGCCAGCGGGTCCGCGCGCTGCATCGCCATGCCGCCGATCTTGCGCAGGTCAGGGTCAAGCGATTTGTCAGCGTAGACTTCCGCCATCATCGCTTTGGAACCGGGATCAGCGGCCAACGCCCGCAGCGCCTCGCGCTTGGTGGCGATATCATCCGTGCGGGCGTATACTTTTTTGGCGGTCGCGACATAGCGCCCGTGGTCATCGACACCGAGCAAGCGCAAGGCACGCGCTGGTTCGATCACCGCGCAATCGGGGTCATCAAGGCAATCGGCGAGAAAGCCCTGAATATAATCGTCCTTTTCCAACGCCAATGTCTCAATCGCCTCCTGCCCCAGTGGGGTTTCCGGCTCCATCGCGACGATGCCGCGCAGTACCTCAAACCAGCGGGAACGGTGGCGGGCGAACCGCACCGTCTCGAAACTGGCTTGTGACAGGTCATTGAATGCTTTCATGCGCTCATCGGCCTCGACCATGCAATCGCCCAATGTCGTGAGGCGCGCTTCGATGGTCGCGGGTTCTTCGCGCGCGACCGATTGGCGAATCGCCTGCGGCATTGGCTCAGATTCGAGGGATTGTGCGTATTGCTTGCGGTAATCGCTGGCTTTCATCCGAGTAACTCCCCGTCTTCCGCTTCATGCTGATAGGGTACGTCATCGTACCAGAACCCTAGCGTACCGCCCGAAGGCAAATCTTCACCGCCGCGCACATTGGCATAGTCCATCATCTGCGCGACCGTTGGCTGTGGTCCGGGCAAATCGGTGACTTGCGATGCGGCCAATGCACCACCGGGGGCAAGGGTTGGCCGGGGCGGGAAGGTCGCCCCGTTCCATGGCCACATGCTATCGTCGAGATTATGCCCGACACGCCCGAAAAACGGCGGCGTATAGGCCGCCTGCCGCGCACGGTCATGGCGCGCATGGAGCCATTGCCACTTTGCCCAGAGGCGGTCGACATTCGCATGGAGCATAAAGAACAACGGGTCGCGCGCCGCCGAGCCGATATTGGCAAGGAAACCCCGAAAGCTGACATGGGCCGAACCGTGGGGGTTGCCCTCCAGCCCGATGAAATCACGGTAGGTATTGCCAAACCCGCCTAGCGCCAGTGTCTCGAATTCGCTGATCGGGCCAGACGGTGCATTATTTGGATCAAACACCATACGGCGCAGGATGCCAAGCTGGCTGTCCGTAACCCAGTTTTCCAGCGGATGACCGGGGTTGAACTGCACGATGCCGACATCATCATTCACGCCCATAAAGTCGCGCGTGAAGACGTTGGGCGCAGGGGCATCGAAGCGCCAATAGGGCAGCGTCACCTCCGCGTCGATGGCCTGTAACTCGCGCTCCAGATCGAGGATAAAAGCCCGGTGCCATGGCAGGAATGCGCTGTTTCCATGTGCTTCGCCATTGGAATAATTCTGGTGCATGTCGCGGATTTCGGTAAACCGACCAAAACCCCGCCCGTTGAGGATGCCAAGCGTCGAAAGGAAACGGTCACGCTCAAACGCGGTCATGGTATTGGCATCCTTGCGCACCCGGATCATCAGGGATTGCGTGCCAAGCGGCGAGAAATCATTGGCATCGACCGCCTCGATTATGGCATCGCCATAGCGTTCTGAGGCCATCATCAACTCACCCGCCATCCAGAACTCAACCGGGCTGCCATCGCCGGGTAAGGTCAGGCGCAATTCGCTCGCGCCTTCATCCGCATAGCTGTCGGCGAACCAAAGACGCCCCTGCCATCCCGCATTACGCAGAATAATCTCGCGTCGCTCGAACGGATCATTGCTATCGGTCAGACGGGCCGTACCCCGGATCGGGGTCCACCCGATGAACAGACGGCCTGCGAAGTCGGTACGCGGAAACTCAAATACAACTGGCATGGCACTCCCCCGATTGCCTCCGGTTGCCCTGCCCACTTCGTGTCTTGAAACGGCACGCTAAACCGGAGACAGAAGGTTAACAGAATTTTTCACTCTTTAGAAGAAATTTAAATTGTACAAGAACGGCCAGACTCAAATTATGCGTATTCTGCCGCCAGCATTTTGATGATGTGCACGACTTCTACGGACTTTGCACTCTTCGCTTTATAGCGATTTGCGATAAACCTGAGCCATATTTCACGCCAAGAGCCGCGCAAAATATGGCGCTTGATGATTCAGGATAATCGCAATTCGCTTTAATCCACCATATCGGGGATTGTGACGCGGAAGGTGGTGCCTTCGCATGTGCTGTCGAGCAAGGTAACATCACCACCATGGCCACGCGCCAATTCGCGGGCAATATGCAGGCCCAAGCCCGTGCCACCCTTGCGCACACTACCCTGAAAGGCTTTGAACAGGTTTTCACGGGCGGCTTTGGGCATCCCCGGCCCATCATCAGCCACGTCCAGGACAACCCCATCCGCTTCGCGCCATGCGCGCACGGTGATTTCGTTGCCTTTGCCAGTGCCAGTTATTGCCTGCTCGGCGTTGCGCGTCAGGTTTTGGAGAATACGGAAAAGCTGATCGGAATCGGCTTCTGCATAGATATAGCCGGGCACATCGACCGTGAAGTCCACCCCGCCCGTCGCGGCCACCACGGCCTCACGTACCTCATCAACCAGCGAGGACAACCGCACACGGCGGCGCACGGGGAGGGGTTCATCTGCGCTACCAAAAGTGAGTGTTCGGGTGCATAGATCCGTGGCCCGGTCAAGCGAACGCAGCAGCTTTGGCGCAGTGCGCTGGACGAGAGGGTCGTCACTACGCTCCAGCCGGTCGGCAAGAAGCTGAGCAGAGGCGAGCATATTGCGCAAATCGTGGTTGATCTTCGCCACAGCCTCACCCAGCGAAGCAAGGCGCGTTTTCTGAACGAGAGCAGCCTGCACCTCGGTCTGCATTGATGATAATTCGCGCTCTGCCTCGTCGATTTCGGTACGCCCTATGCCGGGATCGAGAATACGCGCCGCCTCTGGCGATTGGCGAAAATCGACCATCGCGCCGATCAGCCGCCGGATGGGCCGTACAAGCCAACGATTGAGGCTGAGAAAAACGAGCGCCGCCGTCAACAGCGAGATGACAAGGGAGAGCTTGAGAACACGCAGGCCGAAATCCAGCATCGCAGTGTAGAGCTGGCCCTCCGCCAGCGTGACTTCCACCGTATCGCCCATTGGATTACGCTCAATATCGGGCGCGCCGATAACGCGGATTACGCGGTCTGGTTCACGCCTTACGAGGACGATGGTGGCATCAATGATTTTATCGAGCATTGTATCGCCGTCCAGCGTAAAGGTCTCGGCCACTGGGTCACGCCAGTCACCGCGCAACACGGGCAACCGCCGCCCGCCCTCGCTCAACGCAATCGAGCGGACCTCGGCACTACTGAGCAGGCGCGCCTCCAAAAACTCGTTATTCGGCGGGACAGCAAAATAGTCGATATCCGAATCGCGATTCTGATCATCCTCACGGCCACGCATGGCGATGGCGACAATATTCGCCGCCGCCAACCGCTCGCGCAAATAATCCTCGCGAAACCGAGCCAATGATGGAACGAAGATAAGAACCTCCGCCAGCATGACGAAAATAATCGTCAGGATCAGTAGGCGACCAGAGAGAGAGCGGATCAGGGACATAGGTTCGTATTCTCCGCAACAAACACATATCCCCGAAAACGCACTGCGCTATTCAAGATCTCAGCAATCGACACATCTTTCCACGAAACCCCGGATAACGCTGTGCATTTCCGGGGATGCGGTTCGTGGGCACAGGTCATCATTATCCAAACTTTGACATAAACCGCACGATGCCTTTCGTCCGGTCGCTATAGAGTTTAGGCACGTAATGCTGGCCCGCCGCGCGTTTACCCGCTTCGCCATAGGTTGGATACGGCGCGACATAGCCCGCTATACTGCCAATCTTTTGGCCATTCGCAATAGCATAAGCCCAGACCTGAATCATTTCACCCGCGCCCTTGCCAACGATGGATGCGCCGACGATCTTCGATCCGTTCAACACGACCTTGACCAGCCCTTCGGTTTCGCGCTCGGCCTGCGCCCGGTCATTTTCCTCCAGCGACCAGCGTAGGGTTTGCGCTTTTGCGCCAAACTTGCTGGATGCCTGAGCTTCGGTCAGGCCGACCTGTGCAACTTCGGGGTCAATATAAGTGACCCAAGGGATATGGGCGGTGCTGGCCTTGGCCCAGAACATCTGAAACAGCGCATTGCGGATCACGACACCCGCATGATACCCGGCGACATGGGTGAATTGCAGGCCACCCGTCACATCACCAATGGCAAAGACCTTCTTGTTGCTGGTGAGTAGTTTGTCATTCACTTCGATGCCGCGCCTAGAGTATTTTACACCGGCTTTTTCGAGGTCAAGACCATCGACATTCGGCTTGCGGCCCACCGCCATGAGCAGGTGCGAGCCTTCAACCATTTCGCCATCACTGAGATGAACGCGCACACCATCGGCGGTCTTCTCGACCCGCTCGACCATGGCACCCTCGCGGAGGTCAAGACCCTCGGCACGCAGGCGTTTGAGCGCGATGGCGGTGATTTCCGGGTCATCCTTGCACAGCGCCGTCTCACCCTCTAGCACCACAACTTCGGAGCCAAGCCGCATATGCGACTGCGCCATCTCCAGCCCGATGGGTCCGCCACCGATGACGATCAAGCGCAATGGGCGGGTACGGTTCTCAAAAATCGTCTCGTTGGTGAAATACGGTGTATCCTCCAACCCCGACATCGGCGGAACAAAGGGCGAGGAACCGGTTGCAATGACGATGCGTCTGGCCTCAATGGTCTTGCCCCCAGCCTCGACAGTGCGGGGGCCGGTGAAGCGGGCAGCGTCCTGAATGACGGTACAGCCCAGCCCCTCAAACCGCTCAACGCTGTCATGGGGGGCGATGGCCGCAATGACACTGGCCACATGATCCATGACGGCGGGGAAATCGACTTCCGCCTCATGGGAGGCAATGCCAAAGGCTTCGCCGCTGCGGTGGGCATGGGCATGCTTGCCTGCGGCAAGCAGTGCCTTCGACGGTACGCAACCATAGTTGAGGCAATCGCCGCCCATCTTGTGCTTTTCGATCAGGACGACAGACGCCCCCATCTGAACCGCGCCAGCCGCAACGGACAGGCCGCCCGACCCCGCACCAATGATGCATAGATCAACCTTCAACGTATCAGACATCATTCTTCTCCCGCGACAGGCTTGCCACGAACGGCTTTGATAATGATGGGTAGCAATGCAAGGGCGATCAAGGCCGCAAACGGACCCCAAACTTTTGGATCGGCAAAGATATTGAGGCTGATATCCGCCCCAGAGGCGAAGATCTCACCCAAGCCAGTACCGACCGAGGTATAGACCGCCGAGCCGGGGGCGATACCGAGGAAGGTGGTCCAGACATAGTTGAACAGCTTCACGCCGAAGAAGGCGGGCAGCAGATTAGCGATGAAGAAGGGCACGACGGGGACGAGACGCAGCAGGAAAAGGAAGCTAATTTCGTTTTCCTGAAAGCCCTTCTCGAACTTTGCCATCCATGGTCCTGCCTTCTCCTTCAAGGTCGCGCCAAGGCTGGTGCGGGCGGCGATGAAGATACAGGTTGCGCCCATGGTCGCGGCGGTGACGGTGAAGATCGTGCCGAAGACCAGCCCGAACAAAAAGCCCCCCGTCAGAGTCATAACGGCCGCACCGGGCAGCGAGAAGGCAACCACGGCGATGTAGATGCCCATATAGGCCAGCACGGCGAGCAGATAGTTCTGGTCACGCCACGCGATCAACGCCTCGCGGTTTTCGCGCAATGTCTCGAAGCTGAGATAATCGCCAAACAGCCAATAGCCGATAGCCGCACCCGCCGCGATAATTGCGAGGGGCAGCCAGCGCCCTATCCCGGCCTTCTTAGCGTCGGAGGCCGCCTCGTTGCGCCCTGCACCATCCTGTGTCATGTCGACCATCTTTCCTGCTCCTTTTTTATGCGCGTGACTATTCTCGGCTAACGCAATAGAGGCACAGATTGTTAGTATTTCAGGGTGCAATCACATCGGGTTGAGCAGCCGTGACGCGGTTGTAATGTTTTGCAACAATTAAGAACGCCAATTATTTTTCAGACGGCTCCGCGTTTTGCTTCTTCTTGTCGGGCTTCTCTTCTGCGGGAAGCAAGACTTCATCAAGCACATGGATCAGACCGTTGCTGGCAATCGCATCGGTAGGGCCAAGCCGCGCGCGGCGTCCGCGCAGGTCATAGGCTCGCGTTTCGCCGTCTTCTTCACGAAACTCGATGGGTGTGCCGTTGAGTGGCAGAACTTTCGTCTTGCGTTCGCCCGCCCCGATCCCAATGGCAATATCAGCCCCCGATACTTGTGCGGGGACGATGTGACCACGCAGTACCAACTTGCGAAAAGCCCCCGGTGCGCTCACGCGCTCGGCATCGGCCTTTGGGCGCATCTTTTCAAAGGCGTTGTCTGTTGGTGCAAGCAAGGTAAAGGGACCCGCTTGTGAAAGTGGTTCGTCCAACCCACTGGCGCGTAGGGCATCGGTCAACAGGCGGTGATCGGTCGAAGCCGCAATCGCCTCCATGATTGTCATCGTCGGCAGGACGGTCGCACCACCAATAACAACCGGGTCCAGCGCGCGTCGTCTGGCACATGCCGACAGCAGAACCGCGCCGGAACTCAAGATCAAGCCACGTCGGGAAAGTCGGTCGATCATGGAGATATCCCGCTGTTGCATTACGCCATCTGTTCTACAGTCATTCGGAACAAGGGCAAGCTATAGCAATTTACTATAAGCCTGTACCGATTTGCGATAAACTTGGGCCATGCTCCGCGCCAAGAACCGCGCAAAACATGGCTCAGGTTTATCGCAAATGGCTATAAGACAGTTTCGCATAATCGCCAGTGCCATCGCCGTTGCAATACCGGGCGCGTCCGAGTACGGATTCCTTGTTGTCGCCCAATCGTTAAAAGGTCCGCCCCATGTCTACATCGGCCTATGAATACAAGACCGTAGCCCTACCACAAACCGTAGAAGGGAAACGACGGCGTGGTCAGAGCGAAGCCGATCAGGTCGCCATGGCCCTTGGCGAGATCATCCATGAAGAAGCGACGGATGGCTGGGAATATATGCGTTCGGATATTCTCGCTGCGCGTGGACGGGCAGGAATGTTTTCAAAGGAAGCACCCGTTAATACCTACACAGTGCTGGTCTTTCGCCGTATGATCGAGGGTGTCTGGCCCGTCGAGCAGCAGCGTAGCGCAGCACCCGCCCCTGCCCCTGCGCAGGCCACTGCGGCACCCACTCCACCGCCGCCACCTGCAAAGCCCGTGGCACCCGCTCGACCGATGGTCAATGACCCGACATCGCCGCTAGCGCAGGGGTCGTTCATTACGACAGGTGGGCAGTTCAATACCGACGATGCAACGCAGTCTAACCCCTCACCACGCCCGCTTCCTCCGCTTGGATCGGCGCAGGATTGATTATAGTGGCAACTACGCCGGTTGATTAAAACGCATTATCCGTGCGGGCGCAGGTGCCCTTTTCGAGTGCTGACTCAATAGCATTGATCAGTTCGCGCTCTACGAATGGTTTGTGCAAAACAGAATCGACCGCTGCTATCTCTTCCAATGAAGCAGAGGCATCCCCGGTTATGACGATGATCGGCAAATCGGGATGCAAATCTGACACGTTACGGATCACCGCCGCACCATCAATGACGGGCATCGCTAGATCGGTAATGAGAAGGTCAGCTAATTTCATCAATTCGCTGTTGCGCGATTCCTGACCATCTTCAAAGGCCGTGACGTTGTAACCTGCATCTCTGATCTGTTTTATCAAAACCCGGCGTAGAGGTGGCGAGTCTTCCATCAAGAATATTTCAGACATGGACTCTTTCTTCGTTTTCGCCAAATGACTGACGAACACCGCTCGCAATACAGCAGCGTGCTTCAAATTCGATTTTGTTTATAGCGATTTGCGATAAACCTGAGCCATATTTCACGCCAAGAGCCGCGCGAAATATGGCGCTTGATGATTCAGGATAATCGCAATTCGCTTTAGACAAAACAGTCTCGCCAACAATGCTTCTATCAAAAATAAAGCAAAAACTGTGCCGTCTCGGCGCGGGCAGAACGGCAACCAATTACAACTTCAATTAAAGATCGCCATAATACGGCAAGAATAGCTGCAAACATGGTGATTCCCGGCTCTCCCATGGTCGAGCTTATCATCACACAATGCCGTCAAAACGCCTCATGCGAGCTAATCACAGGGGTGCGTTCCAGAGCATGCGTCCTGAGATCATCGTAATCGAATGTTCGTGCATCACGGCCTCGGCCAAGTAGTCGACGGATCGCGGAAGCAATGCGTGAGGAACGTTTGCCAGATGCTAGACTAGTGATCTGCATCGTCTTTTCGCGAAATTGAGTCTCCTTATGCGACTCGTTGCTGGGATTGCCCCGCCCGTGTTTGTGCAACACGGTATCAATTGCGCCGATAAGCTTCTCTTCACCAAAGGGTTTTTGCAGGACGATATCGACCGTTTTCATTTTAGCGATGGTATCGGGAACGCTACCTGAAATGACAATAATCGGCAGGTTCGGGCGTAGCCGCGACACATTGCGGATTACCGTTTCGCCATCGATACCGGGCATTGAAAGGTCGGTTATCAAAACGTCCGCATCGCCTACAATACCGCGATTCTGAGACTGCTCACCATTCTCAAAGGCGGCAACGGTATGCCCTGCATCCCTGATCTGCCGCACTAAAATACGGCGCAGTGGAGGGGAGTCCTCCATGAGAAAGATTTTTGCCATTACCGGTTCCGTCATCATTCGCGCGGTAACGGCAGTTATGTGCCGTATGGGATAGGACCGATAACCCAACCGCGCCAGTTGGTGCTCCCTGACCCGATCAGTTGCTAAAACTATGCCACGTAGAAAAAACGCCTAAATATCGAGGTCTTTCGCCTCCTCCGGCGTATGGCATCGCATTGACAGAGCATGGATGGCCCCGGTCATCTCTTCGGCCAAAGCGTCAAGCACCAGACGCTGGCGCGCGACCCGCGTTTTATCCACGAAGGCATCCGCCACGATCAATAGGTTGAAATGAGTCTCACCGCCCTCGCGCCAGCCGCCGTGGCCCCGATGGCTCTCGCTATCATCCACAACATCGAGCTGCACGGGGGTTAGCGCGGCGCTTAATTTGGCTTCGATGGTTTCCTTGACGCTCATCGGCTTCCCTTATTCATTCGTCATTTACCCTGTGGTGACATGGGGATGCCAGAAGGGAGAGGCTCGCACCAGACCGGAGATTAACCATGTTCACAATTTCGCTGCTCATTGTCGTTATTTTCATCACCGCGCTTCTCATGTTGTCCTGCATTCATTTCGTACCGCCCAAGCGCGTCCATGTCATTACGTTGCTGGGCACGAAGCCCATCGCGATGCTGACGACGGGCATCCATTTTACGATCCCTCGCCCCTTTGCCGTGACCAGCGCAGTGATACCGACAGATGTAATCGCCCAGAAGGTGCAGGTACAAATCAAGAGCCAAGACAACCTTGTTTTCGAGCTGCCCGCCACCATTCAGTTCCGCGTTATCAATGCCATGCGCTTTGCCTTTGAACGGGATGAGCCGGTGGCGCAGATGGTCAACCTCGTGGTCGCGGCCCTACGCTCGGCGGCGAACCAGATGCAGTTTCAGGCCATCTATGACGACAAAACCTTCATTCAGCAGGAAGTCGAAGCCACAGTGTCGGAACATCTGTCGAGTTTCGGCCTGAAAATCGTGGATCTGGTGATCGACGATCCTGAACTGCCTCATTCGACGCAGACGGCCCTCAATGCTATCCGTGAAGCCGAGTGGAGCCGCCGTGCCGCCGAACATGAGGCGGATGCAACCCGTGTGCGCATGGTTGGCGAGGCACGGGCGGAGGCCGAAAGCACGCTGCTGAAGGCGAAGGCCATTGCGGGCTTTCGCATGGAAATCGCCGAAGGTAATGCCGCCTCTATCGCGGTGATGCAGGGACGTATCGGTGTAAACTGGGTCGAGACGACAATCGGCGAGGGCGATACGGCGCAGACGGTCAAGACGCCTGCCTATGTCGACCGGAACGGCGAGCCGACAATCCCGCCCGAAATGGATATGTCGCCCGAAACGATCCTCGATTTCTTCAAGGTGCTCGACGCGAACGAGGCAATACGCGATGCGGCTGCACGCCCCGGCACCGTGATCCTGATGCCGCATTCCGGTGGCAATCACAGCAGCGGTGAAAGATCCGATCTGGGCGAATGGATCGCCGCGCAAAAGGCGCTCCCGATGTCAAAGGCGGGCTGACGCCCACCCTCTCATCGGGGCGGTCAAGCGGATTTTTCAGGAAAATTTACACCCCAAACGCTTTACCATCGTGTTCTCAGAGGTAATATATCTCACTTCGCACAGCGCGCGAGAATGCTACCTATTATCTAGCTTGGCGCTCGGTCCGCCAAGACATGGTGAATATGGGGCCTGTACAGGGTATTCCGGGGGAGAGAGTTTTGAGCAGGCTGGGAAACGAATTCGACATCAGCGTGAAAGCAGACAAAAAGCGCCGGAACCGCCGCAAGGGAGCAGGCGGAGCCTTTGCTGATTCTACGCGCGGTTGCGATTGGCCTGATTGCGAGAGCAAAGGCGTGCATCGCGCACCTGCATCACCGCAAGACCTTGATAGCTTTCGCTGGTTCTGCCCTGATCACATCAAGGAATACAACAAACGCTGGGATTATTACAAAGGTATGAGCGCCGACGAGATCGACGCCGCCCGCCGCTCCGACCAGTCATGGGATCGCCCCACCTGGAAGATGCAATCGAACAAACCTACCGGCACCCATAAAATCAGCCATGCCGAGGGCCGTTCATGGGAGCGGTTTGGCTTTGAAGATCCGCTTGATGTGTTGGGCGAGAACGCGACGATCAATCCCGGCGATACCCGCGACAAGGAATTGCGCAAGGCGCGTCGTCGCCTACTGCCCAAAGCGGATCTGAAGGCGCTGGAAGCAATGGACCTTGACGAGACGGCGACGCCAGACAGCGTGCGCGAGCGGTATTCTATCCTTGTGAAGCAGCTTCACCCGGATATGAATGGTGGCGACCGCACGGAAGAAACACGCCTGCGCAGCGTCATCACCGCATGGCATCACCTGAAGAAATCAGCGGCATTCAAGCAGTAATACTATAGCCAATTGCGATAAACCTGAGCCATGTTTCGCGCCAAACATGGCGCTTCGTGATTCAGGATAATCGCAATTCGCTTTAGCGCAGGTCATTGTCGGCCTTTTCAGGCGCTACCCCGAACCCGATCCTACTGGATTCACACATCTCGGAGTGTCCATCCTTGTTTGAGGTTGTGATATCGGATGAGTCCGTTGAACATGACGATGGGTCCGGGTTTGCCGTAGTAGCAATTCCATCCTCCGAGCCTTGCGAAGACCCATGCTGCGAA
>CALFVD010000050.1 GCA_937928005.1 uncultured Neomegalonema sp. | reverse complement strand
TCAGCGCGCAATTCGGCAATCCGGTCTCTTTCAACGCTCGTAAGATGTGTGTAATCTGACATCGCAACACCGTTTTTTGTTTGGCGACAGACGGATACCAAAATCCGTCACGGTGTTGCACTTCGTTTCTGAAACTAGGCCCAATACCGCCGCGCCGGATCGGGATGCGCATCCTCGCCCGCACACATCGCCGCAGTAATTGCCGCCATATTCACCGCATGGCCTCCGAACGGTGCCGCCGCCAGCGAAAACCCGCCCGTCACCGCGAACCACGGCCCCGGATTCACCGGATACCCCGCCGAGCGCATCACCGCGACACCGGGAATATTCTGCGACGCCATCGTCACGATGAACAGCGGCACCGCGATTCCCAGCGCCCCCGCCAATGATAGTGTCGGCATTACGGGCACCAGCGCGGGCACGGCATCCGCCCCCAGCCCCGACAACGCTCCCGGCGGAATCTCGACCCCCAAAGCCACCACCGCCACAAACGCCGCCAGCGCCGCCGGAACCGCCAGCAACCGATTGACCATCCCCCCGGCCACCCATGCCACGAGGATCGGTAATCCCATCATCGGCATTTCCGCAATCGCTCGAAACGGCGCGAGGCATAGTCCCAGCAGAATCCCCGCCAGCATCGCATTGGCCAGCGGAGCCGGAATTGCTGCCGCCGCCCGCCCCAGCGGCTTCCACAACCCCGCGACCAGCAATCCGGCGCCGCAAAGCAAAAACGCCCCCACCGCCCCCTCAAACCCGCCAATCGGCCCGGTCGCAACCAGCAGCGCGGCCCCCGGCGTCGACCATGCTACGCTCAGCGGCAACCGTGTCCACAGCGCCAGCACCACCCCCGCTGCCCCCATCGCAATGGACAGCACCATCAACCCCGAAGCCGCCTGCGCCTCGCTCGCACCCACGGCCACCAGCCCTTGCAAAACAACGGCAAACGAACTGGCAAACCCCACAAAGGCCACCAGCAGCCCCATGAAGACGGCTGAAAAGGAAAGATCGCGGATCATACGGATTTTGCTCCTTCAAGTAGCATAAGTCCGCAAGTCGTGCCCGAATGCTCGGTAATGCGAAATGACACGATGCATCCTTGATATTTATGTACGCCACCCCAATATACGTCTGGGACGCATTGATAGTACCTAGCGTAGCTATACCAATGGTACGCTTTGTGACTAAAAAGTTACCTCGTACGACACGTCGTGCGTGACACTCGCTGTCAAGAGGTGTATCTATTGTTTACGCAACGCGACGGAATCGGCGTATGTCAACCGTGAAACGAAGCAAATTGTTAACGTAATCAATGCAAGATTGCGTCAACGACGTCACATGTTAGATGGCTCTTGCAGCCTGAGCACTGGGAGGTGCAGCTATGGAAAAATTGTTTGAAGCACTTCGTGAGAAGTACGATGGCGCTGAGGTTCGGGACGTAAAGTTCATGGTGAATGCGAGCGAAGCAAATGACCAGAGTGTCGGGGATTTAGATTCGCAACTCGCGGAAGTTGTTCGGCGTGGCGTGGCAATCTCAGAACCAAGCGCCCTGTAAGAAAGTTCTGCTTTGCACTGAAATCTTTAAAGTGTAGTACGCTCCTACCACTCGGAGGTACTATGAAGATAACAGCCCTTGCTCAGCATCTGCATCAGCTAAGACATAATCGCTCAGGACGTGCTATTGGCAACTCAATGCAAGTTGCTGAGGTATGGAATTCTGTGCTCGAATCTGACAAGACAAGTATTGATCAGATTGATGTTGTGATCGAAGACATGCCATCTCCTGTAGATGGTATGTTTTCTCGCATAGCTTATCCTGATAAAGAGATTGGCGTAGTACACGTCAACAAAAAGCTTCCAGAGCATTGGCGCGATTTTGTCATTATAAAAGAGATGATGCACTGCTTCACGCCGTTGAGCAGGTACTGTCCAACACCTGATAGCGCCAATGATGTTCTAACCTCTCTTGTAAAGCGAGCAGGTCGATATACAACTAATGTTGCTGCAGATAATGTAGCAATCTTAGCTGCTGCGGAAGTAATTTTGCCACATACTACAATTTTATCACTGCTATCAGTTAATCAAGATGTTATGCAAATCGCAACGCGCCACAATCTTCATCACGAAATTGCAGAAGAGATTTGTCGGGTTGATTCGATTTCATGGCGCAGAAAGGCGTCAATTTTGGGTGATTTTTAACTTGCATAATTGACTGCAGAGTATGATTTCGCTTTATTGCCCAGAATTAAGTCACCCGTTGTTTTACGTTTAAAGCGAATTGCGATTATCCTGAATCACCAAACGCCATGTTTTGTGCACCCTTTGGTGCGAAACATGGCGCAGGTTTATCGCAAATCGCTATAATCCGGGGTTCTTAACGGTGCTCGTGTCGTGTATTCATGAAGCAAGCCGTTACCCCACCGCCCCCGCCAACCACCGCTGAAAGTCCCGCACCGTCCCCTCGTAATCATCCCCCGCCAGCGGCCCCGCCGCCGCATGACGCGATCCCAAGGCGATTTGCAGCCGCTCCAGCTTCACCCGATCCTCCCGGTTCACCTCGGTCCACAGCGCCACCCGGTCCGCTACCGTCGCCTCATCCAGATCGTCGCCATAGACCGATAGCGTCCAACGTACATCCACCCGATCCACCGCCACGGGCCGTAGCGATAACGACACCAACAACGACGCCGCCACACTCGCCACCTGACACGGAAACACCGAGAATAATGTCGAGCGATGCCGCTGCCGTTCGTTCAGCCCCGCTGCACCATGTCCCCGCGCCGGAATATGGTCGGGATAATTCGCATGGTAGCTCGTGAACCCGGCCCCAGACGGCCCCTTCGTGCATAGCTCAGTTGGCGTATACCCCCTCAACGTTTGCGGATGCACGACCGACAGGTGATAGCCTTCCATGAAATTCTCGACGAGGCATTTCCAGTTGCAGCGCCACACTTCCTCGGCCACATGCGCCACGCGGTACGCGCCCGGCTCATACACCCCGATCTCCGCCTCTAGCCCCGCTAGATCCAACGGCTCCGGCTCATCAGCCAGTGAGACGTAGATAAACCCCGCCCATTCCGTCACGGGCCAGCGGGGCAGGGCGCATCCCTTTGCCTCGAACCGCGCATTCTCCATCCGCGCGGCGCGCAGCAACCCACCGTCGCGGCCATAACTCCAGGCATGGTATGAACACACGAACCGCTTCGTATTCCCCGCGCCTTCGGCCACCGGCATCCCCCGATGTCGGCATACATTGGCCAGCACCCGGATCATCCCATCATCCCCGCGCACCACCAGCAGCGGCTCGCCCAACAGATCGACGGTAAAGAAATCCCCCGCTTTCGGGATTTCGTCCCCTCGTCCTAGACAGTGCCACCCCGACCGTAGCGGCCCGGCCATTTCGACCCCAAACCACCCCGCATCGGTATAGAATCGCCCGTCCAACCCCAGCGGCCCGTCATCCGGCGTCGCGGCGATTTCCAACAACGCCCCGTGCATCCCGTCCATGCTCTCCTCCGCATCCTGTTGCACAGCGCAGTACCGCAGACGGGCAGACCATCCGTCTAACCCGTTCGCGACGTCTGTTTGCGACTCTCCGTTTCGGCATTGCCATCCGCCGAACGGTGCCCATGCCCCTCACCCATTTCTGATCGCTCTTGCTTTACTAATCTATGGAATATGTGACATATTACATGGAAATAGATGCCACCGTAAGCCCCCTAGCAAAGCAGAAACGCCCGTTTCCAGTCGTTACAAAATGAATCTTCCGCACACATGCAGATTCATCTTGATCGTGCGCTCCTCTCCCCGATAAAGAACATAATAAGAACTAAAAAGGATTCGCTAACCATGTCTCTCGACCTTGCCGACCCCCGTACCGAAGATACCATCGTCCCCGACGTCAAATCTGCCCTTACCGGTTTTGCCGCTGATTTCCGTGGTTTCCGTTCTGATCTGGAGCGTCGCCTGTCGGATCAGGCCCAACGCCTCGATGCCCTTGACCGCAAAGCCGTCGCCGCCAGTCGCCCACACCTATCCGCCGCCCGCGCCGATGCCGCCACTCCCCACGTGAAGGCTTTCGCGGCCTATGTCCGCCAAGGCGATGAAGACCGTGTGCGTAGCCTCGACCTCGAAGGCAAATCGCTGAACACCGCCGTCGCAGCCGAAGGCGGCGTCCTCGTCGATCCCCAGACTGCCAATCGCATCGAGACCGTCTTGCGCGGCGCGTCGTCCCTGCGCAGCGTTGCCCGCATCGTTCAGGTCGAGGCCACCGCCTATGACGCCTTGATCGACCATAGTGAGATGGGCGCAGCATGGATCACCGAATCCACCGCTATTTCTGAGACGGCAACCCCGAATATCGACCGTATCTCGATCCCCCTCCACGAGTTGAGCGCCACCCCCAAAGCATCCCAACGCCTGCTGGATGACAGTGCTTTTGACGTCGAAGGCTGGCTTGCCGAGCGCATCGCCGCTCGCTTTGCCCGCGCCGAGAATGCCGCCTTCATTGATGGAGATGGTGTGGATAAGCCCAAAGGTTTCCTCGCCCATCCGGTCATCACCAACGGCTCGTGGACATGGGGCGCAATCGGCACTGTCAGTACCGGTGCCGAAGCTGCCTTCGCCCCTGCTGATCCCGGCGATGCCCTCGTGGAGCTTGTCTACGCGCTGCCCGCCGGATACCGCGCTAACGCCGCCTTCCTGATGAACTCCGCCACCGCCGGGGCCGTCCGCAAGCTGAAAGACGCCGATGGCCGTTATCTCTGGGCCGAAAGCCTGTCCGAGGGGCAACCCGCCCGTCTTCTGGGCTACCCCGTGCTGATTGCTGAAGACATGCCCGATATCGCCGCGAACAGCCATTCTATCGCTTTCGGCGATTTCCGCGCCGCCTACACCATCGCCGAGCGCCCGGATCTGCGTGTCCTACGCGATCCCTACAGCGCAAAACCCCATGTCCTCTTCTACGCAACCCGCCGCGTCGGCGGCGACGTAACCGATTTCGCGGCCCTGAAACTACTTCAGTTCAGCGCATAACCTTCAGCAGCCGCGCTCCAGAACCCTCTCCCTTGCGAGAGGGCAGGGTGAGGGTTCTCTCCGCAAGGAACCTTCCCCAACCTTCGCCCCTCCCAGCGAAGCATAGCCCTCCGGCGCGGACCCCGCCAAGGCACACCACACCCAACACGCCCGCCGCCGCCGGAGGGCCACCTTCTCCTCCTCCCCCCATTTCGGGGGAGGCCACGAGGAGGGTCCATCACCTTGCCCCGCTATCGGAGCCACCCCCATGCCCCTCCATCGCCAATCGCCTCCTACCGCCCTCACCATTACCCCCGACGCCCTAGCCGAACACCTCCGCCTTCCCCATTCTGCCCCCGAAACCGAGCAGACCACCGAACTCACCACCCTCATCCGCGCCGCCACCACCGCCATCGAGCGCCGCATAGATAGCGCACTCGTCTCACAGGAATGGCTCTGGCGCACGATCTCATGGTGCCAGCCCATCCCCCTCGGTCCGGTCATCTCCGTTGAGAGTGTTGCACTGGTCGATCCAACCGGCACAAGCACCCCATGGATCGGCTGGTATCTCGCAAAAGGTTTGGCCCGCCCCCATATCTCCGCCCTTCCCGGCGCATCCGCCCCGACGATCCCCACCGGCAGCCATGCCGAAATCCGCTTCACCGCAGGCTACGGTCCCGACCCGGAAGACATCCCCGAAGACCTCCGCCACGCCGTTACGCTCATGGCCGCCCATTTCTATGAAAACCGCGAAGCCACCACCGACCCCCGCACGCCCCTACCCTTAGGCGTCGCCTCCCTAATCGCCCCCCACAGGCCGATCCGGTTGTAGTCGGTACACGTGTAAATGCTTGGATCTGCAACGAATTGACAAGTCTATCATTCTAAACAGATTCGATTGCGTACGTGAGCCTCTCAATCGGTTTTTGAAGAATAAAGCGTGCCGGGTTGATCAACGAGATGAAGATCGCGTCATAGTTGCAACCTTGCCTGCCTCACAAATATGCATCGGTTATTACGCATTGCGTCTTAAAGTCGAGCCGCTCCCGCCTTTGAAGATTTCCCTACCCGAAGAACACCCCGTGCAAGATAAAATGATCCTCGAACAGATCGATCCCCAATCCTGATTTCAGCAGGTACGCGCCCACCACGGCAAACCCCAGCACAAACGCCACCGCGCATAGCATCGCCCAGCCGAACAGCGCCGCATCCAGCGCCAGCCGCACGAACCACCGCCGCTCACCTGCATCGCGCACCCGTACGGGGCATCGCTTTTCGACCCCCGCGAACAGCGCCACGTAAAACCGCGATCCGAACATCGAAGAACTGACCCGGTACGCGACCTTGTGCCGTGCAGGCGCAGGCCCGGATAACAACCGTAACAGCCGCTCCGCCTGTTCCTCGGTCAGTTGCGCGGCGATATCCGGCGGTATCCGTCGGCTTCCTTCGCCAGCCCGCACCGTATCGCTCGCGGGGGTAAACCGCCCCGTCCCGCTTACGCCCATATCCGTCACTGCCATGCGTGGTCCCCCCTCGTTCGGCTCGTCTTGTAACGGTTTTCCCTTAAGACCCGCTGAAACCGCATAGGAGAAAAGATGCCCAAAGCCGCCACCCTCCGCCGTCTTGCATGGCTGGAGACGCCGACCAACCTGCCCGATGGATCGGGCGGTGTGGCCCCCGGTTGGATGCCCATCGCCGAATACTGGGTCGCGCTACAGCCCGTATCGGGGCAGGAGGTCTACGAGGGCGCGCGCCAGACATCGCGCGTCACCCATCGCATTCTCCTACGCTGCCCCCGTTCCCTCGCCCCCCGTGCGGATCAGCGTTTTCGGGTTGCAGGCCGCCTCTTCGCCATCCGCGCCGTTTTTGACCGTGACGGACGGGGGCGTTTTCTCACCTGTTTGACCGAGGAGACTACATGAAGCTTTCCCTTCCCTTGCAACGCGCGCTTCTCGCTCATCTATCGGCCTATCAGCCCTTGATCGACGCGCTTGATGGTCCCAATATCCACGATGCCCCCCCGCATCGCTCGTCCGGGTCCACCGCCGCCACGTACCTCGTGATCGGTGATGAAAGCGTCACGGCCTTCTCTTCCCAGACCACCAACGGGGCCGAACATGAGATAACCCTGACCCTGTGGTCCGCAGTCCGAGGCTATGCCACGCTCAAATCCGCCATGGCCGCGCTCTACGATGCGTTGGAGCAAACCCCGCTCACCCTGACGGGCGGTGTAGTCGTATCGCTACGTTTTCTGACCGCCCGCACCAGCCGTGAGGCACGGGGCCGCCTGCGCCGTGCCGATTGCCGCTTCCGTCTGCTTGTGGAGCATGACGCCGACGGTTAATGTCTGGCCTGACAGTCAATCCCGGAGACGACCATGCCGACCGACACCCAAGCCCGCAGCTCGCTTACCCGTTGGCTGATCCCCACTGCGACCTTCGTTATTGGGCTGGTTGTCGCCTCTGCATTCGGCGCAGGGCAGACACCACCCCCCACCCCCGCTGTCTCCGTCCCCACTTTTGGGGCCGCGCCAGAGGCGCAGAACAGCGCGATGGAGGGTGAATTGGCTCTGTTCCGCGATATCAATGACAAATTCGTCGAGCAGTTGCGTCGTTACGAAATTCGCCTACGCGAGGTTGCCGATACCGCCGAAGCTGAAGGGGCCGCAACTGCCGCTGAAAACATGCGTGATTTCGCCTTGGAAACCGAACTCCTGATTGACCGCTACGATCTTATCCTTAAGGAAAATTAAAAATATGTGCCATTTGGGGAACGATTGCGCTCCCTCATCACTTAATCCATTATGAAGCGTTCGTGCTGGGCGTTTTTTATCCGGCCAGTATTTCTGTGTTTGGAGAAAAGTTATGCGCAATATCCTCTATCTCGCTGGTCTTGTCGTCGTCATCCTATTCATCTTGTCCCTCCTTGGTGTTGCCTGAGGGTAAGGTCTGTTACGGCCCGATTTTTTTAACTCTCCCTAGACTTACGGCCCCGCTCTTGCGGGGCTTTTTTTTGCCTGTTGAAAGGATTTTCCCATGCCCGTCCAGAAAGGGCGCGACCTCCTCTTGAAACTCGCCATTGATGATACCTTCACCACCGTCGCGGGCCTACGCGCCAGCCGCATCGCTCTCAACGCCCAAACCGTTGATATCACCACCCGCGAAAGCGCGGGCCGCTGGCGCGAGTTGCTCGCCGGAGCGGGCCTACGCTCCGCATCATTGACCGGCGCGGGTCTTTTCACCGATGCCGCCGCTGATGCCGCCATCCGTGCGCTATTCTTCGATACCGAGATTGCCCGTTGGCAGGTCATCTTGCCTGATTTCGGCACCCTCGAAGGCCCGTTCCAGATCACCGCCCTCGAATTCTCCGGCGACCATGACGGCGCGATGACCTATGACCTCACCCTTGCCAGCGCCGGTGAACTCGCCTTCACTGCAACCTAGGAACTCCCCCATGCCAAACCCCCAGCGCGGCGAGATCGAGGCCACCCTCGACGGCCTGCCCCGCACCCTCTGCCTCACCCTCGGTGCCCTCGCCGAGTTGGAAACCGCCCTCGCCGCCCCCGACCTCGTCACCCTTGCCACCCGCTTCGAGCAGGGCCATCTCTCCGCCCGCGATGCGATAGCCGTCATCGGCGCGGGCTTGCGCGGGGCAGGGGGCACCGAAACCGACGCCGATGTCGCCAAGATGCGCATCGGCGGTTCGGCGGCACAGGCCATGACCCTCGTGGCTGGTTTGCTATCTGCCGCTTTCGCCCGCCCATGAATTGGCCTGACCTGATGGCCTTCGGCTTCGGCACTCTGCGCCTGTCTCCCCAGGCGTTCTGGTCCATGACCCCCCGCGAGATCGCCGTCGCCGCCCGCGCATTCGGGGCCACAACCCCCGCCCCGATGACCTCAGACGACCTCATCACCCTCACGGCCCAGCACCCGGATACACCACCATGACCCCAGATGACCTAACCGACACCCGCACCGAACTTGCCGCTTTAAGCGCCAGTTTTCGCGATATCGCCGGAACGGGCCGCGCCTCCCTCGCCTCGGTCGCGGATAGCGCTCGCGCCACTCGCGCCGAACTCGCCCGCATCACCGATGCCGGAAGAGCCCTGTCGCAATCCCTGTCCAGCGGCCTAGACCGTGCGTTTTCCTCCGCCCTAAAGGATGGCGCAAAACTCTCCGATATCCTGCGCGGCCTCGCCCTTGATATAAGCCGTTCTGTCGCCTCAAAAGCCATTGGTGGCCTGACTGATCAGGTTTCTGGCGCGTTGGGCGGGGCAGTGGGCGGCCTGTTCGGCTTCTCGAAGGGGGCCGCGTTTGACGCAGGACAGGTTCGCGCCTTTGCCAAGGGCGGCGTGGTCAGCGGCCCGACCCTCTTTCCGATGCAGGGCGCAACCGGGCTTATGGGCGAAGCTGGCCCTGAAGCCATCCTCCCCCTGCAACGCACGTCAGACGGACGCCTCGGCGTCGCGGGTGGCGGCGGCGCAAACGTTACGGTGAATATCACCACCCCCGATGCCGACAGCTTTCACCGCTCCCGCACGCAAATCGCCGCCACCCTCGCAAGGGCCGTTGATCGGGGACGCCGCAATCTATGAAACCGCCCAAAACCGCGCTCATCCACTTCCCAATGCCTGTCCTCATTCCTCCATATATGAAATATGTGACATATATTGATTGAAGAGATACCGGGAGAGCCGCTCCAACTCGAAAGCCCGCCATGCCCGCCTTCCACGACATTCGCTTTCCCACCGACATCGCCATGAACGCCAGTGGTGGGCCAGAGCGCCTGACCCGCATCGTCACCCTCGCCAGCGGCCATGAGGAGCGCAACACCCCGTGGGCGCTGTCCCGCCGCCGCTATGATGCGGGTTACGGCGTTCGCTCCCTTGATGATATCCATACTGTCATTGCTTTCTTTGAGGCCCGCATGGGTCGTCTCCACGGGTTCCGCTGGAAGGATTGGTCCGACCACCGCTCTGGCCCTCCATCCCGCGCGCCGACAGCCATCGACCAACCCCTCGCCACCGCCGATGGCACCACTACGACCTTTCCCCTGACGAAGACCTACGCCTCAGGCTCCGCCGCCATGACCCGCCCGATTACCCACCCTGTCCTCGGCACGGTGATTGCGGCCATCGACGGCACCCCCAGCCCCGTCACGGTCGAGGGCGGTTCAATCACCTTCGCCACCCCGCCACCCCAAGGCGCGCAGATCACCGCCGGATATGAATTCGACACGCCTGTCCGCTTTGACACTGACCGCCTCGATATCAACCTTGCGGGCTTCAAGGCCGGGGAAATCCCCACCATCCCCCTGATTGAGCTGAGGGAATAATCATGCGCCATATCCCCGCCCCCCTCCAAGCCGCCCTAGACAGCGGCGTCACCACCCTCTGCCATTGTTGGCGTCTCACGCTTACGGACGGCACGGCCTTGGGTTTCACCGACCATGACCGCCCGCTTGCCTTCGATGGCCTGACCTTCACGCCGAATGCGGGCCTCGACGCAGGCGCGCTGCAATCGGCCACCGGCCTCGCCCCCGATAATATCGAAGTCATTGGTGCGCTTACCACCGATGCCATCAGCGAGACGGCCCTTGAACGCGGGCGTTTTGACGATGCGGAGGTCGATATCTTCCGCGTGGATTGGTCCGCTCCGTCCTCCCGCATTTTGTTGTTCCGGGGCAGCATCGGCGAGACGACCCGTGGCCCCCTCGCCTTTACCGCAGAGCTACGCGGCATGGCCCATCGCCTAGATCAGCCACAGGGCAGGGCATATCTCCCCCGTTGTGCCGCTGATTTGGGCGATGCCCGTTGCGGCGTGACCCTCACCCCCGCGCAAGGCATTGTCACCGCCATCGCCCCCTACGGTGCCCTCACCGTCACGGGCCTACCCCCGGACGCCGCCTTCGCCCATGGTCTTCTCACATGGACCACGGGCGCGAACGCCGCCCAGTCCTCCCCCATCCGTGAACACGCGGGCGATAGGCTGACCCTATGGTCCCCGCCCCCTGACCCCATTGCCGTGGGTGATAGGTTCGGGGCCATACGCGGTTGCGACAAGCACGCGGATACCTGCCGCGATACCTTCGCCAATATCGCAAATTTCCGAGGTTTTCCCCATATGCCGGGCGACGACTGGATGACTTCCCACCCCGGCGATGCCACCCCCAATGACGGCGGAGCCTTGCGATGATGTCAGAATTTCGCGGCCCCGCACTCGATGCGGGGCCTCCTTCGACAAGCATCACCCTCACCCCCCACCGCCAACGCATCCTGCGCATCGCCCACACATGGATCGGCACCCCCTTCCACCACCGCGCCAGCCTACGCGGCGTCGGGACCGATTGTCTGGGCCTGATCCGGGGCATCTGGCGCGAACTCTACGGCGAGGAACCCGAACCCCTGCCTGCCTATACCCCCGATTGGGCCGAGGCCACGGGCCGCGAAGATATGCTAGAAGCCGCCCTTCGGCACCTCACCCCGGTCGAGCACCCCCAACCCGGCGATATCTTGCTATTTCGCCTAAAACGAGCCGCCCCCGCCCGCCA
>CALFVD010000049.1 GCA_937928005.1 uncultured Neomegalonema sp. | reverse complement strand
GATATCGATCCTGCAAATCATCCACAATCCGAGAAGCAACCGCCGCAATCCCATCCATCCCGTCTCTCCGCATCTCAACATACGATGCACCGAGAATACAAAACCGGGCACTCTTCAGTCAAAATTGAGGGATGGTGAGGTTCGGGATCTCCTGTTATTTGGAGCTGATCCACTGCATAAGAAGGCTCTGCATCAAATACGGGGCGATGGAACCTACGGCAATTTGCGATAAGCATGGTGCAGATGGAGATTTGCGACGATGACCATTGCCCTAGAAGAACATCTTGCCCATAACACCGCCGCTATCGAAGATATGTCGAAGCAGATGGCGGAACAATGGGTGGCGATTCGGCGGTTGGAGGCGCAGGTTGAGCGACTTGCGGGGTTGGTGCGCTCGCTTGATGCTGGGGGTGGCGAAGCACCGGAGGATATGCCGCCGCCGCATTGGTAGTTTTTGCTTTCATGTCACCTCGACCGGGGCAGGCTATCGGTGCCATGCCCTCACGTCGCCGACATCGGCATGGATGAAGGCTGCGCCGCTATAGGTGCCTACGCCGCCCATTTTCAGGGATTTGGCGGCGCGTGCGAGGGTGCGGCCTGAGGTGCCGGGCAGTTTGAAATCCGCCGCCATCCCCTCGATATGCAGGCTGTTCTTCGCTGCCCAGCGGGTGCGCCTGCGTAAAGCTTCGTTGGTGGCGCGGGTGCGGTAGCCGGAGGTGATGCGGAGTGGGTCGGTTTTGTCGAGCGTCACCTGCAACCCGGCGAAGAGATCGTAGAGACGGACATCCATGATCGTCACTTCATCGGCGGTGTGATCGCGCAACAGGCTGTCGAGGGCGGCCATGGCTTCGGGTTCATAGACGCCATCGGCGTAGTACACGTCGTTGAAACGGTCATCCGTGCGGGTGTTGTGCAAGGATAGGGTGCGCGTATTGGGCACCCGCGCCCGCGCAAGGGCAGGCATGGCCAGCGTGGCCCCGATTCCGAGCAGCATAGCCCGACGTGTCGATATGATACGATTCCCCATCGTGTCCCCGTCCATTCGTAGTCCCCGTCTCCATTCTATCCGAGTGATATTAAGAATTTCGATGCGGCCCCGGTCTTGGAAAACCGGGGCCGTATTCCCAAATATTCGTCAAGCAGGCCGTGACTGGCCATTTTCAGTAGTTTGGGTTCGCAAGTTTCATGCCTTTTTTGGGTGAAGACCGCGATCCGCTTGGGAGTACCGCTGATGAACGTCGAAAAACTGAGTGAACGCTCAAAAGGTTTCGTGCAGTCGGCACAGAGCATGGCCCTGCGCGAGAGCCATCAGAATTTTACCGCCCTGCATTTGCTCAAAGTGCTGCTCGATGATGAGCAAGGACTTGCCCAGAACTTGATCCGTAAGGCGGGGGGTGATCCTGCCAGCGCGCTGCGCGATACTGAATTGGCGCTTAGCAAAGTGCCGCAGGTCAGCGGTAGTGGGGCGGGGCAGGTATACCTTGCGCCCGAACTGAGCCGCGTCTTCGATCAAGCCGAAAAGCTGGCCGAGAAGGCAGGGGATAGCTATGTCACCGTTGAGCGGTTGTTGCAGGCGCTTGGGATGGTGCAACGGGCCGAAAGCGCGAAGATTTTGGCCGATGCAGGGGTGAACCCGCAATCACTGAACCAGACGATCAATGATCTACGCAAGGGGCGCACTGCGGATACTGCCAGTGCCGAGGATGGGTTTGATGCGCTGAAAAAATATGCGCGTGACCTGACCGAAGCGGCGCGCGAAGGCAAGATTGACCCTGTTATCGGGCGCGATGAGGAAATCCGCCGCACGATGCAGGTCTTGAGCCGCCGCACGAAGAATAACCCCGTCATCATCGGTGAGCCGGGGGTTGGTAAGACCGCCATTGCCGAAGGCTTGGCGCGGCGGATCGTGGATGGGGATGTGCCCGAAAGCCTGCGTGATAAAAAGCTGATGTCGCTCGACATGGGCAGCCTGATCGCGGGGGCGAAATATCGTGGCGAGTTCGAGGAGCGGCTGAAAGCCGTGTTGAACGAAGTCATGGCCGAGGATGGGCAGATCATCCTGTTCATTGACGAGATGCACACGCTGGTCGGGGCGGGCAAGTCTGACGGCGCGATGGATGCGTCGAACCTGCTGAAACCTGCGCTGGCGCGGGGGGAGCTGCATTGTATCGGCGCGACTACGCTCGATGAATACCGCAAGCATGTGGAGAAGGATGCGGCCCTTGCGCGGCGCTTCCAGCCGATTTTCGTGGCTGAACCGACGGTGCAAGATACGATTTCGATCCTGCGTGGCCTCAAGGAGAAATACGAGGTTCACCACGGGGTTCGCATTTCGGATTCTGCGCTGGTGTCGGCGGCGACCCTATCGAACCGATATATTGCCGATCGCTTTTTGCCCGATAAGGCCATCGATTTGATGGATGAAGCGGCGTCGCGGTTGCGGATGGAGGTGGATTCCAAGCCTGAGGAACTCGATGCGCTCGACCGGGAGATTATCCAGAAAAAGATCGAGGCCGAGGCGTTGAAGAAGGAGACGGATCAGGGGTCCATTGATCGTCTCGCCAAGCTGGAAGAATCGCTCGGTAAACTGGAGGAACAGGCGACCGCCCTGACCGCGCAATGGGAGGCCGAGCGCGATAAGCTGGCCGATGCGCGGGACGTGAAGGAGCAGCTAGACCATGCTCGTAACGAGTTGGATGATGCCAAACGGCGCGGCGATCTGGCCAAGGCGGGTGAGCTATCCTACGGCACGATCCCTGATCTGGAGAAGAAGCTGGCCGATGCCGAAGGGGCGGAATCCGATGTGCTGGTCGAAGAGGCGGTCGCGCCGGAGCATATCGCCTCGGTCGTGTCTCGCTGGACCGGCGTACCCGTCGACAAAATGCTTGAAGGCGAACGCGAGAAGTTGTTGCGGATGGAGCAGGAGATTGCCAAACGGGTCATCGGGCAAGAGGATGCGGTTTCCGCCGTCTCCAGCGCCGTGCGCCGGGCGCGGGCCGGTATCTCGGACCCGAACAAGCCGCTGGGCAGCTTTTTGTTCCTCGGCCCGACGGGCGTAGGCAAGACCGAGCTGACCAAGGCGCTGGCTATGTTCCTGTTCGATGACGATACGGCAATGGCCCGGATCGACATGAGCGAGTTTATGGAGAAGCACTCGGTGGCCCGGTTAATTGGTGCCCCCCCTGGCTATGTCGGTTATGACGAGGGCGGGGTGCTGACCGAAGCGGTGCGGCGTCGGCCCTATCAGGTCGTGCTGTTCGATGAGGTCGAGAAAGCGCACCCGGATGTGTTCAACGTGCTGTTGCAGGTATTGGACGAAGGCCGCTTGACCGACGGGCAGGGTCGCACGGTCGATTTTCGCAATACCATCATTATCCTGACCTCCAACCTCGGCAGCCATGCGCTGACGGAGATGGCGGATGGGGCGGCAATGGGACCGGCGCGCGACGCGGTAATGGAAGCGGTGCGGGCGCATTTCCGCCCCGAATTCCTGAACCGGCTGGACGAGATCATCATCTTCGACCGGCTGGGCCGCGAGCATATGGCCGGAATCGTGGATATCCAGTTGGGCCGGTTGGAGAAACGCCTATCGGGCCGCAAGATTGGCGTTACGCTCGACGATGCCGCACGAGCATGGCTGGCCGACCGGGGCTACGATCCCGCCTATGGGGCGCGTCCGCTGAAACGGGTGATCCAGAAGGCGCTGGAAGACCCACTGGCCGAGCAGATCCTCTCCGGTTCGGTGAAGGATGGCGAGAGCATCGCGGTGACGGCCAACGAACACGGCCTTGTCATGGGCGATGCCATCGTTGCCCCAACCCCGCCGCCCGCCGATGGCGGCGATGGGCTGACGGTGCACTGACCTCTGCACCGCCCCGGATAATCCGGGGCGGCGCTTTTTTGCTGGAGAACTCTATGCGCTTTCTGATCCTTTTTGGAACCATCATCGCCGTTGGTCTGTGGCTGCGCTGGTCGCTGCGGCGGGAGGATGGTCTGCCTGACAGTGCCAGCGTGCCAAGTGTGAAGCATGAGCCGGAAGAGGCGGGGGAGCCTGTTGGACCGTCTATTGAGGGTGAGTTGCGCGATGCGGTGGCGGCGTTTTCGGAAGCGCGCAATGATGCGGCATCTGGGGCCGATGCGATTCGGGATGCGATAACCATGCTGATTGATCAGACCCGCCAGTTGGAGACGCGGGTGCGGGCAGATGAAGGCTTTGCGCGGCGGGTGCATCAGCCGGTTAAGCGCCTGTTGCTGGCGCTCTATAGCGTGGTGCAGCGGTCGGCCCGTGCTTCGCACCGCTCGCCCGGCGAGGAGCGTGACGCGCTGATTGCATCAAGCGTCGATGCCTTGACCCGCGCCGCCGATCAGCTAGGGCGTGTGACCGAGCAGGCCGATGAGGTGGCTTTGCGCAAGTTACAGATTGATCTGGAAGTCTTAGAGACCAGACTTGCCGATCCCGCCAGTCTTAAGGACTGAAAACCGGGTATTACGCACTACCATTGAGGCAGAAGGGCTTGCGGTTTTATGATACCGAAAGCTACCTCAACCGGGAGCGTACCCATGAAAGATTTTGCGGACGATGCCAGCCTGCGCGATGCCATTCGTGGTCGCATTCGTGCGCCCGAAAGCGAATGCCTCGCCGATTTGATCCAGACCGCTGACCTGTCGCCTGAACGCAGGGCAGGGATGACGGAGCGCGCGGTTGATTTGGTGAAGGCGATCAGGGCGGGCGATAATAACAGCCTCATGGAACTGTTTTTGGAGGAATACGGCCTCTCAACCGATGAGGGCGTGGCCCTGATGTGTCTGGCCGAGGCGCTGTTGCGTGTGCCCGATACCGATACGATCGACGCGCTGATCGAGGATAAGATTGCGCCTTCCGAATGGGGGCAACATCTGGGGCAGTCGAGTTCGTCACTGGTTAATGCCTCCACATGGGCGCTGATGCTGACCGGGTCGGTGCTGGATGAGAGTAAGACACAGGGGATTGGCGGCGTGCTGCGCGGGGCGATCAAGCGGGTTGGTGAGCCTGTCATTCGCCGTGCTGTCTCTGTCGCGATGAAGGAGCTTGGCGCGCAATTCGTGCTGGGCCGCGATATTGAAGAGGCGATGAAGAATGCGCGCAAGCAGGAAAAGCGCAGCTATACCTACAGCTATGATATGCTGGGCGAGGCCGCAAAGACCGAGGCGGATGCGCGGCGGTTTCATCTGTCCTATAGCCGTGCGATATCATCGCTTGCGCCCGCCTGCACCTCGAAGGTTATCCGCGAGAATCCGGGGATATCGGTCAAGCTGTCCGCGCTGTTCCCCCGCTACGAGGAAAGCCAGCGCGAGCGGGTGATGCAGATTCTTGTCCCCCGCTGCCGGTCGCTGGCGCTACTGGCGAAATCGGTGGGGATGGGCTTCAATATTGATGCGGAGGAGGCGGATCGGCTCGACTTGTCGCTCGATGTGATTGAGGCGGTGTTTTCTGATCCGTCGCTGGCGGATTGGGACGGGTTCGGGGTGGTCGTGCAAGCCTATGGCAAGCGGGCGTCGCTGGTGATTGACTGGCTGAACGATCTGGCCACGCGACTGGACCGCAACATCATGGTGCGGCTGGTTAAGGGCGCGTATTGGGACACCGAGGTTAAGCTGGCGCAGGTGATGGGCCTCGACGGTTTTCCGGTCTTTACCAATAAATGCATTACGGATGTCAGCTACGTCGCCTGTGCGCGGCAATTACTGGCGATGGAGCGCATCTACCCACAATTCGCCACGCATAACGCGCGGACGGTGGCCGCTGTGCTTGATTTGGCGCAAAATCGAGACAAGAGCACCTACGAGTTTCAGCGCCTACATGGGATGGGTGAGGCGTTACATGATATTGTGCTGAACGAGGAAGGCACGCGCTGTCGGATTTACGCGCCTGTCGGGCCGCATAAGGATTTGCTGGCCTATCTCGTGCGGCGGTTGTTGGAGAACGGGGCGAACTCATCCTTCGTGAACCAGATCGTCGATGAGGAGGTACCGCCAGAAGTGGTGGCCGCTGATCCGTTCGAGGCGGCGCTGGCCTTGCCGACCCCCGCCGAGAATCCGCGCACGGTGATGCCAGCCGATCTGTTCCGCCCGTCGCGGCCCAATTCGCGGGGGTTCGACCTGACAGATGCGGTGGTGCTGGCCAAGATCGAGGCGGCGCGGGGGGCTTTTGAGGAGCATCGCTGGCAGGTGGGGCCATTGCTGGTGGTCGAGCCGTCTGGTGGGGAGTTGGTGCATAGCATTAACCCTGCGGTGCCGGGCGATACGGTCGCCGAAATCCGCAATGCGAGCGCGGTGGATGTGGCGGGGGCGATTGCCGCCGCTGCGCCATGGGATGCGCCGGTGGAAGAACGGGCGCGCGTGCTGACCGCCGCCGCCGATCTGTACGAGGCGCATTATGGTGAGATTTTTGCGCTGTTGACGCGGGAGGCAGGGAAATCGCTGCTCGATTGCGATGCAGAATTGCGTGAGGCGGTGGATTTCTTGCGCTACTACGCCCATGAGGCGATGGGGCATACAGGGGCAACGGCGCGAGGGGTGTTTACCTGTATCTCGCCTTGGAATTTCCCTGTTGCGATCTTTAGTGGACAAATCGCCGCCGCGCTGGCGATGGGTAATGGGGTGCTGACGAAACCAGCCGAACAGACGCCCGTTGTCGCATGGCGCTGCGTTGAACTGTTGCACGAGGCGGGGGTGCCGCGTTCGGCGTTGCAACTGTTGCTCGGTGACGGGGCAACGGTCGGGGCGGCGCTGACGGCGTCGGACAAGATCGACGGCGTGTGTTTTACCGGCTCGACGGCCACGGCGCAGGCGATCCATCGGTCGATGGCCCAGCATATGGACCCGCGCGCACCACTTATCGCCGAGACGGGCGGGCTGAACGCGATGATCGTGGATAGCACGGCCCTGCCAGAACAGGCGGTTCGCGATATCATGGCGTCGAGCTTTCAGTCGGCGGGGCAGCGGTGTTCGGCTTTGCGTTGCCTCTATGTGCAGGAGGACGTGGCCGAGACGGTGCTGGAGATGCTGTACGGCGCGATGGATGAGCTGCATGTCGGTGATCCGTGGGAATTGCGCACCGATGTCGGGCCGGTGATTGACGAGGATGCGCGGGCCGATATCGCCGCCTATATCGATACCGCCGAAGCGGAGGGGCGGGTGCTTAAGCGGATCGTACCAAAGGGCGAGGGGCGGTTTGTCGGGCCGACGGTCATCCGCGTGGATGGGATTGCGCAGATGGAGCGCGAAATCTTTGGCCCCGTGCTGCATGTGGCGACCTTTGGGGCCGACGAGATTGATGCGGTAATCGGGGCGATCAATGCAACGGGGTATGGGCTGACCTTCGGCCTACATACGCGCATCGATGACCGGGTACAGCATATCGTGGATCGGGTGGAGGCGGGGAACCTCTATGTCAATCGCAACCAGATCGGGGCCATCGTCGGGTCGCAACCATTTGGCGGGCATGGCTTGTCGGGGACGGGGCCGAAGGCGGGGGGGCCGCTATATCTGACGCGATTTGCGACGGGGATCGAGGCGGCGGTGCCGTCTGGTGAATTGTCGTTACCGGGGCCAACGGGGGAGTCGAACCGGCTGTCCTTCCATGTGCGCTCGACTGTGCTGTGCCTTGGGCCGGATACGGAGATGCAGGCGGCGGCGGTCGAGGCGCGGGGCGCGATGGCGATCCGGGCGGATGTGGCCGAGGGGCTGATGCGGCTTGGGCGTGATGCGGGGATTGATGCGGTGGTCTTCGATGGCGGTGACGCCGATGCCCTTATGATCCGCAAAGCGATTGCGGGGCGTGAGGGGGCGATTATTCCATTGCTGGCGCGTGATGAGCTGGCGATTGGTCTAACGCTGGAGCGGCATGTATGCATCGATACGACAGCGGCGGGGGGTAATGCCTCGCTGCTGGCGGATACGGATGAGTGAACACCGCAGCCCCGGCCTTGTGCCGGAGCCTCGACTATATTCTCTATGACCGCCGAGACCCCGGATACCGCTGCGCGTTTCCGGGGATGCCCCGTAAAAAAGCCGCTCCTTTCGGGGCGGCTTTTTCGTTGGTCAGGCTATCCGCCGCCGTAGAGATAATTCGGTAGCCAGAGCGCGATCTGCGGGAACATGAAGATCAAGACGAGGCCGATAACCTGAATGACCATGAACTGCATCATGCCCAAGTAGATGTCTTTCAGATCCCATTCCGGCACCACGCCCTTGAGGAAGTAGGCCGATAGGGCAACCGGCGGTGATAGCCACGCGGTTTGTAGGTTCACCGCCACGAGTATCGCGAACCAGACCAGAAGGTCGACACGCTCCATTCCGAAGGCGGGGCCGAGGGTTTCGACCACAGGCATCAGGATCGGCACGATGATCAGGACGATGGGCACCCATTCCAGCGGCCAGCCGAGCAGGAAGATCAGCGCCATGATGAGAATGAGCGTCATCACCGGCGACAGGTCCATCGACAGCAGAAGCTCGGTCAGCATCTTCGGTGTGCCAAGGTTTGAGAAAACCGCACCGAAGAAGTTGGAAGCCGCGACGAGGAACATGATCAAGACGGTGATTTCCAGCGTCTTGATCAGCGCCTCGTAGAAGCCGCCAAAGCTGAACTTGCGGTAGGCCACGGAGAGGAGGATCGAGCCGAACGCACCGCAGGCGGCGGCCTCCGCAGGGGTTGCCCAGCCGAGCAGGATCGAGCCGAGAGCGAAGGAGATGAGGACCGTGGGTGGGACAAGACCCATGAAGAATTCGTACCACAGGTCAGCGAAGTAGAAGCCACCCGGCTTTACACGGCGCATGAACTGGAAGGTCACGAACATGAATACGATCCAAAGGATCGGGATCACCAGACCACCCAAGGGGAAGAAGGCGAGCGAGCCGCTGGCCCCCATCACACAAAGCTGGATGAAGATGATGAGTGCCGCCATGACCAGCGCGACCTCGGCAATGTAGTAGGGCGAGGTTTCGGGCTGGTCTTCTGGTGCGAGAATCGGGCCGAGGCTTGGGTTCATCCAGCAGCGACCGATGGCGTAGAGCATGTAGAGACCGGCCAGCATGACGCCGGGGATGATCGCGGCGCGGAACAGGTCGGTCACGGGTACTTCGAGGACCGGACCCATGACGATCAGCATGATCGAGGGCGGGATCAGGATACCGAGCGTGCCCCCGGCGGTGATCGACCCGGCGGCCATGCGCACGTCGTAGCCGGAGCGGTTCATGGTTTTTGCGGCCATGATACCGAGGATCGTGACGGATGCGCCGACGATGCCGGTGGCGGCGGCGAAGATGGTTGAGACGAACAATACGGCGATGAAGAGCGCGCCGCGCGTGCGCGACATCATCATCTGCACGGCGTTGAACAACCGCTCCATCAGGCCCGCCTGCTCCATCATGATGCCCATGAAGATGAAGAGGGGCACGGCGACGAGCTGGTCATCGAGCATGGTGGAGTTGGCCTGCAAGGTCAGCAGATAGAAGGTCAGGTCGCTGTTCGTGCCCCACGTTCCGAAGACGAAGCCGAGGAAGATCAGCGTGAAAGAGATGGGGAAGCCGACGAAGATCGAGAACAGCATCGCGCCGAGCATCCACAGCCCGATGGTCGGCTTGTCGATATCGCCCAAGCCCCCGAACAGGCCCGCGAACCAGTCCAGCCCCGCTTGGATGTAGAGAACAATATCTTGCAGGAAGCTCGCCTCGCCCTTTTTCAATGCACGGGCCGCATCTTTGGCCAGATCCTTCTGGAAGAAGACGAGATAGAAGAGGATGGCGAGAAGGATGAAGTAGGGAACGAGAATCTTGAGGAATTTGGCCTCACGCGATTTGCCCATCTGGTGGAACGCGCGGAACAATTCCGGGAAGCCTTGTAAGAACAACAGGCCCGCGCCGATGGGCATGAAGATGCGGGCGGGCCAGAGGATCGGCGCCCATGTGGAATCGCTCGCTTCCTCCCAGCGGCCCCAAGGCTTGTCCCATCCGCGCCAACCCATGGAATCGAGGGTGAAGTCGAGTGCGCTCCAAAAGAAGAACAGCATGGCTGGGAAATAGAACAGCATGTAGAGGATCGCATCGACGGTCGCCTGTGTCTTCGGCGTCCAATTGCGATAGAGGAAGTCGGCGCGGATATGGACGCCGCGCATCAGGGCATAGCCCGCCGCGCCCATGAAGAGGACGCCGCCCGTCATGCGGCTGATATCATAGACCCAAAGCGTCGGGCCAAGACCCCAGTCGCGGGCCTGCTGGTCCATGCCCTGCGCAGAGAGCATGCCGAAGGCGGTACGGGAGAAAACCTCGAACACCATCGCGAAGATCAAAGGCACCAGCAACAGGCACAGGATACGGCCGGCCCAGAGGTTGATGACGTCGATGGTCGCGGTAATGGGCCGTTGCCACGAGGTCATGTCCTCCGGCGTTTGGCCCGGCTCCTCGGCGCGGCGTTCTGCAATCAATTCGTCGGTAATATCGAGTTCACCGATTCCCGGCTCATTTGCCATCGGTCCAATCCCCCTGAAATCTGAGTTCCCACTTCCGGTAGCCACCGGAAACCTCTCAACGCCATTTATCTTGGATGAAGAGGCCCCGGATCGTTGTCAGGGGCGGGTCGTTATGCTGCTTCAAGTAAAACGGTTCGGTCGAGTAGAGTGGCCGTTTCACATGAAGGGGCACATATCCCCTCCCCGCCGAAGCGGGGAGGGGTGTCGCGATTACTTCTTCGCGACGCTGTCGGCGAAGGCTTTACCCAGAGCGGCGTTCGACGCCTGTGCACCGGCCCAGAAAGGAACGGCGATGGCGGCGAAGTCTTTCTGGCTCTGCCAGACCTTGGCGAAGAACTCGTTTTCGTCGGCGTTCTTCTCAAGCGATGCTTTCGCAGCGTTCATGTACGCTGGGAAGTAGTCGGCTGGCGTGTCATGCAGCTGGACGCCGTGGTTTTCCACGAGATCTTTCAGCGCCTTACCGTTTTCGTAGATGCGGTAGGACATTGCTTTCGAGAGCGAGGCGTTTGCCGCGACTTCGAGAGCTTTCTTTTCGAGATCGGAAAGACCTTCATAGACATCGCCATTGATGTACATGTCGGCGTTCACGACGACCTGGTGTAGACCCTGAAGGTAGTAGTGCTTCAGGACTTTCTGGAAGCCGAAGACCGAGTCAGGCTTTGGGCAGCACCATTCGGCGGCGTCGATGGTGCCTTTTTCGAGTGCTGGGAGGATGTCACCACCGCCCATAGCAACCGATGCAACACCGATGTCTTTATACGTCTGGCCGGGGATGCCGGGAGGCGTGCGGAAACGGTACTTGCGGAAGTCGTCCATCGAGTTGATTGGCTCTTTGAACCAACCGAGAGCTTCCGGGCCAACAGGCTGAAGCATGAAGCCTTTTACGTTGACGCCCATTTCGTCCCAAAGCTCGTCATACAGCTCCTTACCACCGCCATACTGGAACCAAGAGACGAAGGCGATATTGTCGATACCGACGCCAGCGCCAGCAACGGGCGAACCGAAGAGCATGGCGGCAGGGTGCTTACCGGACCAATAGTGCGTCCATGCGAAACCACCTTCGATCAAGCCCTTATCGACCGCATCAAGGGTTTCTTTCACGCCGACGACTGCGCCAGCAGGCAGAACTTCGATCTTGAGCGAGCCATTGGTCAGGTCGCTGACATCCTTGGCGAATTCGTTCAGCATGAAGACTTCATCAGCCTTCGAGGGGATCACCGACTGGACGCGGATCACGGTTTCGGCGAAGGCCGCCGTTGACAGGGCCGCAAGTGCGACGCCCATCACGGCGCTTTTGAGGATATTCATTCAATCACTCCCTTGAGTTTGCTTGTCGTTGGAACGGGTTCTCCCCAAAGCGCGGGGACGCCCACCGCCGGGCGTTAGTCTAGTATCGGTTGCGTCCGTAACATGGACAGATATTCTTATACAAGACTTGTAGTACATGACCGCATCGTACAGCCTGTCGGAGCCGTTCGACCTCATCGTAGTCGGTTCGCCAGCATCTTCCAATCTGTTGATGGAGTAAATGCCGGGATTGAGGCCGGAGCGGGGTGAGGTGGCCTTAAGGCCGCCTACTATATCTCCAGCCCATATCGACGGGCGGAGAAATTCGGGAACTCGGCGGCTTGCGCTATCATCAGCGAGGTGATGATAGCGGGCGGAAACCGTCAAATTCTCAGCGTGTAATGACATCTAGTGTCCGCCCCCTTTACCCGCCGGTACGCATTGCGTTTCGGAGAGGAAGCCGAACATCATGCCGATCCCGGTTTCGCAGCCGGTGACGCCACGGTACAGCATCTCGACGGCAACATAGAGGAGGACGATGAGGCCAAGCCATGAAATCAGAGGGTATTTTGCGAGCAGCTTCATGATGAGTGTCGCAGCGAAGGCCATGAGAACGATGGCAAGACCCAGACCGAAGACCAGCTTCGTGGTATCACCATCGGCAATGGCAGCGACCGCAAGCACGTTATCGAGGGACATCGACACATCGGCGATGGTGATGGCGATAAGTGCCTGTTTGAGCGTTCGTTTCGGCGGGCCTTGGTATCCACCTTCCTCGGCTTCTTCTAGTGCCTCCTCCGCGCGTTCATCGGTATGAGCGCGGATATCCTTGTAGAGATGGTAACATACCCAAAGCAGCAGTAACCCGCCAACGAATAGCAGACCCGGTATGCCGAGAAGCTTGGTTGCAATGATGGCAAAAACGATGCGCAGTACGGCGGCAACGATCATACCGTAGAGGATGGCTTTCTTGCGAAGTTCGGGTGCAAGGCCAGCGGCGGCCATGCCGATAATCAACGCATTGTCCCCTGACAAAACGAGGTCTGCGACGATGATCTTGCCGAAATCGGCAACTGTATCCCACATTCTAAGCGGCTCCTGCCATTCGATTACTGGAGTGCCGCGAATCTTCGCGCACCATGTCTGATAGTTTTTCGCCGATCATTATGGCGGGGGCGTTGGTATTGCCAGAGACGATCTGTGGCATGATCGAACAATCCGCAACGCGCAGGCCGGTCACGCCGCGCACACGCAGGCGCTCGTCAACCACGGCATGATCGTCTTGACCCATGCGGCATGTGCCGGTGGGATGATAGATTGACGATGCAGTGTTGCGCACCCAGTCGAGAAGCTGCTCATCGGTCGTGTTGTCGGGACCGGGGCGCAGCTCTTCTGTGATTGCAGTTTTGAGTGGCTCAAAGCTCGAAATTTTCTGAGCGATCTTCACGCCCGCAACCGCCGTAGCACAATCGAGGGGCGTGGCGAGGTAGTTGGGGTGAATCTTCGGCGCACCGAGTAGGTTCTCGGGGTTTAGCAATAGATGGCCCGTGCTTTCTGGGCGTAGCTGACAAACCGATGCGGTGAAGGCGGAGAAGGGATGGACGCCTTCGCTGGTACTGTCTGCGCTCCATGGCTGGATATGAAACTGAATATCCGGGGTCGCAAGTTCGGGGCGCGTTTTCATAAAACCGACCGCGAGACTGGCCGCCATGGTCATCGGGCCAGAGCGTTTGAGGGCGTATTCTGCGGCGATTTTCATCTTGCCAATGATGCTACGCACTTCGTTATTCATCGTCGGGCGCGTGCATTTGTAGATCAAACGCGCCTGAAGGTGGTCTTGCAGGTTCGTGCCAACCGCCGGAGCATCGCGCACCTGTTCGATGCCGACTTCGGCGAGATGTCCGCCGGGGCCAATGCCGGAGAGCATCAAGATTTGCGGCGAGCCAATTGCGCCCGCACTCAGAATAATCTCAGAACGGGCGCGAATGATTTCTGTCTTGCCGTTCGGGCGTAGGATTTCAACGCCGGTTGCGCGCTTATCGGCATCGAAGACGATGCGTTTGACATGCGCCTTGGTGATGATGTCGAGGTTTTTGCGGCTGCGCGCGGGTTTCAGATAAGCCTTCGCTGATGAGCAGCGAATCCCGTTCGCAGTTGTGAGCTGGAAGTAGCCAACGCCTTCCTGAGTCGCGCCGTTGTAATCCTCGTTGAACGCATAACCCGCCTTCTGCGCCGCCTCGACCCATTCGTCGCAGATGCGGCGTTTCAGGCGCATGTTCGAGACGGAGAGCGGGCCATCGCCGCCATGAAATTCATCTTCGCCGCGTTCTTGCTTTTCGGAGCGACGGAAGAAGGGCAAGACATCATCCCATCCCCAGCCTGCATTACCCGTCTGACGCCAGCCGTCGTAATCCTCGGCTTGTCCGCGAACGTAAAGCAAGCCGTTAAGGGAGCTAGACCCGCCCAGCACTTTGCCCCGTGGCCACGGTAATTGGCGACCATTGAGGCCGGGGTCTGGCTCGGTCATGTAGTTCCAGTCGAGGGAAGACCCCATCGTCTTGAAATAACCGACCGGGATATGAATCCACGGATTCGAGTCTTTTCCGCCCGCTTCGAGCAGGCCAACCGTTGCGTCGCCCGACTCTGACAGTCGCCCCGCTACGGCGCATCCCGCCGATCCAGCCCCTATGACAATGTAGTCGAATTCCACGGCCACCCCCAATTCATCAAAAACTAAGACCATACTTCTCAAAAATTTCAAAGCGATTTTGTGAAAGAAAGCCGATATCGTGATGTTTATGAATGAGCAGCACGATAGAATTCCGACCAATATGAGGATGATTGTCATCCTCGAAACACTGGCGCAAGCAGGGCGACCACTCTCTGTTGCGGAGATTGGCGAGGTCGTCGATTTACCCAAACCAACATTACACCGGCTCTGTACGACGCTGGAAGAAGACGGTTTTCTGATTCGCGACAGTATCGGCGGCAGGCTGCGACCTGCGCGGCGGGTGCGAGTGCTTGCGTCCGGGCTGTTGATGGCGTCGCAACTGCACATTGCCCGCCGGATGGTAATGACGGCACTAGCGGGGGAGATTCGCGAAACCTGTAACTTTTCGGTGCCGGGGGCGAGCGGGATGACCTATCTCGACCGGGTCGATACGCCTTGGCCTCTGCGCTATCAATTGCCTATCGGGGCGGAAGTGCCGTTTCACTGTACCGCCAGTGGCAAGATGTATCTATCAAGCTATGACGATGCGGCGCTGGACCGGATGTTGGCGACGATGACGCTGACGCAAGAAGGGCCGAATGCCATTACCAATAAGGACGCATTGCTCAAGGAAATCCTGAAGGTGCGCGAAGCTGGTCATTCCTGGGATAATGAGGAATTCATGACAGGTATGATCGCCATGGCGGCACCAGTCTATGATCCAGATGGGCGGTTCGCCGCGACTATTGCGTTTCATGCGCCAGTGCAGCGGCTCGATTTTGAGGCGGCGAAGGCGTGGGTGCCGCGACTGAAGAAAGCCACCGCCGATCTAGAAGCGTTGATGTTCGGGGACGATCAGATCACTTGAAGCAGCAACAATAGGGCCAAGGGCAGGGTGAATGTCGTCCATGTTCGCCAGAGCAGGGCGATAGTATCGTCGATATCACCATGTTCCAGTGCGTGTTCGCCATCTTCGTTGACGAAAGGGTCATCCGTTAGCGTGCCATCGTAAATGCGCGGTCCCGACAGGGCGAGATCGAGGGAATGGGCTACCGCCGCCTCTGGCCAGCCTGCATTGGGCGAGCGGTGGCGGGGAGCTTCCTCCATCACGGCATCGAAACGCTCGGAAAAATCGCGTACGAAGCCCTGTTCGCGGTCGCGCCGCCTGATAACGCCCGCAAAGACGATCAACAAGGCACTAAGGCGGGCGGGGAGCCAGTTAAGCACATCATCGAGCCGTGCCGCCGCCCAGCCAAACTCCTCATAGTGCTCAGTGCGATAACCGATCATCGAATCGGCGGTATTGACCGCTTTATAGAGCGCGATGCCGGGGAGGCCGAGGAGTAAGAACCAGAAAGCGGGGGCGATAACACCGTCGGAGAAGTTTTCCGCCGCCGATTCGATGGCCGCGCGGGAGGCTTCGGCTTCCCCCATCTGCGCCGTTTCGCGGCCTACGATCATGGCAACCGCGCGGCGTCCTGCTTCTGGCGAGGTGCGTAAGCCTTCGGCGACGGCGCGCACATGCTCAATCAAGCTGCGATGAGCGAGGAGAATGGCCGCGCCGAGGATTTCAAACACGCCGAAAAAGATATCGAGCGAGAGGATGCGGGCGATGATGTAGACGGGGATCAGCAGGGCGATAAGGGCGGCGATGCCCTTTGCCTTGCGCCCTGTACCCCGGTTGAGCGTGGTGTCGAGCCAGCGGATAAAATTGCCCATCACTACCGCCGGATGCGGGAACCGCTTCCAGAGCCAATCAGGTTCGCCGAAGATGGCGTCGAGGATGAGGGCGAGGGCTAGCATTGTGCTGGTATTCCTGAAAAGCGGTCAAACACCATGCCGTTTTTTGAACCAGTCAACAAAACGCGGTATTCCTTCCGAAAGGCTGGTTGTAGGGGCAAAACCTAAATCTGCGCCGATGCGGTCGATATTGGCATATGTCTCGTACACGTCGCCGGGCTGCATCGGAAGCATGATTTTTTCGGCCTTGCGCCCCGCCGCGTCTTCGATGGCGGATATGAAATCCATCAGGCGTTCGGGGCGATTGTTGCCGATGTTGTAGACGCGGTGGCGCGTCGCCCCCTCGCCCGATATTGGGGCCATGTCGGCACTGGCGATGACGCCGCTGACGATATCGTCGATATAGGTGAAATCGCGCTTCATCTCACCATGATTGAAGACCTTGATCGGCTCGCCCGCCAGAATTGCCTTCGTGAAGAGCCACGGGGCCATGTCGGGGCGTCCCCATGGACCGTAGACGGTGAAGAAACGCAGGCCGACCTGTGAGATACCGTAGAGATGCGAATAGGTGCGGCTCATCAGCTCATCCGACCGTTTGGTCGCAGCGTAGAGGGAGACGGGGCTATCAACACGGTCATCCTCGGAGAAGGGTTGCGCCTCGTTTGCACCGTATACGGAGGAGGAGGAGGCATAGGCGAGATGCTCGACACTATCCGAATGGCGTACGCCCTCGATGATATTGAGATGACCGACCACATTCGACTGGATATAGGCATGGGGGTTTTCGAGCGAATAGCGTACCCCCGGCTGGGCGGCGAGGTGGATGACGCGGCGCGGTTGTGCGCTGGCGAAGAGGGCTTTTACGGTTTCATGGTCGGCGATGTCGCCTGTCGTGAAGGTGAAGCCGGGGAATGCGGCGAGTTCGGCCAGTCGTTCGCGCTTTAGGGCGACCTCGTAATAATCGTTGAGATTGTCGATTCCAAAGACCTTTTCGCCCCGCTCCAGCAAGCGACGGGCGGTGTTCATGCCGATGAATCCAGCAGCGCCGGTAACGAGATAGGTCATGGGGGAATAGCTCCGTTGTACAAAGTCTGGTTAACAGGCCAAATCTTTCCAGTCACTGAACGCGCGCGGTCGTGACAAGAAACACGAGTAATGAGTGACGGCGCAGGCTATGATATGCGCGACATTTTCAAGGAGGCCGCCCCATGTCCGATACACCGCCCCCCGCTGAAGGTGAGCGCCACGCGATCACGCTTGCGGATGCCGATAAATTGGTGGTGGATGCGGCCAAGGCGCTGAATCTTGCGGCGCGCGTTTACGAGGCGGCCGCCCAGCAAAGCCAAGGCGCATTACATGGGCAAATGCGCCAGCGCGCATGGAATGCACGGCAGATGGAGCGTGGTGCTGGGGCGCGATGGTTCTCTCAGGCAGGACAGGATCGATATCTTGACGAGGTGATCTTCAAGGGTAAGCGCGGGGGCGTTTTTCTGGATGTGGGGGCGTATGATGGGGCCACAGGGTCGAATACGCTGTTTTTCGAGGCAATGCGGGGATGGACGGGCCTAATGGTTGAACCGTCGCCGACCTATGCCGCCGCCGCCCGCGCATGCCGCAATGCGCCGCTGGCCGAAGTGGCGATTGCCCCGAAGGATGGCGAGGCGGAGTTCCTGCACATTACCGCCGGGTATACGCAGATGAGTGGGTTGGCGAGCAGCTATGACGCGAAGCTGCGCCAGCAAGTCGAGGCCGATAGTCGCCATGCGGGCGAGACGATTGCGGTGAAGACCCGAACGCTGGCCAGCCTGATCGAAGAACATGCGCTCGGCCCCATCGACTTCGTTTCACTGGATATCGAGGGGGGCGAGGTGGCGGCGCTGTCGGCCTTTGATTTCGCAAAATACCCCGTCCATGCTTGGACCATTGAGAATAATGCGGGGGATAGCGGCGGCGAGATCGGCGCGATCATGGCGGCGGCGGGCTATGCACGCGCCGCCCATGTGGGCGTGGACGAAATATATGTGCGTGGGTAGCGCGGAGATAGCATGGTCATCATCGGGAAATTTCATGCGTGAACCTTGGGGTGGCGGTATACTAAATGTTGGTAATAGAAAATTGTCTCGGTCTTAAGCGGGGCCGTAGATTTCTTCAGCGCGAACCTCGAAAGCCTTCGTGACATGCTTTAGAGCTAGATCAAAGGCAACCCCTGCCGCGCGTTGCATAATCCGGCTGCGGAACTGAAAATCAACATCCAGCCCCATCGTACAGCCACCCTCATCGCGCGGGGTAAAGCTATAGAGGGTGATGAGCCTCTCGAACGGGCCGTCAATCGCCTCGACATTGACACGCGCCATGCCCTGTCCTTCGGCGGGTTTTAGATGGACGCGCGATGTATACCGCTCACGGAACACTTTGAACGAAACCACCAGATCCGCAATCATCTCCTCGCCGCCCGGAATATCGCGCCGTTCTCGGATGCGCGCACCAGTCGTCCAAGGAATGAATTCTGGGTAGCTTTCCACATCTGCGACCAACGCATAC